>MDLB01000105.1 GCA_001730085.1 PVC group bacterium (ex Bugula neritina AB1)
TGAAAGCCCTTTAGATTTTGGATTGACAAAAGGGTTCTTAAGATCAAATATTTCTGAAGAAATACCTAAAGGAAAAACAGAAGAAAAATAATAAATGTCAATATTACAATTAAAGCTATCTTAAATATAAATAAAATTATAATTAACATTTAAACTTATATCGATGTTTTTTATAAGTTCAAGGTAAAAAAAATTTCTTATTACGGCTCTTTCGAAATACCTCCTATCCCTTATTGAAAAAGATTTAGAAAACTTTCTTATTTCAAAAAAAGTTCACATTTTAAATAAATAGGTTTTTTTTTTAGGAATAACAAAAATCAAAAAAAACAACAGAAAGATGTAGTATTTTCACAGATCTTATTCAATAGGATTAGTGGAAACTCTCCAAACAAGATTATATTCCTAAGAGATCTTATCATATTTTATATTTATTTTTAAATATTTAAAAAAGTATCATAAAAAGATAATCGCAGATGGTTAACTTATTAGGCACTGCGATAAGTCTCTTGCCCATTTAGCCAATTTTTAACATCTTGTTCCTTAATTGCTTCTCGATCTATCATGTATTCTTCAAAAATAGACCAACTCTTCCGAGGAAGAAGAGTAGAGTAACTGTAGCCCTCAGGATGATCTTTGCGTTCTTCTAATGTTTTTATACTAAGAAACAGAGCCATTGTCTCACCATGGGCAGCTGCGACCTCTAAAAATTTTTCATGATTTTCTTTCTGTTTAGGTGAAACTATCCTAAGCAATTCCCAATAGAGGATCCATTTAAGAAAAGGCTTGCAGGCTCTATTGCATAAGATATCCTTCGATATTTTCAATTTGTATTTACCATCAGAAAAGTCTACAAAGGCTGGGGCACCGGCTGGGGTACTCGCATTCCCTTGATGAAATCCCTCCGTCACATAAATAGTAATTTCTTTATTTTCCGCCTTACGAAGTTTTTCCCCAAAAGCGTTATTGTAAGAAAAAGATCGAAGGATGTCCCCTATAGTCATTCTAATAGCTTCTAAGTCTTCATCGTATGAGATCTTTCCCGAGGATTCTTCTTCTACTTTGAATCCTCCACTCTTAATCTTCACTTCCATAAATTTAAACTCTGTAAAACGATCCCTGGTCGCTACAACAAATGGGCCACAATTATCAGGAAGCTTACGAATTTTTTCATCCTTAATTCTCTTCTCCGCTTCAATCGCTAGTTTTTCTATCTTCCCCTTATAATCTTCCTCTTCAAAATCTTTATTAAGAGAGTTTACGATCTTAGTAAAAGATGCCTCGAAAAGCTTCTTTGTCTCTTCCTCTAACAAGGCCTGTGTCTCTTTGAACCAGGCCTTGTTCTTTTCCTCGGACCAGGCCTGGTTCTCTTTCTCTCTGTTTAAAGTTTCCTTCAGATTTAAATAATCATCCATATTTATATATACAGTCCTATCACTTTTATTAATAAGAGAAAAATCAAAATCTGCGCCTCGTACAAAAACATATGTTAAGGAAACGTCCCTCATAGAGGGTGAAGAGTGTATATATACTAGACGTTCTAAGTTAGTATATTTTGAACTAATTCTTTCAAAAGGTCTATTGGTATCACGCATATCCAAAACTCCTCTACCACGTCCCAACTTACGTGTGTGCTCACCATCATATGGTTTCTTAACAGCACGTAAAGATCCATTATAACTCTCATCAATCACTCCGAAGCTTCGCTCTATATTTGATGAGATAAAGTCTTCAAATAGACGCCTAGAATCCTCCTTGAGGATCTTCTTTTCCAGAAGCCTATAGCTAAAACGATCAGGCATCCAGGGCTTAGTACCATTTAGATGTATAGCTACTTTCACATATTCTACGTCGGGCGCATTTAAGTTAACAGGTGGGTCTTCCTTTTGCGAATCAAAAGAGTTTTTAGAAAGATTCGATAGAGAGGAAACACCAAGAGAGTTGATATTTTTATCTGAAAAAAAATTAAAAAAACAAAAAGTTACAAGTGTTAAAAAAATAATTTTTTTCATAGAAAGCTCCGAAAAATATTAAAATAAAATTAAATTTTAAATATAATTATTATATTAATTACAAATACTTATTTAAAAAAATAAAAAAATTATAAATATAGGTTATGTCAAATAGATTTTTGGTAAAATTTTATGACCTTAAAAAAAGACCTCCAACGTTTATTTTTACTATAAAAAGGTATGTGCCATCCTAAATCATTGATAAGGTATTCATTTTGATCAGAGTTTTCTTTAGCGAAAGAGTTTAAATCAGCAGGAGATTGTCTTGCAGCTGAAAGCCCTTTAGAGTTTGGATTGACAAAAGGGTTCTTAAGATCAAATATTTCTGAAGAAATACCTAAAGGAAAAAGAGAAGACAAAGAATAAATGTCAATATTACAATTAAAGCTATCTTAAATAAAAATA
The DNA here is from genome assembly GCA_001730085.1 of PVC group bacterium (ex Bugula neritina AB1). Classification (GTDB taxonomy): domain Bacteria. Next base: position 2,415 of record MDLB01000105.1, read on the forward strand.
ACATTATAATTAATATTTAAATTTATGTCGATGTTTTTTATAAGTTCAAGGTAAAAAAAATTTCTTATTACGGCTCTTGCGAAATACCTCATATCCCTTATTGAAAAAGATTTAGAAAACTTTCTTATTTCAAAAAAAGTTCACATTTTAAATAAATAGGGGCTTTTTTTAGGAATAACAAAAATCAAAAAAAACAACAGAAAGATGTAGTACTTTCACAGGTCTTATTCAATAGGATTATTGGAAACTCTCCAAACAAGAGTATATTTCTAAAAAATCTTATCATTTTTTATATTTATTTTTAAATATTTAAAAAAGTATCATAAAAAGATAATCTCAGATGGTTAACTTATTAGGCACTGCGATAAAGCTCTCGCCAATTAATCCAGTTTTTAAAATCTTGTTCCTTAATTGTATCAAATCTGTAGCTATTAAAAATAGACGGGTCTCCCCAAACAAGCTTTTGCTCGCGTTCTAACCTCTCTAGATTAGACACCACACCCTCTATATCATCATGGGCATTTGCGACCTGTAAAAATTTTGCGTAATCTCCTTTCTGTTTAGGTGAAACTATCCTAAGCAATTCCCAATAGAGGATCCATTTAAGAAAAGGCTCATACCTTAAGATATACTCCGATATTTTCAGTTTGCATTTACCACCAGAAAAGTCTACAAAGGCCGGGGCACCAGCTGGGCTCCTCGCATTCCCTTCATGAAACCCGGACGTCAAATAAATAGTAATTTCTTTTTTCTTTGCCTTACGAAGGATTTCCTTAAAAGATGGCTCGGCAGAAAAATCTATAAAGATCTCCCCTATAGCTCTTCTAATCTCCTGTTCGCTACCTCTTCGCCACTCTTTCGAGAATCTTTTTTCTAGTTCGACTCCTCCACGATTCATCGTCGCTTTTATACATTTACGCTCGTCAAAAGGATAAGACATGCGCCATTCTTTTCCACGCCATACAACAAATGGGCCACAATTATCAGGAAGCGTAGGAATTATTTCGTCCTTCCTTTTTTTTGCACTCTTCGTCTCAAGATCCTCTTTAATCTCTTGTTCTTCTGCTCTCTTTAAAGCCTCTGCCTCTTCCTTCCTCTTTAATCGCTCTTCCTCTAAAGCCTCTTCCGCTTTTTTTGCTCTCTCTTCCTCTTTAAAATCATCATTAAGAGACATTACGATCGTAGCAAAAGATTCCTCGAACAAACGTGCCTCTTCTTTCTGTCTGTTTAAAGTTTTCTTCGAATTAAAATAATCCACATTTATATATACAGTCCTATTTCTTTTATCAATAGAATAAAAATCAAAATTTGCGCCTCGTACAAAAACATATGTTAATGAAATTTTCCTCATAGCATGTGAACATGCTCTATATACTAAATCGTGTAAGTCTTTATAAGTTGCATCATCTCTATTAAAAGGTCTATTGATACCAAGCAGAGCCAAAACTCCTATATTAGCTGCGTACTCATTATCATCAAATACTCCGAAGCTTCGCTCTATATTTGATAAGATAAACTTTTCAAATACACCACTAGAACCCTTTTTGAAGATCTTCATTTTCAGCAACTTATAGCTAAAACAACCATAAAACACAAACCGTTTATCACTACCACTTAGATTTATGGCTACACTCACATGTTCTACGCCGGGCGCATATAAGTCAATAGCTGGGTATTTGTTTTGCGAATCAAAATACTTTTTAGAAAGATTCGATAGAGAGGAAACACCAAGAGAGTTGATATTTTTATCTGAAAAAAAATTAAAAAAACAAAAAGTTAAAACTGTTAAAAAAATAATTTTTTTCATAGAAAGCTCCAAAAAATATTAAAATAAAATTAAAGTTTAAATATAATTATTATATTAGTTTAAAATACTTATTTATAATAATATAAAAAAGATTATAATCATAAATAGAGGTTATGTCAAATAGATTTTTGGTAAAATTTTATGATCTTAAAAAAAGAATTTTAAGAAACCTCTAAAATGAAAGAAAAAATAATAAAAAAGAAAAAAATCCTAAGGTGTTATTTTTTTGAGCTTCTATTTTAGTGCAGAGGTTTTTTTAAAGAAATTTTAAAGCTGATTTTTATTGTCAAAGAAAATCATACCCTCAATAGATACAGTTTTTATTATTTAATAGCAAAGCAAATTAAAATGAGCAATACAAAATTATTGAGACCGTTGCAAAATAGCAGATAAGCTATCTTTTTTATTTTGCAACGGTCTCTTATTATGTATTTGATAAAAATCTCTCTATGATTAAGACATAAAAAGTTCCTCTAACAGGAAAAAGCTTTTAAATAAAGAATAGTCAAAAAAAAATCTATCCGCTAGCAAGACATATTTCTTACTAATAACATCAAACATTTTTAGATAATTTGATCATTGCTGAAAGATTTTTATTCAACAAGAGCTTCCTAGGACTTAAAACACCCGTCACACCTTCCACGTGAGAGAATCCACTCATCGCCTCTCGAAAAGGTAGAAAATGTTCGGGTTTAAGGAACCTTACATCTTTAAAAAATTCTACATCGAAGTTTTCTTCATCTCTCTGTTCATTTAACTTTTCTAAGACATAGGTAAAGCTTTCTCTAGACAAGCTCGTCTTCGTCAAACGATATAATAAAGTTTCTTCGGGAAGAAGATCTTGGATCCTTTTATAAAACTCTTGGTCTGTTAACCCTCTATCTTCCAAGTTTCTCATTTCTAAAGTTACTCTATCTAAGGTATCTCTACCTATCCTTTTTTTATCTTGAATAAGAGTTTCTTTATAAAAATCTTTTTCGAAGTCAAAAAGATCTGATAAATCTTCAGCCCCTAAATCATTTTCAAGTGCTGACAAGGATAAGTCCCAAAGGTTGTGATCAAAAAGTTTGCTCAAAAACATTGCTGTTTTCAAAATATTAGCAGTCGAAGCTTCTGGATTAGTCTTTAGCTGATCTTTTATTTTTAGCCAATCCTCATCCGATAAAAGATCTTGTGCCTGCCATTTATCAAGATAACTTTCCAGACCCGACTCTAAAAAGGCTTCACTGATAGTCATTTTGACACGCTCATCTTCTACTGTAAAAACATAGGGTTCATCTTGCTGTGGAACAACTTCATAAGAAATATCTGATTTCTCACTCCATTGTTCAAGATTTATTCTATCTCTTTGATAGTTAACACTTGGATTAAGCAAAGACATTCGCACAGCGGCTTCCATCTCTTCAAAGCGATCAAAGAATATCTCATCATCTCTATATTCTTCCATATGAGGACTTTTTAAAATCTCCATAAACTTATCCACATACTCTTGCTGTTTATCCTTATTTTTACGGAGCTCTTTAGCCTCTTCAAGCTGTTTCACAAACAGTGGGTCCATAGATGCCTTCTTTGCTAAAAGGGTATCTAATAATATTTCATCATTCTTATTTTTAGAATCAAGATACCCATCTTGGCGCATTTCTGACTCTTTAGAGAAAAGATTTCTAACCAAAGCTGTCGTTACTAAATCGGGTGCTGTTTGCTGTATTTGTCTTAAAGCGTTTAGGGCCGAAGCCTTCTTTTCAAAGTTCTCAACTTCCTTTGCTATTTTTAAAAGAAGATCCTTGGCCGCCAAAAGTTTTTCTCCATTCAGATCCTTTATATCCGTACCCAAAGCTTCTAAAATGCTTAATAACATCAAAATATAATCCTCATAGGAACCCATTTCGACATAACGGCTATCCCAAGATAGTCCAAAAGTCTGCATATCTTTCCGTTTCCTAAGGTATTTTGTCATATCAGAAGATATACCTAATTCTTTTTGTAAGGCTTGCAAGTCACATCGTTTCACAGAGATAGCTTTCCCATTAACAATTCTTACAGAGTCAAATAAAACGTTATCCGTCAAAACATTTCCCCAATCCTTATCTTTTGACATAGGTGAGGTAGATCTTTTAACCAAAGAAGGTACAGCCTTTTCAAAAACTTCTTTAAACTCTTCGCTACGAAACTGTTGATCTCCCAAAAGGATTGATCTTTCTATTTGTTCGCTTTCTCCTCTCCTATAGCTCTCTAAAATTTCTACAAGTCTTTCTTGAGTAAAAATGGTTTCCATCGTCCCATTAGGATGCTCAACGATCAAAGGAGAACTCAAGCGATTCAAAGACCAAAGTTCAGCCAGATCATCTTCTTTCAAGCTTTCCTTAAAAAAGTCTTTTTTAAGGAAAGCCACATATTCGGGGTCTTTTTTCCTCTCCCCCTCTAGAGCAACCTCTTCTGTTGAAGAACGCTCAAAAATCTCCGTATGCCTTAATAAAGCATCACTCGTAAATGGAGATTGAGGAGGATTCCCATTTGTGCTAAACAAGCTCTGAAGACTTTTTCTTTTTTCATCTTTATCCGAAAGGTTATTTTCTAAATCTTTTAAAACAGCGCGTATCGCCTTTTGCTCTATTTTTTTAAGTTTTAAATCGCTCTCTTCTATATCTTTAAAACTTTTTTGTATGATTTTTTCCTTCTCGCTAGCATCTTTCCCCATAATTCGTGAAAATAAAAACTTGCTTATCTGCTGAATATCATTATTCTTCTTGAGCTTTTCTATCTGTCTCTTTGGAAAAGAGCTAATACGTTCTAAAAATGTCTGGCTTTCCAAAGATTCTTTGCTCTTCAAGTCTCTCATTTTCTCTAGATCAAACATTTTAGCACCGTAGCTTTTGTGCAAATCATCTCTAGTGAAACTTTCTGATAAAGCATCATTCATTTCTTTAGCTGCAGAAGAAAGAGTTTTCGTCATCCCCGGAAACATCGTTTTTTCCTGAAGGTTTGTGAGCAGATCCCAATCCGATTTTTGGATATTCGTCGCAGAATAAAGAGCAATAAAGGCTCCCATCATTTCTTCCTGTTTTTCAGGGTCGCTGATACCACTTAACAAAATAGCTTTTCGGATCATATCTATCGTCACATCTTTTTGATTAAAATTTCTCTTTTGCTCTTCCAGACTTTTAAAAACCCCTTGGGCTTCAAGTGAAGTATTTTTCTGAACCAATTCTAAGGCAAAGTCCTGTAAACTTTTATGGTCTTTATGCGTTTGGTGACATACATCCAGCCACTCCGAAACTTTCATCATAGAAGATATATCTTGCTTTAATCCCAAAGCCGATCCCTTGCTTAATAAATCTTGCACGCCTTGTAATAAGCTGCGATCATTTTCCCTTGCCAAGCGCACATCAACCATTGCTGCCAACATATTCGCACGAGACACGTCTACTTCTCCGTTTGAAAAACCCCCCAATTTTGTCAAAGCCATCATTGCATCTAGAGATAAATCTAACTTATTCTTTGTGAAAGCTGTTATCAAAGCCGCAGTCAAAAAGAATGGTTCAGATTTACTTAAACTACTCTCAACTGCGTCTTTTTGGTCATCTTCCGCATAATCCCGAAGAATATTTTTCATAACACCCAAAAGCTTACTTTCATCCTTTTCTTCGATAGCAGCTTCTAGCTCATGCAAAGCATTTTCAGCAGCATTTTCTCCCATATTTTTTAAAACATCCACCAAAGGTTTCATCTCTTTAAACTCCTCACGAGAAGTCAATTCCCCCATGAAAGCTACATTCAAATGCCCCATGCCGAACTCGCTCTTTTGTATACTTTTCTTGGGAGAAAAAAAGTTGAAGTTTTTGGCTGTTTTGATGAGATCATTCCCTCTGCCTTTCCCTAAAATACTTTTAGAGCCGGTTAAGTCATTATAAGATTTTTTTAAGTGAGCGGCCTGAGCATTGCTCAAAAGCCTTTCCGCTTGATAATTATGTCTACCCTCTACCATTTTGGGTAAATCTTGTTTAGGATGAACCATCGCATTTATAAGTTTACCCATTTCAAAAAGACTTTGACTTCCAGATAAAATTCCCCCTTTGGGTGTTGGAACAGCGTTCTCAGCCGCAGCTCCAACTCTTCCTGTTATGATCACTTTTTTCGCGAGTCTTATCTCTTCACGCAACGAGTGTAAATACTCTCTCAAGACAGGAAGATCTAACGGAGACAAGTTTTTCTTAATAAAAGACATCTGTTCAATCGCCGAATTATAAGCCTTTCTTAAACCTTCGATAGCTGTTTTTTGGTGTGACTTCAACTCAACATTTCCAGAATCATTCCTATTGAACTTCGCCAAAACCTTTCTCATCACATAACGTTCTTTTTCTGACATTTGGGTATTAGACATCATTTTCTGCAAACTCTTTTTCGGATAATCAGATATCATACTTGTCAACGTGTTATATGTTGTTGAAAGAAGCTTTTGGCTCTCATTTTTTATAAGGTTCTCCCCAAAAGATCTTGACAACGGAGATTGATTCCCTTCGAGTGTTTTCAAGAATGTTTCTGGTAAAAGCATGAGGCGAGAGTGGTTATGATTCGCAAATTTACGGTCTCTCCCATAGGCCTGCCCAAAGTCAGAAAATGTGGTATCTTTTCCAACGAAATTCAAATAGCTCACAGGGCTAGACTCAAGAGAACCTATGTCCCACCCAAATCTTAAAGATTTATTCGTCGCTATAAGCAATCTAGATAGGTCAAAATCTTTCAACATTTCTATATCAATATTGGCTTCTTTCAAAAGAGCTAAGTCTTCGGGGTTCACTTTTTTATGTAATTTTTTGGCTTTCAAAAAGTCAACAATCGCTTCCACAATCTTTTTGGAATCCACATTAGGGATCGTATTATTATTGATGATTTGATTAAAAGAACGACCTGAAGCTGTAGGGGGAGAGCTCACTAACTTGAACTCGCCTGTGTTGCTCGTATATTCTAGTTTTAAAAGCGAAGAGCCCGACCAAAGACTTTTTCCCACACCTATATCTTTCAAAGCATTTATTAGAGAATATTTTTGTTCCGCAAGACGCTTGATTTTGCTCTGTTGAACAGCAGAAGATGTGTACATATCCGGTTGCGTTGTAACATTCACACTCAAAAGCAACTGGAGCAACTGAGAAACACTCTCCTCATTCCAAAAGTCTTTCTTTCCTGTTTTTTCTTGAAGCATTTTTGTTAATGCACGTACAGATGCCTTTTGATTCTTATCCAACTCTTCTGCCTTTTGATTCTTATCCAACTCTTCAAAATTTTCTTTTTTGTTTGCTGATGCTTGTGATGCTTGTAAAAACGCATCCATATCTTTCAAAGATTTCTCCAAAAGAGCTTTGGAAGATGGATCTTTAAATTCAGGAAGAAGCTTTTTCACCTCCGAAAATTTAGAAAAGATAGCTTCTTCTCCCATGATCTCACTGTTTTTGATTTCGCCGGGAGTGAACGTGTCAGTCCTAGGCGTTATCATTTCAAAAAGCTTTTGAACTTCTGATAGGTTCTTAGATTTTAAATATGTTATGAATCCCTTTGACCAGTCTTTAAAAGAGATTATCTCTCCATCTGACCAGTTTTTATCCAAGCGATCGATTTCTTCTTGTTTTTTCTCGTACTTTTTCTTTAAGTCTTGTATTTGATCGAAGTTATTCTCTGCTGAATCATTCGTTAATTTTTGGATGTCTGCCTCAAGCTTATTCATCTCCTTTTGTATATCTCTTTTGAGTTTGTCTTTCAACTGAGAGCCAGGATAATTTTGATAAAAAGATGAGAGCTCTCGGTAAAGAGCCTTCCCACTAGGTCCATACATCTCTGGACCCATTGTTTTAAGATAGAAAGTGAATATCGAAATGTCTTGCCCAAAAAGCTTAGCCAAAGTCCCAAGGGCACTTCTGGATTCTGCCCCTAAAATAAGGTGGGCGATTTTTGATACAGGTAGTGTTGTCCCTGTCATATAGAGAACATTTCCACCTCTCCTTTGGATTTCATCAATGATCCCTGTCACAGAAGACTGCAAAGAGTCGGGTGAGGTTCTCACAAGATCTAGCCTTTGTCCGTAAACTTTATCGACATCCATTTGGATGATCTTCTTGTAATAAGAGTCTTCATTTCTATGAACCGAAGATTTTTTCTGGTGCCTTCTTATATAACTTTCCACCCATTGACGAGCCTTAGCTCTAACAAAAATTTCATGCGCCGGATCTTGGGCTTCTTTCTTAGAAGAAAAGTCTAATTCTTTTTGGATAATATCCCTAACCTTTGGATCGGATTCACCTCCTCTTCTAAAGTAATCTTCCAAACTGTTTTGTTGTGTCGCACTTATAACAACCTCCATCGCTCTCATTTGCCAAACTCTTGGATTTGTTTCGGCGGCTTTCTCATTTTTCATTCGTTCTTTTGTTGCTAAATTTTGACCTTCACGAGGTTTTATAACCGCTTCAAAGACCGCAGCCAAATATGGATCACTGTGCTGTTGATCAATGCTTGTTATATCTTCTCTGGCAGGTTTAACCATTGCTCTGTCTGCAACCTCGTCAGAGTGAGAACTAATCTTGTCCCCTCTCGTTATGATCTCATAATTTTGCCCACGATTTTGAGACAAGACATTCGCCAAAGCCGTGAGTCCTTTTTGCGCACTCCTGTTGGCCTGTCCTCCAAAAAACTCGTAAAGATCATAAGCTTTTGTAGCAAATAACGTTCTCAAGTTTTTAAGTTTACCTAGAAAACCTTTCCCACCCGTATCAGCGTTTTTCGCAGAAACAAACTTATCCAAAGCTTTGGGACTCTTCAACTCCTTTAAACCAATGATATTCAAAATTTTCTTCGCCACAGATGTTTGCCAAAAAGAGGATTTAAAAGATGTACCTAAAGCAGAAACCCCACCTGTTTCCATATACCTTTGGACAAACTGTTTAGAGAGAAAATCTCTCAAAATGATCGTCGACTCTCCATATTTTAATGCCGAGGTGAAGTTTTCTTTCGAAAAGTCATTTTTGCCAGGTGAATAGCTCAATTGACGTTGTAATGTTCCCTTCTTAGGATCTAGTTCTAAAAAGTTCTCTTTACCAAATCGAAGAGCTTCACCCTTTTGAAAAATCTGTATACGAACCGTGCCATTTTCGCCTTTTGAAAACTTAAACTCATACTCTGTGTTATCTGAGACAGATTTTTCTTTAAAGTTTTCACCTCCATTTTCTTCCTGTATCCGTATAAGCTCTTCTGCCATAGGGGTTTCCATTGCAGAAAAAAAGTTCCTGGCAACTCTTGCCCCGATTTTTGCTGATTTTGGCAAAGGATTTTCGGCTTTAAATCCAGATATCAAAGAAGGGATATCCCCTATCATGTGAGCCTCATCCACTAACATGCTGGACTTTGTAAAAATAAGATCCGCGATTTTCGCCTCCAAAACACCCTTCCCTGTTTGTCTAGCCAAGTGAACCTGCTCCAAAGACATGGCGTCAGAAAAAACAATAAGACCTCCATTCTCTTGACCTTTTTCGATTTTTTTCAATGTTTGTCGCAGGTTAGGACCATGTAAACTTTGTCCATCTAGTCGAACATAGGTAACAACCTCTCCCTTTGGCTTATTCGTCAATCCCGCTAAAAAATCATTCTGGTTCAAACTATCCATGAAAGATTTCCCCTCCTGCGACATATCAGCTATCGCCTGATTCAGCTTCCCACTGTCGGCAAAAAAAGCGAGAGAAGTCTTCACTGAGTCACCAAAAAGTAAAGAACTGATCGCTGTAAAAATCGGTGAAATCGTCTTACTTTTCCCTATCCCTGTTACGGCATCTAAAAGATACGACTCTTTACCTAGGATCCTAAAAGTTTCTTTAAGTCCCGCGATCCTTGTCACAAAAGTGCCTTCTCCTCCATCACCTTTGTATTTATAGTGCTGTATAAAAGTATTAATGACCTCTAGCAAAACTTCCACCATCGGCAATCTCTGCGTGTAAGATTCCTTGTTACCTTTATATTTTTTATCAAGAAATTTCAAATATTCCTTACGGACTGCAGAAAAGTTACTACCCCCTACAAGAATGATTTGGTCTTCGCTGTCCTTTTTAAAAATAGATTGACCTTTCTCGTTTATAAGATTTTCTGCATTGTCTAAGAATTCAAAAAAAGAATGCGACACCTCTCGGGCAACCTTTTGAAAAGCTTGCCCACTTAAGCTCAACTTATCGACAACCGATCTCAACATGCGCGCTTGATCCAGAAAAGTTTTCCTTAAGACAGACTGTCCATCTAAGACCTCCTGTTCCGCCGATAAGGATGACTTTATTTTTGAATCGACATCACGGGCATAGGTGCTGCCCTTTTTACCCGGCTCTTCTAAAACAGATCCCTTTAATTCAATATCAATCTGACGGGTGATTTGGATCGCCATTTCTAAAGGGTTACCGTTTATCGTATCCAAAGATTTTTTGGCACTCTTTAAGCCTTTTAGATCTTGTTCCAACATTTGGATTTCTTCCTTTAAGGTCTCTATATCCTTTTTAGCTTTTTCAATAGCGTCTTTGGGCGTAGATTTACCTTCCATCGCTAACAAGCTATCTTCCATCTGTCCTAATTTTTCTTTGGAAGACTTAATCTTAGCCTGTTGAATGTTTAAAAATTTTTCTATGAGTTTTTTAGATTTATCAATGTCTCCATTAAAATGGTTTGTAAGCTTTTCATCAAAATCACCCAGTTTTTTTTCTCGAGACTCTTCAAGGTTTTCCTGATTTGACCTTTTTTTGAGTAGTTCAAAAGTTTCTTGAGAAACTTTTAGTTCCTTAAAAAAGCTTTCTTTGGTAATAGCTTTCAAAAAACCCTCAAAATTTGTACTATCCGATACCCATTTTTTCAAAGCCTCCCCACTATTACTCTTAATGATAGAATGTTTCAAAATAAGGACATCCAGTAAAAGCTTATTCCTTTCATAAAGTTGTGGATTCACTTTTTTATCTATATCGGCCGACGCTCCTTTGAAAATTTTGACATATAGGTTGTTATATAGTTTTTCTATTTCTTTATCATTCTTTTTACCAACATGCATTTCAATAAGGTCGAAAACTGTTTTAATGTTTGGAGAAAAATGTGTATTTTTTTCTCCATCCAAAATCTCGTCTATCTCTTTAACATTATCTGTAACAAAAACGGTTTCTAAAATTGTTCGAATATCTTTCACCTTCCAACCCGACGCTAATAATTTTTGAAAAGCTCTCTCTATATTTTTCATCTCTTGAGGAAAGATTTTTTCCACATCTTTCATGTCTGGTTTAACTCCGGAAGCTTTTTGATAAGCCTTCCTCAAAAGATCCTTAGGTAAGGTAGAAAAATCAGCTTCAAGCAACTTTTCTGTCAAACTTTTTTTGAAACTGCTGCTAAAAGAAGAGTCCGTGGCACCAGCTATTTTTTGTAAAAAACCTTCCATAACTGCTTCAAAATCACCTAAGGCTTCAATGCCTTTCTCATTTTTTTGTTGCTCTTTAAGAGATTTTTTAGAACGAACACTCCTAAACAAGTCAGGTTCCTTAACCTTTTGGATCACATTATCTTGAGCAGATCTATCTAGAGAGTAAAAATCATCAAGTGTACCCATAAAGTTTTTAGAAGCGAGGGATTTTTTCATTTTGTAAAGAGTTAAAAGAGTGAAAGAAAGAAAAGCTACAGCAGCTATTGGGTGTGCCAAAACTAAACCGATACTTATAAGACTTACTATCCCAATGGTGAGTGCCAACCAACCCCCTTTACCTTTACCAAAAATACGCTGTGCGATACTATTTTTTTGCGCATCAACCTTAAACTCTTTATTAAAAAGATCTTTCGCTTCGACCGACATATTATTTTTAAGTGTGTTTTTATCAAATTGATCAGAAATATCACCCCATGTGTTGATTTTTAAGCGATACGAAATCCTATACGCAGATAGGATAGACTCAAGAACTTTAGGTTTATGACCATATCGACTATTCAATCTCTGTGTCGCAGAAAGCATCGCAGAAATATCGCCAGAGGAGTGAAAAAGGTATTCTAGGACTTTTTTATTTTGAAAATAAACTTCAACTGATTGACCTGAAAAACTCATACGGGCAAGAAAAATATCTATGACCTCTGCCTGCGTTAATTTCCCCGATTGTATTTTATTCAAATAGCTCAAAAGTTCCTTAGGAGAGCTCGCTGTTTTATCCAAAATTTTAGCAATATAGGGGAGTTGCTGAAGGTCTTCTAAATTTTTTGAAGCGATCTTATCCATGGAAACATCATCACCTGTCGACTTGGACTGCGTTAAAAAGTTTGTCAACTGATTGAAAGCTCCAACCAAAATATGAACCCCCACATACCCAATAGCCGCAGCACCTCCTAAAGTTAGCATTGGCGCTAAAAATGCCGGCATGGAGGAAAAAACTGCTCCATAGGCTGGGATACTTCCCAAAATGATAACCGTGGCTAACATAAACGTTAACGTTGTTTTAGCTGACTTAACAGGAAAAATACTATTAAATTTAGCAAGTGCAAACTTAAGTTTTCCCATAGGACCGCTGTCAAACTGCTTACTCGTAACCTTCTTTGAACTAGAGCTTCGGGTGCGTAAACCATTCAGCTGATGAACAACGTTATCCTCTTTTTTATCTTCGGATTTTTTTTCTTTGATTTCTTTGTTCACTTCCAACGAACTCATCAAACCATCTGAACTCGAGAAATGTAACATTCCACCTTTTTTGAGCAATTGCATCGATACAGAAAATCCCATTATAAAAGCAGAAGCTCCACCCATACCAGATGTTATCGGTGCTAAAATAGGTAGCAACCCTCCTAGTGCTGTTAAGGCAAATCCCGCCGTTACTGTGATTATCGCCGCAACCAAAACTTTTTGAACTAAGCCCATCTTTTTGCCTTTTCCTATAACCAAAGGAAAAATGGGCAAACTGCTTGCCAAGCCGATACCTATGATCCCCGCGATAGGCAAACCTGTCCCTAAAGATCCCAAGACAACCATCATAGATATCGCGACAATCGCTGCAAGCTTTACAGCTTTCCGGAAAAGAGGATTTCTCAAATAATTCCTAAAAGCTGCCATCAAATACTCTGCTTTTGAGGGGAACTTCCCATCATTTTTTTCCATGTATTTCATTTCATAAGTGGCTTTATTAAAATCAGGATCATAGGGTTTTTTCTTAGACTGTATGATTTTTTGAGCATGTAAAAAAGTTTTCTGTGAAAAATTCTGCCCTTTAAAAACACTCTTCAGTTGATTCGATAGATAATTTTGGTAAAGAACCTCAAAACTTTCTGTTTTCACAAAACTTTCCATCTCTTTTTGGCTTTCTTTCAATTTTAATGAAGCCATTTTATTTTGTGCATCTAAAAGTTCTTTCTGTGCCTCTCCCAGCTTATCCGAAGCACTCGCTTGCTTTTGTTTAAATATATCACCCAAAGTGACTTCTATTTTCTGATTACGTAAACTCAACTCATCCATATGATTACGTAAACTCAACTCATCCATATTATTCGGCAAAATCTTAGATATTTTAGGGATCGTCCCGTCCATATTATTCGGCAAAATCTTAGATATTTTAGGGATCGTCCCGTCCATACTTTGCTGTAATAACTGGTCTATCACCACACGGTTCGCCATGGTATTTATCAATTCAGCTCGATACTGCTGAACCATCAAGTTAAAAACAACATCTGTTTTAGCTGCTTCTAACGAGTAGCCAACAAAATCATCCGCCTTGCTCATCAAGTTTTGATTGAAATCTTTCATAGAGCCTTGAATGTTAGCTAAAAGCTCCTCCCCTGCCTTAAATTTCTTATCAATATCATTCATATTTACTTCGGGGAAACTTTTTTGAAAACTTCTCAACTCCTTTTGAATCAAAGAGAAAGTCTCTCGTAAATCCTGCTCACTAGATGCTTTAAAGGAAGAAAGCTTCTCTTGAAAGCCTTTGATCTCGTCTATTTTAGTTTTCAACTTCGTTATTTCTGCCTGATCGAGTGGAATTTTACTCTCTAGCTGTGCTTTTTGATTTTTTAAATCTTCCAAAGTATTTTTTATTTTAGTCTCAAACAACTTATATAAACTTTCATTAACTTTATTCAAATTTTTATCCATCCCAGAGCGAGCGCTTGCTGCATAAAGAGCTTCCATGCGATCAATCTTACTGCTAAGATCTTTCCCTTCTTTTTCTAAACGCTGTATCTCTGGGTTTAAAGAAGGTTCCTTAAGCTCTTTCATGCGATCAATCTTACTGCTAAGATCTTTCAATTCTTTTCCTAAACGCTGTATCTCTGGGTTTAAAGCAGGAGCTAAGATTTTCTCCAGAACATTCAATCTCTCTTCCAAGCGACTCATTTCCTTTGGATCTTGGTCCTTGTTTTTACGCATCGAGTTTAACTTTGACCCAAGAACCCTGGACTCATTTAAAAATTTTTCCACCAAAAGAAGATGTGCTATTTCCATCATCTCTGGAGCTGTAATACCCGAACGATTAAGCCTCTCCAAAATGAGTAAAAAACTCTCTTTAAGATGCACTTCTTTAAGTTCTAAAGCCTCAATCTCTTCTGCCTCTTTTTTACCAACCTTTACTCTATTTTTTTGCTGAATATTGCTCTGGACCGACGTAAGTTCCTTACTTAGAGTGTCTTTATGATCCATTAATCTTTTTTGTAAAACGACTGGGTCTTCAGGTGAAGAAAACTGCCTTGAAGCGTTCTCCAAATCTTTCAAAGATTTAGAAAAATGGCTTTCCGCTCGCTTCCCTTTATCTATTTTTTTTAATTCTTCAGATATTTCTTTCGAACGGCTTTTAACCGCGAATTCTATGGCATCATCGGGTTTAGAAAGGTTTGAAAAGTCAGTTTCGCCTTCTTTGGAAAGGATCTTTTCTTGTATCTCCAAGACTTCTTTTTTAGCTTTGATTTCGCTTATAAGTAACTCCGAAAAAAGCTCTTTTGATAAAAAGTCTTCGATATCTTTCTTTGCTGATGCGGATAAGTCCCTAGGATTTTTTGAGTGCTGGAGTTGTGTGTAAAACTGATAATTCTTGATAAGGTCTTGGATTTCTTTAGAAACAATTGTTTGGTTTTGCATAAGCTCTTTAAGATTGACTTTCGCCTCCCTTAACTCTCTTAGAGCTAAATCTCTCTGTTTGAGTAAATTTTGCTTTTGCTTGCCTAAAGCACCGCGTGAAATTTGACTATCAAGCAATGAGATTTCACCTTTTTTGATATCAACTTTTTCTTTCAAAAGGTATTCGACAGTCCCTTCCTTAGGAAAAATAACAGATCCATCTTTGACTTCATAGCCAAGTTTTTCTAATCGATCTTTGGCTCGTTCAGCAGCTTTAGGAATCAGCTCTTTGCCACTATCTTCTTTTTTCACATCTTCAGAAACCTCTCGAGCTAAAGGCTTTACTGTATCTTGAGCCGAAGCTGGAGGTTGCTGACTAGAAGCGTCATCTTCTAAGGGCTTATCTTTTTGTGCCTTATCCGTTGTAGGCGTGATCCCACTCTTTGAATATAAGTGAAGAATGACTTTTTCATAATGCCCAATTTTTGTCTCGGCTAATCTCAACTGATACTCGAGTTGTGCCTTTTTCGCAGAGAGATCCGGGGACGTATCTGTTTCTAAATCCTTCAATTCTTTTTTCATAGCAGAAATATCTTCTTTAATCTCAGTAATCTTTGCCTCGTAATTATCTATAAGTTTCTGTTGACTATCTTTTGCCAAAGCTTCTTTTTTCTCTTTAGAACTAGGGCTAAGAGATTTTAAAAATTTGACCATTTTTAAGACGCCCAAAGAGACTACTCCTGCTAATAAGATAATCGGAGCAACACCTGTGATAATATCAAAAAATGTATTAATAACTCGAGAAGGTAATTTTTCTTTCTGTCTCATTTTTAGATAAGAACTAAAGATAGGGAGGTCCTTTATATTAGGAAGCACTTTTCTCTTTAAAAACCCTTGAGTTTTTGAGATAGGGAGATCCTTTAATTTAGGAGAGGGATGACCGTTAAATCCGAAATCATTTAAAGGGTTATTTAATGAGCCATCTTGGTCACTTCTTTCACCTTTCGATAACTTTTGACTAGAGACGACAACAGGTTCGATACCTGCTAAACGTCTAAAATTATTCAATTTGACTTGCATATCTCTCACATTAAGACCACTTGCTTCCAAGGTAAGAACCTGTTCGTTCAAGTCTTTTACGGTATTTTTCTTAGCTGACAACGGTAATTTAGAAAAATACAGCTCCGTATTTTCCAAATTTTTTCGAACAAAATTTGCTTCTAACTTTAAAAGCTCCGGATTCTCAATCTTCCTAATAGAAGCTCTCGCTTCTGCTCTTGAACCTACCATATCTCCTATTGTTTTATGAAACATCGCTAGAGCTGTCTGTTTCGTGATGGACTTATCTATTGTCGTTAAAGCTCCCACATAGTCTTGTTGAACTTTAAAACGAACAGCATCACCTCTTCCTTCTCTCATGGAAGATTTAACTTCTGTCAATATAGCTTGATTTTCTGAGCGGCTCAGGTTTGTTTTTCCTAAATCTAAAGCACGTCCTTGTGATATGGTATTAGCCAATATCGTTGCACGGGCCTCTACAACCATTTCTTTCGTAGCTCCGGGAGGTATCGGCTGATCTTTGGCGATGGCATCTTTGATAAGATTTTGCATTTTTAAAGAGATTTTCTCTTTTAAAAAGTTTTCTTTAGCTTGATCCGTATTTTCTTTTCTTGTCGATAAAAACCCTAGGGTCGCAACCCTCAAAGCCGTGCCTAAATATTTGTTAATATTTCTTGAATAAGATCCCGCCAGCTGGAAATTCAAAAAGTTATTCCGATGAACAGATAATTCCACTTTCCCAAAAGAATCCAAACTAACCTCTGCTTTATTAGTAGTAGAAAGTCCAAACTTAGCTTCCTGTAACTTTGTGACATCTTCGTCTGTCATCGAATCTTTAGCAACTTGCCCACGCATTCCTGCTAAAACAAGACCTTTAAGTCGATCATAAGAGGACTGTTTCTTTTCTTTACCTGTGACTTTCTTTTTAATGATTTGAAACAAAGATCCGATATTAAAAGAGTCAAAAGAGGTTCTTAACTTACTCAAAGCTTGATCAAACCTATCCCCCTTATCTTTGTAAGTTTTAGCGTCCCTGTATTTAAAAAACAATCGGCTGGTATAACCTTTACCATCTTTGATCTTCATAGAAACATGATTATCTGTAGAAAATTTTTGGGAAAACCTAGAAGTCAAAGAAGACCAACCGAGTGTAAACTTTTCTCCCATAGAAAATTTACTCGTTTCTAAAAAGTTTTCTATGCTTTTCTTGTTGGAGGTAGAAATTTTTTCATACATATCCTTTTCTTTTTGGCTTAACTTTTTTACCCCTAAAGATTTAGCTTTCGCCACTAGATCTATATATTTTTCTTGCATACCATTTTTTTGTAAAAGATCCGCACGATGCCTTTGTATATCCGCAGCCTTATTCTTTGCAGATTTTAATCTAAAAAAAGAAGAGATAGAAGATGTGAATTGTTTCAATTTTAGTTTAGCTGTCTTATTTCCCGTAGCTTTAACTACTGAAGAAGCAATACCTCCTAATATATGTTTAAAGACAACCTTTAAAACACCTCCGGCAATATTTTTAAAAAGGCCTTGGAATAAACGAAGAGGCAATCCTATGATAGACATGATCATTTCTTGTATTTTACTAACAATCAATGCCGCAAGCTGTACAATAGCTCTAACGACTCTAATAATAACTTTGAGTACTTTTCCAATAAGACCCAAATATTTCATACCTTTCTCTAAAAACTTTAAGACTTTTGCTACCCCTTTAAGGACGGAGGAAAGCATCTTTGAGCCCTTACCTTTCATACGAAAGGCCACGACTTCACCTGCCGCTCCCCCTAGGTTAAGCTTATCCATTCGACCCGCTCCGCCTAACAAGATATTGAAATCAGACTTGATATTCCTTTGCGCTCTAGAGCTTCTCCCAATGGCCGTGAACTGCTCTGCTGTTTTGATCCCCGACTCTTTCTCAAACCTCGCCACTGGGCCTAAAAGAAAAACAGCCCCTAAGGTTCCAAAAAAGAATTTTTCAAAACCTGTCATGCCTTCTGTATCCCCAACATATAGTCGAGAAATTTCATTCAAGAGATACCCTTCCTCGGCACCTATAATTTTTTCTATTAAAGCTAAAAACATCCCTAAAAGACCTGTTATTCCGGCATAAGGGTCATTGATCATAGTGAAAATCATGGAAGGCATCATCACCATGAACTGGATAACAGCAAGCATCATCTGTGCCGCAAAAGCGTAAAACTGAATACGGGTTGTCCTTTGACCAGACTTTTTATTTGTCTCCTTATTATCACCATCATCATTACCTTTTTTATCATAAGGAGAAGTGAAAATCTTTTTCCACGCCTTTTTATCTTTCCCCGCTTGAACCATCATAGCCACAACTGCCGCAATAGCTAAAGCTATTAAAACTATCGTCGCTACGGCTCCTAGTGTGATAATAGACAACGCAATAAACACTACGAAAATAGCAGCCCCAATAAGCCCAGAGATAAGAGATGTTTGCTCATCTTTTGTCATCCACGCTTGGATTTTTTCGAAGGCGACTTGTAATTCAACAGATAAAAAAGCTGATTTTTTTTCTGAACGACGTATATCTTTCACATTCTCTTCTACAGCGTTTATCCATGAATCCATCAATTTAACAAAACCATCTCTAATTAATTTTAAAACCCACTCAATTGCTTTTAGTATAAATCGTACAGCTGTTATAATCCCTTGAACTATTGAAATAAAAAAAGCCGCTACCGGATTAGTTTTTGCCTTTTCAAGTTTCTCCACAGCAACGTCTAGCTGTTGATTCGTGATTTCGAATAAGGCCAAAAGCGGTGCAAATAAAATTTGAATAACCCCCTTTAGTATTTTAGGTAGAGCGGTTTTGGCAGAATCAAAAGCTTGCATCATGGAGTGTGCTATCGGCCCTACGAAACCCATCACACCTCCTATGACACTCGCAAACATTTTTCCATCAACAATGTTATATTGCTGCTGCTTGAGTGTTGCACCAAAAGTGACTGCTAATTTATCACCTATTTTTATACCCAATTTTTGGATATCTCTAAAAACTGGAACTTCGCTGAAAAAGTTCACTTTATGAGCAAGTTTTCCCCAAGTGTCGATCATTAAACTCCTTCTACGTCGTCCATGAGTCATGATACTCATGTCCGTATAAATGAGTTTATCCTGATCTTTACCACTTTTAACATCAACCCTAAAAAGGTCATATCCACTATTTTCGATATCCGTGAAATAAAAATACTCTACTTCTACGATCCCATATTCAAAAGTCGAACGTTTTATTTGATAACCATATTCATTCCTAACATCAAAAATTTGCTGAACACGCATTTTCTTTTCAAGAACTTTACCGCTTTCTATCGTTGTAAATTTTTTCGTATAAATAGCTGTTCCTGATCTGTCATAAATGACTCCTGGTTGAAACCAAGGCTCTTCCATCTGTAAAAAATAAGCTTGTCTCCCATTAGGGATATTCCTTGACTCTTTTTTATATACAAGTTCGCGATTAACCTTTCCATTTTTAAACTGTCTTTTATCTAACTTTGGAGGTAAAAGATAAAGATTCTTTAAGTTAGCTAATAAAGCTTGTCGGTCTTCCTGTGTCAACGTATATTTTTTAGGGTCGAACCCAGGAGGTAAGATACTTGTATCCTTAAGCTCACCTCCAAGCAAAAAGTTTATAAAGTTCCTTGTCCTCTCAGGATCAAAGTTCCATGCCCCATAGAAAGATCGTGAATGACCACCCTCACCCGAAGGAGCGATAGTATCTTCCATCCATCGATATAGTTGAACTTGCTTGCTCATAGGGTCTAACATATAGTACATGTAAGCTTTTTTTAAACTCGTTCGTTTGTCTTTATCAAAATCCCAGGAAGGTAAGCTCGTCGTAGTTAAAGCTTCTGGACTCCATAGAATATTTCTTTCTGAAATATTTTTTACAAGGTTAAAAAGAGATTTTTTCTGAAGCCCTGTGAGCGTTCTTAAAAACTCTGTTTGAGTTTGATCAAGACCTTCCCTATTTAAAAAATCATAACTGCGTGACCTTTCAGATAATTTCTCAAAAAGAAAGGCTTTACCTCCTCCCATCTTTTTTTTGAATAAACTTAAACTTGTTCGGTGGAAAATATCTGTCAAGACATACTCTTCAACTCTATTCATTCGAATATAACCATTTTCTATTAGTTGACTTAGATCAAAACGGCCTATATTCCTAATGTCTATGACTTGATCTTTTCTATCATAAAACTCTCGTTTTATCTTCCCATCTTGATCTATATAGCCTTTACTTTTCAAAAGGTCAAAAATCTTCACAGCTTCTTTTTCATCATACCCCAGCTTTAAAAGATCTCTCGCATCAACAAAAGCTCCACCAACTGCTTCGTCATAACGCAAAGGCTCTAGGCTTGGATTATTATTCAAAGGATTGTCTGTCCTTTTTCCTTTAAAAGTATCTTCTTCATAATAGGCTTCTTTACGTATATAAAAGGTTTCTACATCCAAAGCTTGTAATCCTTCAAAAGAATTTTCTTCCCCTTGTTCTCCTTCATCATTAATAAGCTTGTTAGCATAAGACAAAATGTCTTCGCTATTCATTAAAGAAGGTGAATAATCAAGAATTTCCTGTTCTTCTGTGCTCAAAAGCCCAATATCTGAAAGATATGTTTTCTTTTTCTCCGAAAAGGGGCTAGCATTATCCATGTCTTTAAAGATACCATCTATTCTATCCCAGCTATCATCATCTGCTTCTTCACTGTTATCCTCACCCGAAGACTTCTGTCTTTCTCCATCCAATAGAAGACCATAAACCGGTCCCAAGAGTTCGGGACCATCTGTGAATTGAAACCACTCATATTTCGTGTCTTTTCTATCGCTCGCATTCACCGTTCCATCTGGAGCTCTTGTGTATTTTTGAGCGGTTAACTGCATACCATACTCATCATAGGTCGCATCTTTTAGATATTCACGTGTATAGTTAAAATAATCGTTATAACGAAAAAAGCCTGTGCCTTCTTCTGCAGTAGCTGTAAGGTCAAAGTTTTTGATTTTAATTAAAACAACTTCACTGTCACTATCAAACCCATAACCTCCGGCAGGTTGTAGATATTTCATATCATCAAGATAATCGAAACTATTTTGACCTTTTAAGCGTTTTAAGTCTTCAAGTGTTCCTTCGATGACCTCCATAGAATCAGAATTTTCCACAAAACTTTTAAGGTGGCTAACATGATCTTCACCATAAGCATCCAAATCTTCTTTAAGAATAAGAACTTCTCCGGTTTTAGATAAATGATACGCAGACTCGGGAGGGATTTTTGCAAGAAGATCAGGGTTCATTTGCGAATAGCCACTCCCGCGGATTTTATAAAAAAGCTCGCCATTCTGCCAGTGTTCTGTGAAACCAACTTCTCTTCCCAAACGCATATCAAAAATATTTTGAAACTTTTGCCAAGGGGTTTCAGATCCTTTAGAGTATCTATCTATCTGAGTATAAGTCGACCGATCACTACTTATAACATTCCCAAAAAAATCTTTTTTATGTGTCGTACTATCACTCATCGTGTACTTTAAAGAAAGGTTTTTAGGATTTTCTACTTCATCTAGACCTTTCAATAGGTGAAGCTTACCCATCTCTGTATACAAGTTCTGTGTGTAAGGAGAGTAAATCTCTCTAATGACTTGATCTCTATGGATGCTATTACTGATTTCAGAATAATTTTGACCGTAGTTCACAATAGCATCTCCAGCGATTTCTAAAAGATGTCTATGCGAGGCAGTTTCACTAAAAAGTTTAGCGTATATTTCTTTAAGAGAATAAGATAAGTTATTCTCCTTCTGAATGAAAGCCTGTTTCGCTCTATCATGCTCTTCTTGTAGTGAAGCTTTCTCAAAATCTTCTAAACGTTTTTTTGACGCATGATATTCATTTTCACTCAACATAACATCATACAAGCTTCGAATGATCTTATAAGAATCACCTTTTTCATTATTTAAAATCATCTGGTCAAACAAAAGAAACTCTCTCCAACCGTAAATTTTTTCAAGACTTCCATGTCTTCCAAGACTTTTTAGACCACCTTGCTCATCTATTTGATCAATCGAGTCATACCATTCATGTATGCCTTCTTTATGCGAATAAAGTTCTCCCCAAAAAGAATGATCATAATTGACATCTACCGTGCCTAAACGTGATCTTTTGAAAGCTTCTCCCTCTCTTATCGTAAGTTTAAGGTTCGATCTAGCGACCTCATTTTTTCCGAAATTCTGACCAGATAGAGCATACTCCAAAATATCTTTTATCATTATGGAACCCTTTTGCCATTGATCCCAAAGGTCTATCCCACTCGCATAGAGGGTTTCATCGAAATCCTCTATTTTTCTAGAATGAGTTTTTGTATGAAAATAATAATCAATATCAGTCTCTATCGAATGTTTTATTTCACCGGTCAATTCATTTTTAAAACTTTCAAAGGTTTTAGAAACTTTTTTACCCGTGTATTCTGTTGAATGTCTCATTGTCTTTATATGTCCATTCCCATAAACCTTCGGGTATTTCCCACTATGATCGACTTTATAACTCTTATGATCTCTCTCAAAAGACTTAATCCGACCCAAAGTATCTTTGATTTCATTGGTGATCACATTTCTTTGAAAACTTTGCAAATATTCTAAAGATCCCTGAGACGTATTCCTATCGTTAAAAAAAGATTTCATCATATCTATATCAAAAGAAACCTGGGGTAGATATCCTTTCTTAAAAACGAAAATTTCTTCATTGTAAGAAGATTTTTTATATCCATTTTCAATTTCATAAGGAATATCTTCCATTAAACCATCTGAACCGATGGTACCTTCTCGAGAAACTATCCTTGCATTCAATATAAGATCTTTAGTTTTTTCACACTCATAGGTGACAGATGCTTGCAACTGCGTCCCAACATACGTGTTCTTTGTGAAACTAGTGTTCGACGATTTTTGGAAACCTAAGAGATCTCTATGGTTTTCTAAGTCAGAATAGTTTGGATCAAAATATTTGTTAACATTTTCCTGTTTCACTTCACGTGTTAAAAGTTGTCCTCCCACGAGATAAGTCGCAACATTTGTTCTAATCAAACTCTCTTGCTCACCTTGCTCATTAAGATTTGTTGCAACCAAGTTTTCGTTATTTTCGATGAAGCCTATTCTATTGGTCAATGAGTTGAATAAAATATCAAAAACATCTTCCCTGTATATATTAAGAGCTCCTTGCAACATGAAATCTTCTTTGTTTTTCAGGTCTCTAAGGCTCATTCTTATGCTACCATCCTCTAAAATATAGCCTTTACTCACAAGGCTCTGCCAAAGAAAATCAACCTGAGATGAATCGAGAATATGTGAAAAAGTTTCTTTATGAATCTTTTTGAGTAAAAAATCATCGTAATTCATAAAATCTTTAATATCTGACAAATGATTTTTCCAAATATTTTCATACTCTTCAGAAAAAAGTTCATTCCCATACTCATCAAACTGAGCATCTTTTCTAAAGGTCGATTTTTTCACAATAGCTCCCGTATTATCTATCGTACTTTTGTTCAAATGAGACATAATGATTTTCCCATTCAGATCATAAAGAAGATTAAGCTTTTTTAAGGAATTTATCTCATAAGGTTTATTCGGAGAGTCTGGTGTAAAATTCATCACTGTATCAAAAGTAAGTAAATCTCTATTATTGATATCCTTGACCGTCTGAAGCCTATGGCGTACTTCTTTGGAAAACTCACCTCCCCCTAGATAGGTCTCTTTCGTAGATGTGAACTCTCCCGCATTCATATGACTATCAAAACTGTAGTTTTCTACGGTTTCTCTAGATCTTAATAGACTTTTTTCAAAAACCTTAGTGCGCACTGCTCCATCATTTATATCTCCCCAATCGCTATCCAAAGCAAGCTCTTTATAGGTCAAATGAACCTGTTTCGATATCAACGCTTCTTCCATATCATAATCAATGTTTGTAACTGTATAATTAACAGTAGGCACTCCCAAGGTTTTTGAAGCACGTATAGAAGACTTTTCTTTACGCGCTTCATTATAATCCGTATAACTCACAAGGTTTTTATAAACCTCCTGTGCTTGCTGACCATCTCTTACTAAATGCCTTTCTTTCAAAGAAAAACGTTTCAGACCATGCCAATTCTTACTGGGAATATTTTCATCATAAAAAGAATAATAACTATTAAGTGTTCTGGATAAAGAATAGTTATCCGGATCAGCAACTTTATCACCGGACATCTCTGATTCTTTAATAACAAAGTCTTTTTCAATAGCCTCTACAAGTCGACTACCACGAAATATACTTTCTTTGATTTTTTTGGATTGTAACTGGTAATCACTATCTCCCTCACCTAAACCTATTGGCTTAGAATTAACAAATAGCTCCGAAACTGTTTCTAGAGACCGCCCTCTCGGATCAAAAATGTTCATGTTGTCCACTTGATAATATCTGCGATTTTGATCTATGATTTTGCTATTCATCTCTTGATACATCGCAGAGTTGTCGAGATATGTTCCTCGTTCAGGATCAATCAAAATCAACGACTTGAGCCTATCTTCCATATTATACATATACGTATCAACACGTTTCTGAGTGATCCAGCCTGTACCTTGCTGACGTTTATATTCGACTTTATTCGTCATCCGGTCTAACTCAAACTCAGAACCCATGCTATCCTTTACATGAAGAGGTTCTGAAAAGTCTATCGTTTGATAAAAACTTATTTTTCGATTGAATTGGTCATATACAATATCATGTTCCAATTGGACGATCTCCGAATAAGAGTTTTGACGAGAAAGGTCAATATAACTATCTTTCTGTTTCCGTGTTTTTGTTATTTTAGCGCTTTCTTTCACGCGTCCAAAAGAATCATATTTGTATTGATTTTCCTCGATACGTTTAAGTTTATTGGTGAAAATCTCCCTCTGAGCAACGGACTTTTTAGAACCATCATAGGTACGCACTTCATCTTTCAAAACATAGTTTCTAAAGTAAGCACCAAGATATGCTTTTTCCAAAAATTTTCTTTCCACAAGATCCTTTTTTCCCTCTTCCATGCTAGGTCGATAGACATTAACAGCTTCTGATATTTTTAAACCATTGGCGTTTTTGTTTATTATCGCTTCTTCATGTGAAACCTTGATCATTAAGTCATCATAACGTACTCTCATTTCCATTTGAGCAGTATCATCTGAACCATATGCGAAAAACTTTGTTTGATTTCTTCCTTTGAACTCAACACACATTGTTGCCTTTAAGGCATTTTCCAAGGACTCATTCATCCCTTCTATCTGAATGAAAGCATCTCTCAAATCTTGAAAATTATTATAAGTCCACGCATATTTACCTTCACCTTTCGGAATAATCATGCCTGTATCTATCAATTTATCCAAAAGAGATTGATCATAATCTTTGGCTAAAAGCTCTCCATGTGAATGTATTGAGGTCTTTCTCATGAAAGCTTGGTCCAAAGACCTTACAGCAAAACTATCAAGACTCTGTTCACTTAAACGTCCTGTTTCGTAATACTTATAACTTCCTTTTTCAACTTTAGAAATGGTACCGCTTTCATCAGTAACAACCTTAAGGTTTTCTATTTTTCTAAAGTTTTCATAGGTATTTTTAATTTCTGTTATTTTTTGTAAGTTATTAGAAACAATCCCTACTTCTGGTGACCACTCCATCAAATCTTCATAATGAGTTACCCCTTTAAAGCTAGCATTTATGGTATGTCCATTCAAAGTGGTACTCATTTTTGAAAGATTATTGCTGTATGTGAAATATTTTTCTTCTGTATGATCTTCGTTATAACTTTTCAATGTTAAAGTTTCATTCAATCCATTGCCTTCCTCATAAACAACTTCTTTCATGATTTTGGCATTGGCTTCGGGGTCTTTGCTGCTATAACCTTTCCAGGATCTTTTGATATGTCTATGCGTCCCATCTTGAATGGCATCTTTACTTTGATAGATCAAGTTGTCAACCAGATCATATTTTCTCTCTATCTCTTCAACCAAGGTAGAATCTATCGAACTCGGTGGATTTTTGCTTTTGGAAATGACTTTTTCAAAAGTCAAACGATTGTATTGATCATAAGTTTTAAAAGATGTTGAGGACTTTCTAAGCCATGTTCCGGGTCCTGCCCAAGTGACTCTTCCTGTGATACCTTTAAAGCGCTTAGCCTCATCATATTTACCTTCTAAAAAGATATCATCAACAACTGTCCCATTTTTTTTGAGCCCCACTCTATTATCTTCTCTCAAATAATACGTATACTCTCCACTATTGATCATATGCCCATTGATCAAAATAGGGTCTTCTCCAGGGGCTCTTTCTCTGATTTTACCTCTTGTTAAAATACTTTGATGTCCCCAAGAAAAAACATTCGCAAAAGATTTTAACTCACCATCAACCAAGCGTTCTACTATTTTCAAGCCAACATTTTTGATCTCTTCTTGTTTATGGTTCTTGATACCATATTCTCCCGAGGGCTTAAGAAAAAAACTATACAGTCCCGTATTCAACGAATGTTCCGTATTAACATTTAAAAAGAAATTCTCATAACCTTCAGCCTTTATACTACCTAATAAACCACCTTTAAAAATTTCAATTGGAAGGTCATAGTGATACAGTATTTTACCTGTTGGAGCTAAAGAGCCATTGATCATTTCTCTCTCAAGAGTAACTCCCGGGATCTTTTGGCCATTAGAGTCTAATAAAACCATTTCGTCATTTTCATCAACAAAAAAAATAGAAGAGGAGAGGTCTATCGATTGTCTGCCTGGTCCAACGATAAAAGATTTATTCTCCTCACTCTTTTTCATAAAACCATCCAAGTGCCCTTCCAAGTATTCACTAATATTTAAGTCAACAGGTGCCCCTTCTGGCCCATAAGGTTCAAATTGATATCTTTGCAAGTAACCCGCATTATCTTGACTTAAACGTATGCTTTCTTCCTCATCACCTTCAAAGCTTGAAACACCATCAAAATCTAGAGCTTGCTTCCTTACCCATGTTTCTATATCTTCTTTAAGCTCCTCACCGTATTCATCGTAGGTGAATCGTGATATTTCTTTTCTAGAGACAGAAGAGTTTTGAATAATACTCTTTCTTCTACGTTTCACTTTATCCGAAGCTCCTCCTGCAAAATGCTCAACCTCAGCGATTTCTTTACGTAAAAAATTCTTGTAGTCACTATCGTTATAAATATTTTCTTCAATTTTTTTCTCGTTTAAGAAAGCATCATACGTTGATATAACACTTTTCCATGTATCTATTTCATTAGGCGGGTTAACTGTTTTGGTTTTTATATGAATTTTTTTCTCTTTAGCCATCAGATCTGGGGTATAAGAAATATAATCAGTCGTCGTGACTCTCTCGAAGCTCTCTTGCCTCAAGCGTCTAATACTCCCGTTTTCATTGTAGCTTTTGATCATCAAAGAAAAAGGTTTTCCTTTTCCAGCAATAACCTTCCCATCCCTCGTTCTTCTGTGCTCTTGTCGGACTTCTCTCCTATGTTTATCATAGGTATAGCTAACCGTATCTTCTTCTAAAAGAGCTGTCACAATGTCTGGCCTCTCAATAGTTTCTTTTTCTAAAAGACTTTCATCAAAAACAAAATCGTCAATGTTTTCTTCAATCAAAAGTCCTCTATCATAAATCGCACGTATCGTCGAAAGCCTAGGTTTCTCTCCTTCTCCTCTCATTGCTGTGATGATATTAGTAGCTTTCCCTTGACCGTTAAAATCTTTATTCCATATGACTTTCTCAGCCTTTAATAGAAAAGGTTCTTCATTAAGAGTTGTTTCTTTTTTAATATGTTGCTTTTCAACTCGACCTCTATGATCATATTTATAAGATTCCATTTGAAGGTGAGGCATATCTGTCAAACGCTCACCTCTATATGTCCTTTTTTCTAAGGAATCACCAAAAATATTATACGAGTCAAAAAAAGTTTTACTAAAAATTTTACCTCTATCAGGGTAGTATATACTCCTAACTTCTTCTTTCAACCTCCCGGTCGCATCATGAAAAAGATTCTCTGTAACCTCTTCTTTATAGGCTACATCTGTCTGAATTGGGGAATAGCTTTTGGTATCTTTAGACGCCACAAAGTGGCTCTCTTTGTCGAAGCGATACGTATTCGTGATGATCACTTTTTCTTCTGGAACGTCTTTCTCTCCTGTCAAACCATTTTTAGGATAATACCGTTTTTCTGTTTGAAAAACGCGTCCAAATCTATCTTGTGTTATTATTTCTCTTTCTTTGCTTAAACGATCACCTGTATCTGTCAAAGACTCTGTAACTTTTTCTTGGACTTCACCATTATCATAGTAAGATTCAAAATCAACGCGTTTTTGATCCCATAAATATAGATCCTTTTCTAAACCTGTATCCGTATAGTAAGTTTTACGCATTTCCTGTGTCGCAAAACCCTTCTGACCTATAAAAGTTTCCATATCATATGTTTTATCAACAACCTCAACAAAAGATATCTCTCTTCCTCGATCTCTTTGGGTTGTACGTACAGATGTTTCCAGGTGATTCTGATCATATGAGCGAATATTTTCCACTTCCGAAGATAAAAATCCAGCAATGTATGTCCCGTCTGATTGATCAAGTTGAGCTTCTTCGTAGATTTTTAAATTGTCTTCCAGAAGTAACCAACCTTTATCGGAATATTTTGAACGCGTTATTTCTGCTTTCGAAGTCGAACCTAAACCACTGCTCCAATTTGTTGTTTGCCAAGCATTACCATGAACATCTAGGTTATGTCTCCAAACATGTCTATCTATAACTATTGATGAACCTGAAAAAGTGGAACGGTTTTTCTCAACAATCACCCTTTCAGAATGATCATATGTTTTGGAAGACTCAACTATCGTCGAAACGTTTTGATGATCCTCTCCATAATAAGATTTTGTGCTATTTAAAAGATTATCAAAGTGATCATAAGTGTTATATCTCTCTTGATGTATCAACCGCCAATAGGTTTCTGGCTTTTGTAAATCCAGACTTTCATTCATTCTCATCCTGAATTTTTTATCAACCAATTCTTCGACTTTACGACCCGTCACATCATCATAAACATACGAAATCTTCTCAACAGACTCCGTTTGCTCATCTTTTTCTAAAAGATTTGTGACCGTTTTCGTTGCTGATTCAACAAAATGCTCTAAAAAAATACCGTATTTAAAGTCGTAAACAGTGACCTCTTTTTGATAAGGAGAGTCATCGGCATCATTTGAAAATCTAGCATAATGGTGAATAGTTTTGGATTTTTTTCGATCAAACGCATCATACCTGATATCTTCTTGATATTTTTCAATACGGTTTTGAAAACCATTTTGATCATTATAGCGTTCAACCATTTTACTTATCACACGGTTATTATCATCATGAAGAAGGTTTGAAATGGTTCTTGTTTCTTTCAATTCTTTAGGCGAATTTTCATCCAACTGAAAATAGATTTTATCAGTTGTTCTTAAAGCAAGACCCTTTGACCTTAAAAGATCATTGGTATAATCTTTATAAGAGTCTGTAACATTTTTGATAATTTGAATCCTTGACTTCAAAGATGCCAAAACCTTTTTTAGTGTAAGAAACCTTTGATCCGAAGGATTCATCTGTATCAAATCTACGAGATCATTGATCATTTCTGAAAGATTTTTTGCATTAGAGATATCATTGAAACTGACAATACCCGTGTCACTCGCTAATTGCTTAAGAAGGTCTTGAGTATCAGAGAAAGATATATTTGACTGGCTTACATCTTGCGCAAAAGCTTTCACAAGAAGATCCTTTTCTAAGATCGTCGCTTTAGCTGCAACAACAGCTTCATAAAGAGAGCGATACGTGTATTTTCTTTCTGCTAATTTTCGCAACTCATCAATAACATCGTCAATGGTACCGTTTGCAGCATCAATCACTGGTTGCAAATCATTGTTTTCAGTTAATCTCATGTTTTCTGCTATCAATAAGTTTTGAATATCTTTCAAGTTATTCGCTTGCACCAAGTCTCTCGATATGTTTGAAAGTAACGGCGTATACTCTATTGTTCTTCTAGAAGTTTCAAGGTTCCAAGCATTATAAGCAAGATCTCCATTATCTTTACGAAAGCTAATATGACTTTTACTTTTCATAAGATCTTTCTTCAGTTGGATGTTGCGATAATCATTAGTATCATCAATAATCGAAGACAACGAACCGTAAACTTCTATGAACTCATCTGTTTTTAGACCTGTTTCAAGATCATAGTTAAACTTTTCTTCTGTGATCGTCTTTTCTGTTCCGTGTCCAGAACCTTCAGAAATCTTATGAAGAGCTTTACCTCGAATATCAAAACCTAATGTCCATTTCTTTTCCGAAACAATATTTGTCCCCTCTTGAGCAAGAGAGCCTTCATATGTTACACGTTGATCCTTGTTATACCTGTAAGTCGTTAAGGCGGTAGAAACTTTTGACTTATCAAAGTTTGAACGGTCAATCTTATTCGTCAAAACATTACCAAACTGGTCAAATGTCAATTTTTGAACTTCTTGTCTATTAAATAAAAAATCATTTTTATTCAAATATTCTTCGGTACTTCTACGTTGATACGTCTCAGTTTTTTCATAAACATTTTGTAACTGAGCGTTATATCTCCATGACTTAGTTATTTCTCTTTTTTTATAGCCAGTATAAGGAGAAGCCCCTTTTTCATGAAAGAAGTTATAAGCATCTAAGTCATTAGCCATCTCTCTAAACTCAAAAGATGTTTCTGTTTCTTTGCTCAGATTTCGATTTTTGCTCTCATAAAGGTACTCATTCTTCTTTATGATAGACTCAACCGGACTTTCTTCTTCCAAACTATGATTCCCATATCTATCTGTAAAAATCAATCTCTCTCGATCATATTTATCATAAAAAATATGATCTCTCGCTCTTGAAAGATAATACTTATTAGTAGCTAGAGGATTAGCTTTTTGATTATCATCACGAAGAATAAAACGACTTTGAGTTCTATCCGTCACTCGTCCGTAATCATCGTATGTATTAAATAATGAAATCGAGCTATCCCTATATATCTCTCTACCTGAACCAGGATCCCATACAAAGTGATCAACCATCTCTTCACTCATATGACCCAAAGCTCCTGAGTCCAAACGGGAGTTATAATAAAATTTATGAGCATAGTCTATCCCCAAAACCGTCGAGGTATTAACGTCACCCCCTCCATATTTTGTTGTTTTTCTAGAGACTTCTCTGTCCCAATCATCATAAAGGACGTCTGAAATAAGGTCTCTTTTTTGAATAAGACCGGAAACGTCGGATATTTTGACATTCTTATCTCTAATGTTAAGTTCTCTTCCTTTTATGTTAACTTTTTGTCCATAATGAACACTTTCTTCCTGAATCAGTCGATTACCTCCTTGTGAATAGTCATAAGATCTCTCGATTGTTTTCAGGCTTCCTATCGATCCATTACCAGAGGTATACTCCAGCATTTTTTCGACATTCCCACCTCTATCATAGGATTCCATCCATTCAACTTTCACAGACACCCTACTATCTCGCGATTCTCCCCATTTCGTTGTCTGTATTTGTTTAGAGATTTGCCCATTTTCATTCCTAAAAGAGTGGATCTGATCGATTTGATCTCCCTCTTTTTTTGTATAAATTTCTCGACGATCCAAAGCATCAAATTTCAAAACACGAGATACTGTTTCTGTCTCAAAATAGGTTTCCGAGTTAGCAGTATTATTCATAAGGATATTTTTTTCTTGTTTTCTTCTTTGTCTTTCTACCCTTTCAACCTCTCTTTGATACTCATCGTGCTTCAAAGAAATATCAAGCTTCATGATCATATTGCCTTGATTAAACCCTTCGTTATTTTTAGAGTTTTTCCAAGTGTAGTGTATCTCCTCTTTCTTTTGAAAGAGATCATTTTCTAAGCCTTTATATTTATGGTCTTTATAGTTAATAACAACATACCTAAAACCCATATCATCTGAGCCATTCTTATAAAATACCTTTTTCTTTTCCGACATCTTTCTACCAAAAACATCTCGATCAATGTCATAGATACGCTCTTTACTCAAGCGCTTACCAGAGAAGCTAAGAGACTCAGAGGTAACACCAACTTCCAAGCCTTTTTCATCATAGACATAATCTGAATAGACCTGTTGCCCTTGTGGTTGATAAGAAAGCCCTATGATCGAAGTAAAATCTTCACTTTCTTTATAAGTAGCATATGCTTTCGAATCTTCAATGATTGCTCTCGTGTGTATTTTCTTTGTAAGTTTTCCTGAATCCAAGCTTCTAGCTTCATCATTTTGATACTCAAAAATATCTGTATTCTTGGATAAAGCACCCTCTTTGAATTGATATGAAACTTGTTCGATAGTTCTACCTGCCAGGTCTTTTTCCTCTTTCAAAATCTGACGACTTTCCCACTCCCCTCTTTGAATAATATGTCCAAAATCAGAGATTTTCGACCTTCTCTCGTTTCTATCAAAATATTTATTAAAAGTTTTCCAAATCAAATCAAAATCTTCTGCCGTGACTTTTTGTCCAAGTTTTAAATAAGCCTCTTCTTTAAACATCTTCTTGAGACCATCTTTCAAAAGGTTCTTATTCGACATGCTCCAAGAAACCGTTTCATCTCTTTCTTGAATAAGGTTATATTTTTTAAGGTTTTGATAAAGACCTGTCGGTAAGGTATCAAAGACTTTTTTATAAATAATATTTTGGGTTTTGTCGGTATTCCAAACAGTTTTCTTTGGATCACTTTGATCACTCCAAAGAGATAACACTTCTTGATAAGTATCATAATCATTTGCTTTCCAAATAAAATGATCAGAACCATCTTCTTCAAGAAGACCTTCTTGTATCCATGGGGACATATCCCAAGAAGATAAGTCCGAAGCTAACAGTCGAAAGGGATTATTCGCAACAAGAGTGTTCCCTCCGAAAGTTGTGATATCTTGAACTTTAGCTCTATTGAAAGAGTCAAACTCTAAAACCTTTGTTTCTTTTACCTTTCTCTTCGACCCCATTCCCTCGGAGATATCAACCGTGCGATAAATACGATCCATATGATCATATTCATAAAAACTCTCCAATGTCTGTAAGGTTACTAATTCTCCACTCTTAACCTCAATGGCTTTTCTCTTCACTTTTTCATGTATCTTAAAATTATAGGCATTGTATCTGATATTTTTTTCTTCTAAAGAAATGGCATTCTCTTTATGGGTTGTAAAAATTTTGTTTAAGGATAAGAAAGATTCATAAATGGTCGAGTAAACTTCTTTTTCATTCCTTAAACGATTCAAAAACCCAACCATATTACGCATATCATTTTGAGCTAACATTTCTTGATAAGCCTCTTCCTCTAACTCAGCTTCTTTAAGGATGTTTTTAGCTTCAATAAAGTTTTCTGCTAGCGAAAGCTCTTTAAAAACTCTATTCAATCTATCATTGACTAAATCTTCATTAAGCTTAAAAGCTCTTAGTGCCAAATAAATAGACTCATACTCTTTACGGTCTAAACGCAAGTTATTCAAAAAATTTAAAAGACTATCCAGATCATTCATCGCCATAACAGAAATCAAATCAGGATCTTTTTGAAGGTTACGGAATCTTAATAAAATATCTTTGATTTCTGTAAAACTTTCACTTTGCAAGATTTTTCTAGCAAAAGCTTTATATCTAGCAATATCTTCAAGAGATGGATCGTAGGTATAAATATGACTTGTGACTGGCTGATTCAAATGGTCAAAATCTGTATGAACTGTTTTTTGATGACTCACAAGATTACCTCTAAAAAAACCTTGATTTAAATCAAAGTAAGAGTCCTGTAAATCCTCTGGCCGTGGTCTATAGACTTTCTGAACTTCTTCCACAAGCCTATTAGACATAAAAGCGTCATCATATTTCTTTTCGAAAACATGCTTTTCCCAGACGTTATCATATTTCTTGATAACTTCTTCTCGTGTTTCTTCTCTATTAAAATTATCATACGTCAACCTTATTTTTTTAGCTTCTATCTCTTTCCACGTAGATGTTGCTGCCTCAAATACCTTTTGGCTTACCTCTTTTTCTACCACTTGATCATGCTCATCATAAGATAAGAACTTTGACTCTTCTCGTTGCTTCAAAATCCAAGATCCGGAACTTTTCTCCCAGCCATATTCATCTATTTGCTTAGAAGTGAATCGATTTAAAGAGTCATATTCATTGGTTGTAACCCGCCTATTATGCTTCGACCACGAAGATAACGTGGAATCATAATGCAAAACATCCAAAGTTTCTTCGTGAACCAACTCATTGGGGTCTGAGTCTGTCTTATAAACATTTTTTTGGATCAATCGACGGCGCTCTGTATTCATTCGAGAAACATCATTTTCTGTATTTTTTTCATATTCTATGGTTAAAACTTCTGTAGCTCTACCTAGATTGTCAAAGGTATATCTTTTTCGAGCTTTAGATCTATCCACAGGTAAGCCTAAAACTTCAGATATGACCTGTCCTTCCCATTGACTTTCAATATCAGCAACAACTGCATCCTGAACGTTCATTTTAGAAACAATAGCCTCTTTGACAACATCGAAAAGACTTATACCCAAGTGATTTATAAGAGAGTTTGCAGGTAAACCCCAAAATCCCCTTAAAAAATTAGAAAATGTTGAAATCACCATCGTTTTAAAGGACTGTCCGTCTATAAAGCCTCGAACCCAATTATAAAAACCCTTTTTAAAAGCTTCAAAAAGTTTGGGAAGTCCAATTTTTCTTTCACGATGGGTCAAAGTGTCTTGGCTTGCACGTGATGTTACGTCGTACACTTGATGATATAAACCATCAGTATCTCTATCATTTTTTTGTAAAATGCGTAACCTTCTAAGTAGTTCTTCTTGCATATCATCTGCTGTTATAAATTGCTTACCGGAAACGTTCTCTCCTGAGCGAAGTTGTAAAACACTATCAAAAATTTCTTCCCCATATTTGGTTGTAACAATAGAGTGAGATAAAGCTTGGCCCATCGTGTTATAAATATAATCATCATACTCTTCAAGGGAAACTCTGCTCCCATACATATCAAACTTTGAAGTCACTTTATGCGTTGTTTTTTCGAATAAGTTATATCTAAAATCAAAGTCGGATGAAGCATCTATCAAGGTTTTGTCATAAATCCTATTTCCATCTTCATCCAAAATGATCGACCCATTTTCATATGTTCGCATAGTAAAGTTATATAGATATTGCTCTCTTCCTTTAAGAAGTCCTGTTTTTTCATTATAAATATTAGCGACTTCTTCTTCCTTTTGAAGACCAAAAATCCTATAAGCTTTGATATTATCATCATAAAAAAAGTCTTCTCCGGTTTGTGTCACTCTTCCCGATTGACGACCACTAACCGCATAGGTATAGTTATGAATAATAGCTCTCTTGAGTATCTTTTGATCTTCATGAAAAAATTTCCATTCACGATTACTCAAAAGTTGCCCTAATTCCGAATAAACATGATCAAAAGTTTTTATCTCTTTACGTGACAAATAGTCTATCTGATGATTTGTCTCTACTTTCAAATTTTCATCATATGTCAATATTTTTCTGGAATCTTTCGTTTTTGTGAAGTTTTGAAAAAGTGCCTGTTCATCAATTTGATATGTATCCTCAGTCATTTTTGGTAACTGATTCTCGCTTAAAAAAAGAACACCATCTTTTTGATAACTTTTTTCATAAAGATCTGTAACCATTCCACGTGAGTCAAATTCACGAAACTCTTTCAATGTTATCTCTGTTTTTCCTACAAGATGAATTTTTTCATAAAGTTCAATTAAGTAAGAAAACTTTTCGAACGGATCCACAATCCAAGAGCCATCACCTCTAAGCGTATGTATATTGTAAGCTTGCATAGTAGGAACTAACTCTGCAGCTAAATCCTTTAGCTCCATCAAGTGAGCGTTCTTATTTTTAATCATCTCTTCAGAGGGTAAAAGGGGTTTATTTAACAAAATTTTGTTAGCAACTTCAGCTTCCTCAATGCTAAAAACATCATTTTGATGAAGCTCTGACAATAGCAGTTTGTACCTTGTCAAGCTGTTTAAAAGATCAGGGTTTTCTGAAGTGAAGCGTTTAAGATTCATCAAAAAGTTTGTATTCAGTTTCTGCCTAATAGGGAATGCTTTCGGGTTAGAGAGTGAAGAAAAATCGAGCTTTTCAAGGATTTGATTAAGAGAGATCTCCTCGCGTATAACAAACCCATGATCAACCTGATCTTTTATGTTATAAAGATACGGGCCAAAAAGCCCTTTGATAAACTTGTTCTTATCTACGACTGTTAAACCTTTAAAGCTATCCATCCACGCATTGAAAGCAGCTTTAACACCTTGGATTTCTGGATAATTTTGCCCTGTCAAAATCCCTCTGATTTTTCTCAAATCACTTTTATTCAAATCTGAAAGACTTTTTAATATATTTTGCAAATTTTTTAACTTTGAAGCAAAATAGTCCAAGGCTTCTTGCTTAGGCTTCGAGTAATCGTTATCATATAAAAAATATTTTTCTAAAACCTCACGAGACATCGAAGAGTCCCAATTTAAAGAAACCTCTTCTCCATCATCTTTTTTACCAAGATTAAAACCTTCAGGCAATAACTCTGTTTCATAAACTTGAGCATAGCTTCCCTCATCTAGCACCACTTCATACTCTTTAGCTTTTCTTTTGAAATTATAATTGAAAGTGTTTTTACTATACTGCAAAGTTTCCCATAAACGGTTTTCAATATTATCAGCTAGATTAAGCTTAGCCTTAAACTCTTCCTCTGTGTCATCAATAGCATCCTCACTCCATGTGCTATGAGGTATCCCTTCTATATAATAGTCAATCAATCCGACAGATAATAAGTCTCTTTTAGGATCAACCCCAAACGGTAACTCATAAGAAGAAGTGCTCAGATCCAAGTTGATCGATTTTTTATGATAATCATAGATCACCTCTTTCACTTTTTTCTGAGAAAAAGCATAGGCGTCTTCATCGTCCGCAAAACGATATTTTGACCGGCGAGACATATCCCATAAAACCTGTCCATCATCATCATATTTGCGTTCATTTTCTATTTTTATCTCATCTTTATAATATTGACCTCCATCAAATGAAACATCTTTGATCTGACCCCAACGGTCATACTGTCTAGAAAGAGATACAGAAGAAGTTATAAGACCTGTGTTATCTCCTCCTGTCTTCTTTTCATCATCATAGGTATCATAATGAAACGCATAAAAATAAACTTTTCCTGTGAGACCGATAATATTCCCTCGATCATCTTGTGTTGTTTCCAAAAAGATATCATTCAGTATATTCCCTTGCGCATCTTTGATACCGATTTTATTATCGGGACGAAGAAAATAACTCATCTGTCCATTATTTAAAACATGCTTACCAATTCTCACAAAATCTTCCGGTAAGCTTGCCGAAGAGATTATTCCTCCATCAATATCAAAAGGAGCATCAAATGAAAGTGAAACAGGATTGTTATTTTGATCTTGAAGCTCTTTCAAGTTAACCCTAAATTCATCTTCTCTTATATTAACTATTGTTTTTCCATTTTTATCATATTCGTACCTTCTCGATATATCAAAAATTTTGTTTGCCTTCGCGTAATCTGTTTTTTTGACTTTTATGAATTTTTTACCATAAGGATCATACCCTCTTTCAAAACTGGCAAGAAGTTGCCCATTATGATCATACGCTCCTTCATTGATTTGATATCTATCGTAAAAAAGAGCCCTTTCATCAAAAGCTCTCCCTGTTCCTAAAGCTTTTTCACTTTCCGGGTCCGTCAAAAACTCTGGAAGATCGAAATCAATACGACTTTTATCAAAAGCTAACCAAATAACATCTTCTGTCCTAGCCCCATTGTTAATACGATCTTCACGTTTTTTAATCAAGCGTCCTTGATCATCGTATCCCATGTCCCATGTGTAACGGAGAGAAACGTTATTAGCTGAATCATAAGTTTTCACATTTTCTGATATCCTTTGCCCTAAGCGGTTATATGCTATAGAAGAATATTCTGTTTGACTAATAAGATCACCTTGATCAATAAAGTCGTGATAAGAGAGTAATTGTCCATTTCGGTTATAAACCATTTTATCTCTACGGAAAGACTTCGAAACCCCGCCCTCTTTTTCTTCTTTATCTAAAAAGATATTTTGTCCAAGATCGTTATATCTCATATCCTTAACAAAAGTTGAAAAAGGTTTATCTTCACTGTTATAGCCGTCTTCAATGTAGCTCCTTAAACGCCCCCACAAATCATACTTAGTATCTTTACGTCGCGTCCGGATTTTAATATTTGGAGCAGCACTACTCGTGATTTGATCAAAATACCCAACCATTTGGTTCGCGACATTGTAATGAATATCCGAACGCGTTGTATAAGTTGTTTTGTTTAGGAAAGTATTGTATTTGTCAAAACCTTCTTCATAGTTAACCTCGCTATAAGCTGTGTTAAGCCCCGAAGAGTCATAAGAAAGCGCTTGCCAAATACGTGTTCGGGTCAAATCAGGATTCTTTGTGCTCTGTTCTTTTTCTTGAAAAAACCTCATTCTTCCAGCTGGATCATAGGTCATCGAATCTCTTTCTGTGAAAACTTTTTCTTCAAAAGATTTGGCAAAAAAACTTAGTTTTTGTTCAACCCGTCGATCATAATTCAAATATGACCTGACCTCAGAGAAAATATCTGCACTGTATTCATCAAAAGGAGGTTCTAAAATAAACTCAGAAGAAAAATCAAGTTTATCAAACGCTTCTAAAATATTATTTTGATTATCAATATAGCCTTTACTTCTCAACGATGTTATTAGGTCAAGCCTTTCTTTCTCATTGGAAAAAATTTCCGAAAAAGCATCTGCATTCAAAAGCCCTTTAGAATCAGAAGTTAAGTGATCCCAATACTTTTCCATAATATTTTTTTGGGAGTTAAACTCTATTGAGTTTATTGGTCCAAAAAGATCTGAATAAACCAATTTGAACCCATCTTTATAGATAATTTGTCCATTCCTTAAAGATTCAAGTTCATCTTTAGTGAAATCAGTTATATCTATCTCGTACTCATTTATTAGCAAACTTATCTTTTCCGAAATATTTTGATATGATTTTAATTGACCCAAATCATCATAAAGCATACCTATCCTTTGATCGATCTGAAGAAGCTCAGGCTTATCATCAGTGCTAATCTCTTCTTTATATCCGTTTATCTGATTGAGAGGGTTGTATTCAATATCTGTCCTATGGATTATTTTGCGCTGCATTGGTGAATCAGAGCTAAACTTTTCTTCCACATAAGAGTTCATTTGACCGACATTGTTATATGTGATGTTACTTCGAACCGTCGTGTCCTTGGCATCAAATTCAAAACCTATCCCAAACTTATGATTCACATCGACATAACCAAGGAGTTTTCCTGTTTTAGTATAGCGTATATCATTCCGTGTATTCATTTCTATAATATATTTCTCATTAGCGATCAATTCTGGGATTTTTTGTCCATAAACATCCAAAACAAAATCTCCCTCACTATGTTTTTTCTTAAAGAAAAGATCGGGCCCCAAAGATGATGATTTTCTTATATAAATGGCTTCACGGGTTTTAGGATCACCTGAATCATAATAAATAATCGGGTATGACAAAGATGTGATTTTAGAAGAAACATCTATTTTCGCAACAGAACCATCCTCTGTATAAAGAAGCTTACCCTTTTCATCAGTCATTCTAAGTACGTCATTGGCTTCTTTCATCACAAGGTTGCCTCGACTATCCCTATAGGCTATTTTTCCTGACATATATATCTTTTCTAAATTGTCAAATCCTACAAAGGCTTCCAAACCTCCTTTGTGAGTAAAAAGAGTAAGGTCATCCGAGGGAAGCTGTCCGTAAAAAGCTTGATAAATTTTACCTTCTTGGATATAAAAAAGATCCTCACCTTTCTCACTTTTCAGAGCGTCTGAAACCCTGTGTGTATCAAAATAGTAAGGCTGATTTTCATCATATTGATCCTCTGCATAAACCTTAAATTTCCCTGTTTTTAAAGGGTTTCCTTTTTGATCAAGAAGATAAGGTTGATTATTGATTTGATCTTGATAAGATGACTGTCTTCCGAACTCATCATATGTTATAAAGTTTCTTTTGACCCTTTGATATCGATTGATTTCTTCTTTATTGATATCTTTTTTATATTGGAACTTTTTAAATAAGAGAAGTTCGTCAATATTATCTCTAGCTAAAACAGTGCCTTTATCATCAACATAAATATCTTGCAAAGAAACAGCTTCTCTTGTCAAAGGATCCGAAGAGTCATAGATATTCTCCACAAAAGATTCCTCGAAGGATCGCTCTTTTTCTGAAGAATAAAGACCCTGAAGCTTTTGTCCGTCCTTGTCATACAAAACAATTTTATTCCCATCAACATCATAAAGAGATTTTGATGGGTCCAAAAGTTGATATCCTTTATCATCTTTAACAACACGTTCAAAAGAAGATGACTCTGATATTTTTTGCATAATATCTTCTTGCATCTGACCCACAGAGTCATACAAAGCATTCGGGTAATTTTCTCTTAAAAGTTTAGAAATATCATAAAGCTGATTATCTATCCTGATTTTGCTCATTTTGAAAATGATATTTTTTGAAAAGATGATTTTTTTTAATTTTAAGATATCTATAACATTTTCAAAGCTATCTTTGATTTCTAAGGTTTCACCTCTTAAAAGTTGCTCTTGTTCTTCAATATTCAAGCTATCCCATTCTTCGGGAAGTTCTAAAAGACTCTCGACTTCATCAAAGAAAGACCCTCTTTCATGATTTTCGTCATCATAGGAAATCTTTTGTCCGAAACGGTTATACTGTGTATTTGTTCGTTTAGTCTCTGTTACTTTTTTCGTTTTATCATTTTTCACAAACTGTAGGTAAGAAAGCTCATATCCTCGAGAATCATACTGCGTTCCTTTTCTTAAAGTATGCGTGATCTCTTCAATCTTTAAAACTTTTTTAACCTTTTTTAAAGTCAAAAACTTTTCAACGCCACCTCTAAAAACTGTCAACTCTTTTTGATCCAACAAAGCGCTTTTTTCATCAACTGTTAGATCTTGAAAGCTCAAGCTTTTATCTTCTGAGATATTCTCATAGTCATAAGAATATTGCTCATTCGTTCCTGTATCTATTTTCTTATTCGTTTCATTAAAAGCTATTTCTTGACCAAAACCATTGTAAAGAATCTGCGTTCTATCAAGTTTGTCAATCGTATTACTAAGGGTGTTATAAACCGTTTCAGAAAAACTCGTCATTTGTCCAAGATTATTATAAATAACATTTCTTCTATGAATGACTTTCTTATCTTCAAGTTTTTGCCTAACCTTTTTCTTCACATACCCTACACGAATCTTGGACTTCTCAACATATTTATCCATAAAACTAACAAGTAAACCCTGCTTATCAGTCTCTAAATCAGTAGTTTTCTTTCGGATCAAAAAATCAAACTTTGTATTTTCTACGACTTCAGGAACAACCACATCAAACACACCCGCTTTTTCCAAGTCTTCCATAATACCCTCATAGGTTGTTAAGAAATTTAACATCTCTCCTTCTAACTTTTCTTCCTCTTTTTTATAGTCCTGTTTAACAGTTTTAAGTTTTAAAGAGGGCACACCCCCTATTTCTCTCGGAGAGTTTTCTGTTCCAATCCATTCATTGTGATAAAGGTTTATTTTTTCAATGATCGCGGTCATGCGATCGATCATATCTATCTTTTTTAAAGAAGGTTGAATAAGAGAGAGCTCTTCAGAAAAATAAGAAGACAGATTTTGCGAAGAGGAACTAAGTATATTTGTTAATCTTTCTTTTTTCCTTTCTATATCTTTTTGTAAAACATCTCCTTCTGAACTAAAGAAGAAATCCCGCTCTTCATAAATCCCATCTGAACTCGGTCTATAAGACTCTGTATAGATATGATAATTATTAAAAGCATCATCATCACGAACAATGAATTTTTGGGCAA
This sequence comes from PVC group bacterium (ex Bugula neritina AB1), assembly GCA_001730085.1. Lineage (GTDB taxonomy): Bacteria. Next base: position 44,404 of record MDLB01000105.1, read on the forward strand.
AAGTGTTCTGACTTGTAGGATTAATATCAATATAATCATCGTTAAGATAAACCGAAGCCTCTTCATACTCTTTCTGAAGTAAAAATACCTTTAGGCTTTCGATAAAAGCGCGTATTTTCATGGAAGCAACATATTTTTCTCTCTCATTGTCACTATTACTATAGGTATCAAGCCAACCATTCAAATTCAAAAGTGAAGAGATTTCATCCATTTCTAAACTAGAAAGTTTATCTTGCAAAGCTTCCCATTCATCACTTCCCAATGTTAAGAGGTTTTCAATAGATCCATTTTCTAAAACCTTAATAAGGTTTCGAAGGTTTTCTTCGGAAGAAAGGTTGAGATAAGTCGTTACTGCAGTTTGAAGAGCCTCTGACGAGCTATCTTCGTTAGCCTTAACCGTATTCAATCCCGTTTTGATCAAGCCATTAAAAATGGCATCATATTGTTTAGAAAACTGACCTGAATATAATGAAAGATCATCAAATTTTTGATCTATATATTTTCTATTTTCTGGTAAAGATGACCAACCTCCGGCACTTATAATGCTGTTAAAAGTGAAACTACTTTTCCCTCGTGGACCATATTTTTTAAGACCAAAAAAATCACCACGTGTTCCCCAGTAGTTATAGCCATCAGAAAGTAAACCTTCATCATTGGTATGAATACTCACATCATCAACCAAATCTCCATCGCCCAAAAGCCCAAGCGTATTATTTTTTAAAAGAGTTGCTATCTCTTCTTCATAGCTTTTTCTATAATCCACAAGGTCAACATCTCCACGTGTGCCGACTCTGTCATTCGCTGCGTTAAGAACAATCGTACTCAAGTCATAAAATTTTAACTCTCGGGAAATAAAAGTATTCACATCCTCTATATCATCTAAAGCCTCAAAACTACCGTATGTTAAAGGTGATTCAATCGATTCAAGCAAAATCTCTGCATCTCTAGCAAAAGGAGCAGCTTTCATATTATCAATAAGATCTTGATCAACCCCTTCTCTTAAAGCTTCCCTTGTCATAGAAATATCACCTTGATCAGAAGGCGTTACTTCTGTGCCTGTGATAAGCGACCCTGTCAATTTTTTCAATAAAAGATCTCTTGCTCCTCCAGCATCTAAGTAATTGGGATTTTTTTTCTCATCCAAAAGATTCATCATATTATCAAGCAATGTTTTTAAATGATTAATATTATCAAAAGCCAATTTTGCGTTAGCTTTTTCTGAAAGAACCTTCTCTCTATAGGTATTTAGATCTGCCTCACTGGCTTGATCTCCCATTAAAACTGTTTGCCTAAATAATTCAATATCCGAGACAACACTATCCAAAACATTATTAACAAAATTCAAAATGACTTCTGCAGATGCTCTACGCGAAGACTGCAAAAGGGTGTCTCCTGTATTGCGACTAAGGATAACTTCTGCTTTATTTTTCAAACGTTCGTATTGAACATAGGAGTCACAAACATCTTTAATCCTCATCGCACTTATGATTTTTCTTTTAGCCTCTACAGCCATAGCTTCGGAGATCCAGTCACCTGATTTTGCACTCAAATAGTTTGGTTCGCTTGTGAACCATGGGATATCCGGTACAACTTGATGATTGTTCAAAATAGATTCAATCTGACTCATGTCATAAATATTTAATATATTAGAACTTTCAGAAGCAAAGTGATCTAAAAACCCTTCCTCCTCTAACTCTCTTAGTCGATCTCTCTGTTCATCGAAACTATCTTTTAAGATTTTTAAAGGACTACCCTCTGCTTCATTATCATTAGGCCCTATCCTTAATGATAATGACGGTGTTTCTTGTGTTATATCAGCATTTAAATTTTTGGCATATTCAGCCATACTCTTTATTTTTTTGAGAACACTAGAGCTAGTGAAAGCGTTAATAATATCATCGGCCAGATCAATATCAGAAAAAGTTTCTTCGTTTAAACTTAACTCCCACATCATAAGAATGTGGTTCTTTCGCTCGACATCTCCATCCACCATAGCCTCTTGATACATTTGTTTTAAGTTATAAACTGTACCCTCATCATGTTCAGAGAGTTTAAACAAAAGATCTTCCGGTAAGTCTATCCAGTTCGGCTCTGTCGAAGTATCAAAATCCTCTATGCTGTTCATCATATCTGTTCTGTCGAAGTCCTTATTAGTGAATCTATCATGTAGTTTATTTAAGAAATTTTTATAATCCCCATCTGAAACATCATCCACAGAAAACCTACCTCTTACTGATTCAAGTGTTAAACCAGAATTCTCTACACCATTAAGTTTATCGCTTAAAAAAAGTTTAGTGTTCTCGAGCAAAGAAAAAAAATGAAAATATGAGTTTGTACCGCCTATACTTTCTAAATCCGAAATATTATCATTGGGAATATTATCCTTAACACCTTGAGATATATTTTCTATCATTCGCTTTGCTTCATTCAAAAGCAAAGCCGCTTGGACCTTTCTCTCAACATCCTCCGGTGTCAAGTCAGGAAGATTCTCAGGAGACAGTGAAGGCAAAAAAGTTTTAGCAAGTTCATATTGTTTACTAGGACGCTCAAACATACTTAAGAGATTAAATGGAGGGTTAACGGTATTGATAGATATATCGTAATCGGTTGTAAGCATCCCAGCATTAACCCAATCAGCAAAAACATTTGCTTTGTTATCCGAATACATATCTATATCGTAATAAGTCATATCTATAGCTGAATCATCCAACAAATCTCTGATCCTTTTAAAGTTCCGCCTATAATCTCCCGTTACTTTCGTATCCTCATCTGTATGAAAAGAAGCGTGAATATGTTTATCCAATTCAAAGGTTGGATCTAACGTGATATCCGCAAAGGTGTTTTCTACCTGTTTTTTAAAAATATCAATAAAGACATTCGTAGCATCTTGAAGGGTTTCACGATTATCCGAAGGGATCCTCTTAAAGATATTCAATACATCATGCAGATCAGTAGCTACGGCAAGCCTCTTAAAAGATTCCTCCCTCCAACGCTCACTTTTATTTTTAACAGATCTCATTTGAGCCACCTGAGAAGTCATCTCTGCATGGGCTTCCGAATATTTTTTTAAAAAAGTAGCGATCATTTGTTCGTGATATCCACTAAGGATTTCAAACCTTTTGATCGCATAGGTATAAAGAGTTTTTTGAATTTCATAGGATAAAGATGCCTTAGAAGGCTGTGCTTCATTCACAGGGCTTAAGTGAGACAACGCAACCTTTGTTTCGCTTAAAGCTTGTTCCAAAGTAACATCGATCGCAGAGGCAACCTCATAGTCTTGACTGTTAAGGCTCTGAAAAACATCTTCTGTAAAGTATTCATAAACATCACTCTGTGGTGTTGATAGATTTAAGTTCTTCACTTTTTTTATCGAGGGATTGGTCCACTTTTCAAAAGTATCCAATAAAGCTATATTAGAGGACCTTGGAACAAACTTTTCACTCAAAGGTTTTTCTAGTAAAAGCTTTTTTTCTTCACTAATAAGCCTATCCATTTCGTCAAAAAAACTATCAACAGAATCCAAAACATGATACTTCATCATTTTTATTTTATGCTCTTCGGAAGATACTAACATTTCTTTATTAGAACTAAAAAAGTATTGAATATGTTCATCACTTAATTCCGATATTTTATCCTTATAGTTTTCATTTTCGGCTTGAACATTTTCAAGATTACTTATGAATTTTTCTATTTCATAGCGACGTTTACTCGCCTTATTCTTTTCTAACAATTTTTCATAATAATTATTCATAGTTATCTCGATACTCTCACGCACACTTTGCGTAAGAGAAATATTGAACTTTGGTTTAAAATGAAATATCTCATACCAATGAATACCTGCTTCACGATCTTCCTGACTTGCTCTATCGTATTCAACCCTGTTCCCCTTCAAAAGCTCATCTTTTTGCTCTGCAGAAAAATTATCAATAACCCCTCCTATCTCCCAAAAGTTGTCCCACTCCTCATCAGTCATAATTGAGGGTTTCTCGAATCGATCTTTCCATGCGAAACGTAAACCTAAGAAAGCCTCATCATCACCAAAGTAGCCATAATCTTCTAAACCAAAATACTCTTTCCACCTCTCGACTTCACCTGTATGGGAAGAATCTCTATCTGGTATCTCATACATACTTTCGGAAATAGAAACTTTTATTGACAGACGAAAGTCATCAATACCTTCTGAAATCAATTCTTTAGATTCATCGTATAAAGCAGGTGCTTGAACCCCATAACTAAAATCCCAAAGATTGAGTAGCTCCTCTCTTATATCCTCTGAATAGCCTTTTTCAAAAAGTTTTGACTCTAAAACATTTTTGGAGTCAAAACCCCATAATAAAGTCCCTTGATGATTAAAGTTTTCTCTAAAAATACCTTTTTGTATCAACGAGTCTATTTGATGGTCAAAAAGTTCATAGTCAATAGACAACGCATCTCGATGGATAGTTCTATGAGCCTTACCAAGTAAAATGAGTTGATCTTCGGAAGACATTGTTTTATAACCATATGCCGTACTTAACCAAAAAGCTCTCCATTGATTGGCGTACGTAACAGGAGAACCATTTTCATAAACGGTAAACTCTTCATCTTTCCAACCACTCGGAGCCTCAAAAAAGTTTTCTATCTCATTCCCAAATAGTCGTTCAATGACTTCAAATTTTTCTAAAATGATATCAATCCGATCATTGATCAATTCTTTTTCGTCTTGAAGTTTATAGATCTGCTCATCATCTTCAGGGGTGTTTAAAGTATTAATAGTCAATATGATTTTATCTAAGGCTCTTCTTTCACTCGCAAGGGTCTCTTCTAACTTCTCTTTATAATCATTCGTCACTTTTTCCATGATTCCTAAAGATGGAAGAGCCTCGGGGTCCAAACCTTCTGCGTTTTTAGCGACAATAATTTTATACATAAGTTCTCTCAAAACATTTCGAGTTGAATCACTAATATCTTTTGACTCATCTAAAACTTCCGCTATAATTTGATATTCTGAACCCGCATATGTTTGGATCTGTGTATCTGCTATAAGTTTTTGTTTTTCCTTCTCCTTTAACAAAGTGAAAATATCTTCTTTTTTCTCTTCAAAACCTGACGAAAGTAAAAGTTCCGAAACATCTTTCATCTCTAAAGTTTTATTCAGAATGAGACCCTTTTGTTCAATATACCCTTTACTAATAAGCTCTTCCCATAACATCTCCGGAGTTAGATTTTGTACATTTCCTATTTCTAAAAAAGAAAAGTCTTCTTTATCAAGAACACCTTTCATTCCCTTATTTTTTAAAAGATCATAAATCTCTTGACGATAATTAGAAAAGACACCTTCCATATCAAAAAATTGAGCAGCAGAAACATCTTTTATGTTATCTGTCACGACACCGAGGGTTGCTATATACTTGTTTTCAACCAACTCTTGCCATAGTTTTTCGGCTTGATCAGCGTCATCCCCAAAAATCATTAAATCTTCAGAAGAAATAAAACCTCGAGACATCTTAAAGACATCTGAAACTTCAAACCTTTCTACCAAAGAAGACGTCGCTAAAGAAAATTTAACTCTTTCCTCATTCAAGATAACCTCTCCACCACTTAGAATAGACAATTTTTCTTCTTCATTGAGCTGACTAAACCCATAACTAAGACTGTTCCAAAAAGCATCCCATTTAGATTCATATAAAACCGTTTCTCCCTCTTCTTCGACAGAGTAAGGATTTTCCCAACCTTCTGGAATCCTAAAAAAAGCTCCAATTTCCTCAACACTTTGACCAACTTTATAATTTTCTTGGTCATATTCAATTTCTTGTCCAAAAATGTTATAAGCCATGTTGTATCGAAAACTGATATTTCTCACGTTCGGCGAATCTTGTTGAATGATCGATTCATCATAAGATAATGTTTTACCCAAATCGTTATAAGATATATTTTGACGCTGATAATAAGTACTTTTATCGTTAGTGAAGTGTGCTTCATAATCAATAGAGAAATCATTATCAATCTGATCAATCATGCTCGCTGTGAAATCTTTTTTATCTAAGTTACCATCTTGATTAATATCAAAATTTTTCCACATATCGGGTACAATATTTAGTAAAAAATCATGAATCATTAGTGATTCTATAAATTCAAAGCTATAGTCATATTCCAAAGGTTGTTGGATACCAAAAAGTTTTTCAAAAGCAATTTTCGCTAAAACAACCTCCACTTCTTTAGCTAAAAAAATGTTTTTTGGTTCAAAATATTCGTTATAAGTCTTTTCTCCCAAGATATCTATCAATTTAGATGAACTCACAAAGTACTCATCCCCAAAGGATTCTTTGTAATCTTTTCTTCCTAGTTTCTCCAACATCTCTTCTGCCAAAATCATAAAGTCGTCCACAGAGTAAGAAAAGACTGTTTGTAATTTTTCATTCAAAGAAAAAAGCTGTTCTTTAAGGGCTTGTCCTTCTAAAAGATATTTCTGTGTACTCTCACCTTTCTTCTGGATTTTTTCGAAATATTCATTTTCTCTACCTAAAAGATCATAATATATATTCTTTTTTTCCCTAACCGTTACCATATCCGGAGATGCTGTACTTAAGTTCACTTCTTTATAAAACTCTTCTTGTCCAACTTTGTTATATATCGTCTTTTCCCTATGCATCTTATTGATAAGGTTTATTCTTCCTTCCGTAAAAACTTCTCCTGCGGTTATTGTTATCATTTCTTCCCCGTCATCTGTCATCGAACTAACAAAGGACATATTTTCATGAGAAGCCACCGCATCTAAAAGATTTCTCAAATCTTCAACAGATGAAGATAAAAAAGTTAGAGTTCCATCTTTCTCTAAAAGAAATTTTTGATCTGGAGTAAGAAAGGATTGCATTTCCTCAGAAGAAGAAGCATACCTCTTAATCTCTGTCGTTCCCATAAGGTGTGAGGATGTCGATCTTTTGTCCAAAAGCCCCGCAACGTTGTAATGCATATCCGTAACGGTATCAACTGTTAAGAGGTCTGGTTTGCTCAAATCTTTAATACTCTCCACATACCCTGTCATCTGTGAAAAGTCGTTATAAGTCGTTTCCGACCTCAGCCGTATCTCTCTCGTGCTAAGTTTCTCTGTGATTTTAACCCCCGAGTATTCCTTAGTTCCTCCAAGGTTTAACAAATGATCCTGATATGTAATACGTCCCTCTTTGGAGTTTTCCCAAGCTTCCAAAATAAAATCAATTTCGGAATTTTCATAACCAAACTTTTGAAGGCGAAAAAGTAAATCTCCCTCCGAAACAACATTCCAATACAAAGATTGACCGGTTTGGTCAGAAGGGTCTTGTATTAAAAAATTATCTTCAATCAAAGTAGACAAAACTTCATTTGATGTGATCATCTCTCGTCTAATTTTAAAATCTAAAAGGGTTTTTAAAGATAAAACTTTCTCATGCGAAAGCTGATCAAATTCATTTGAATCGTAATAAAAAACTTCTTCATTTTGCTCATCCCACATGACCTTAACATCATCCCTATCGACATATCTTTTTTGTTCTGTTTCGGATAAGTTGTGCCACTCTTTATCCGTGATATAAAAGTTTGATAAACTTTTATTATCTTCGGCAACAAGTGTCTTTTTTCTTAAGTTTTGCAAAGCTATTTTTTTAAAAGAAGAAAAGTTTGATTTGATATCTATAGAAAGATTGTCCCAATCGGACAAAGAAAAATATTGATAGGTCCCTGCTGGATCTTTTTTCTCCCCCATCACCAGCATGTGTCCATTACTCAAAAGACTTTCAAAAATAGCGACTTCTTCGCCATTTGTTTCTTTATTCATAATGTTTTGTTCATAAAAGTCTTTACTTATACGATAAGTATCAAAGTAACTGCCCCAAGGGATATTTTTTAAAGAATAAGGCGGAGCCAAACCAGAGGATCTTGTCAAAATATACCTATCCCCATCAATTTCTATTTGACCTCCCTCAAAAAGCGTTTGTTTATTCTCTAGACTCAATTGATCAAACACACCATCTTTTGCCCAAAAATCGTCCCAAGAATCCGTGAAAGATGATGACGATTCATCAAAAAAAGTCTTCCAAGACATACGATCAAGATCAAAGTCCGTTTGCATTCCCAGAGAATCTTCTTGATTATAATCAGCAAAAGCATAGTAACGTTCAGCGACACCTTCACTATTTTTTGATTCTAAATAACCTTTTTCATAACCACTATCATCGTAGTGTATAGACTTCTTTTCTATCCTCGTGTCAATACCTCTATGATCTTTATTATCTTCGACATAACCAATAATTTGACCTCTAGCATTATAAGAGGTTTCTCTGCGGAAGCTTTGGCTTTTTTCATCTAAAGAAAACCTTTTATTGACTTTTTTTAAAACAAAGTTTTCATAGTCAAAATTTTGAAAAAAACTTTTCATATCTGATAAGCGCTCATTCAAAAAAACATCATCTGAAGGAAAATAAGTATCCTCAGATAAAATGTGAATGATGTTCTGCAGATCTTCATCTAAATGTTTAAAAACGTCCCCCCTCATTGAATCTATGGCATAACGATCAATAAAATCTTTGAACCACGATAAAATTTCTTCTTGAATATCCAAAGTTTCTCCAGCATAAAGTTTAATAATTTGCTCTTCTGTTAAAAAGTCTTTGCACCAAGTGTTTTCCTCTAATATTCTTCGGTCAACTTCTTCCCGAAAACTCTCACCTTTTTTATAAACTGTACGCCTATATGTATCTTGGTAATCAAATTTGCCATATGTTATGTCTCTCATTTCAGTCATAGTAACAAGGTCAGGGTGAACATTTGAGCGCTGGATCTCATTATAAGATCTAATATTTCCTCGTTGGTCATAGAACATATCTGTTCTCAAAACACTCTCATGAATACTTTGAAGAACATGATTATCAAAATCATCATAAGCAAATCGTTGAATATTATCTATATAATTTGTATTTTGACCTAGCTTATCATATCGCATCCCCGTACGGATAGTTCGAACCGTATTCTGTGTCTTAAATGAGGTTGAATCACTTTCTCGAGCAAGGTTTTTTTCTATATCTATGTAACTAATAAGTTGATCCAACTTGTTATAAGACATATGAGTTCTAAGTCTAACTTTTTCAAAATTTGAATTTCCAGAATTTTTTGAAAAAGTTTTATAAGCAATTTCCTGACCTAATTGATTGTAATGAGTGTAAACTCTTTTCTCTTCCTTAAGATTGTTGATCAGGCTTTCTTCTTTATAAAAGATCCCCGCATCTGTTATCAAAGCGATATCTGATTCATCGATTTTTAAATCATCATTCAAGTCAAAATGCTCATTGTAACTGACACGATGTTCCATCATATCTCTCATCATAAGATAAGCTTCATATTCATTAAAAAACATATCAAATCCAACCTGTCCGAGCTCCACCTTTTTTTGATCATAAGAAAAAACAGCTCCATCAAGATATTTTCCGTTCCAGATGTTTAAATTAACAGCGATTTCCTCTAAAACACCATCCGACACATCAACAGTAAGCGCCAAAAGGTTTTCTTCATCAATATCCAACGTCTCTTCAGCAGGGTAAGCCTTTTTTATAGTTTTCCAAATAGATTCTCTTTCACCTGAAGATAAGTGTCCTATATGATCAAAAAGAGCTTGTTTATTCCTAGCTTTTGGAACAACTGTCACAAAGTTGGGATTAACAGAGTCTTCGACTAATAAGCTCATTTCAATCAAAGTTGAGAGGTGATCCCCAAAACGTCTTTTTTGTATACGACCACTATTATTGATAGCTTGGATCATAACATCTATATCTACTAAGCTTTCAAAAGTATCAGTCACTTTAGAAGCGATCTCATATTTTTTAATCACATTCGATTCTTTATCCCATTCTTTATTTTCAACATATTTACGTTCCCAACGGTTCATTTTTTCAACTGCTTCTGGAACGTTATACCAATGCGTATCTTCGCTATAACTCTTCACTCTAAAATGATCATCATATTTAATATCATAACGAAAGCGGTCATTTTTTTTATCTGGATGACTTGAGTCTTCGGTGACATCAGTATAAGATGTCATTAATCCCATAAAGATTTTTTGTAAATTCCCATATCCATCTACATAGTCTAGTGATTTATACTTTATATCTTTCCTACTTGTTACTTTTTTAGAAGCACTTTCTGAACCTAAAAGGCTGATATTAAAAGAAAGATCCTCTGGCACAGAATCAGGTGAAATATTTTTTCCATCCGAAGACAAATAAAGGCCATTTTCTCCAAAAAAATAATCCAATATAAGATCATTTATATTTTGTTGAGAGATATCGCCTCTCCCATTCTCTTTTAACCATAATTTTTGATAAATAGATTCTCTCAAAGCCTCCCTATCGTTATCAAATTGATCTTGACTTATAATAAAATGATCACTTTTAAAAATATTTTTTCCAGCTTTAAGATCTCTAATAAAAACTAATGCTTTATTTCTATCAAAATCAATTTGACGACTGTCTCCCAATAATATTTTTTTAATCCAAGAAACCTTCGCATTAATAGGAATATCCAACGGATTAATATCACCTCCACCTAAGGAACCTATCGGAACTTCATTAATATCAAGCGTTTGAGAAACCTGAGAGTTTTCTCCAAAAAGATATTCTAATATTTTTTGATTGATTTTTGATTGATCCAAGTCCCCATCATTACTCTTATCTTCATCTTCAAAAAGACGCATGTCATCATAAATACTTTGAGCCAAATCTTGTAAAGCCCCTTCTTCTTCCTTAAGATAATAAAAATCATATTGATCAAAGACTTTAATATCATTCAAAAGTGCGAAAGCTACCTGTTGCAAACCTCTCCCTTCATAGCCAACTTGCTGATCTTCTTCTCCTATTTTCTCACGTTCATTTTTATACGAACTCAACATATTATTTTGATCATATCTTCCTGACCATCGTTCTAATGTTTCCAAAAGCTTCTCGCCATTTTGACCATATTCACTTATCCTTTTAGTTTCTTTTGTTCTAAGATTCAAATCACCTTTAAAAAAAGTATTTGTTGTCACGATTTTTTTAGGAAAAGCTGTATCTAGACCATTAACATGTTGCTCTTGCTGAAGATCATAATCTATTGTTTTAGAAAAAACTTGATTACCACGCTCATCATACTCATCTTGCCGATGCGTTAAGACATTTTCGTTAATATTACCATTCGCATATAAAGTCAGATCTCCCTTATAAAATTCCTGCGCCTTACGATCTTTTTTTCTTTCCGCATCTTTATAAAGATAACAACCCTGAAACTTAAGATATCTTTCTCCTGTGGAAGCATTAAGCCCATGTTCATATGATCCTAGTATTTTTCCATCCGAATTGTAACCGTAATCTTTGATGATCAAGTCAGATTTCTCTAAACCTTTGGGTTTAAGATGATCCCAATTTATATCATCGATATCAAATCCTTTTGACAAAGGGATCGCCATATTATTTCTATTCAAAACAGGTAAAATTTTTCCTTCTTCATCTTTATATTCTAGTACGGGGGTGGCTTGCCAAAAAATATCCAACCATTCCCTTCCACCTTCTTTACGAGATGAGGAATAAGAAAGCTCTAAGTCATTATTATCGTATAAAATATTCCGACGTTTCTCGACAACATTCCCATTCGCTTCCTGCTTCAAGTTTTCTCTATCATATTCAAACAAACGATTCGCCGGATCATATTTCATATTTTTCATTTTCACCATACTTAGAACACCATTTGTCGTGACATGCTCTGTATAACTTTGGTTCCTACCTTGAGCATCATATTGGATATCAAACCTATGCATCTGAGAAACATTACCGTTTGAGGTATTTTTACTAAAGTATTCTTTACGTTTATCCTCATGATTGTAATGAATCGCTTGCATATCCATAATATAATCAGCTTCATCAGCATTTACACCTTCTTCCTTATAAGCATAAAGCCGTTTTTTATGGTCATAAATCATGTCTGTTTTTTTGCTAACGCTCTCTGTCATTATGGGATGTTCAATACCTTTTTTCTCCCTCATTTTGGTGATACTTCCCGTTAGGCGATCATCAACGTTATAGCCTAGATTTGAAACATCCATAACGGTCTCACTATAGGATAAAACTTTGCCTGGATCTTCTATACTTTTATAAGTTATTTCATTAGTATCTCTATACTGAAAAAGTTTCCCACGGATAACTTTTGTATCTTTATCTATCTCTCCGTCTTTGATCAACCCTTCATTTGTATAGGAGTGAATTCCGGTTGCATCTCTTATGCTTTTTTGGATAGAATCTTCAATCATTTTTACCCGTTCACCTTCTTTATTCAAAATCCACGTCTTACTTTCCTGTGTATCGGTATTGTATTTAAGAAGATTGAAATCATCCTCCATTTCTCCATAAACAGCATCTCCCCAAGATTGATGAGAAATTTTCTCAACTTTGACTTTATCAACCTCAAGATCTTTCTGAGTGATCACATACCCTTTCTCATTAAGAGCTTCAAAGTATATATCTTTTTTCTCATTCAAAAAGTGTTCGTGATCAAGCAAGTCTTGAACAATATCGTATTCGTTTAATATTTCATGAAAGTTTTGAGAAGACAAAAAGATGAGTAACTCTTTCGGGTCTTTAATAAGATTTTCCCAGTCTTCTTTTGTGACTTTTAGATCTCTATTTTTATAAATAAAATATTTATATTCTTCAAATTTCGTATCCAAAAAATCATTAATAGAGTCATAAAAAAAGTCTCTAACAAAGCGATTCGGAAAATCTCTAATATTGTATAAATCATTTTGGAGAACTTGAAAGATATCAATATCTTTAGTCTCTTCCGCCTGCGGCGTCGTTTCTAAAAGTCCTGATGTTTTTAAAAGTTTTTCCCATAGGGCTTCTTCTAGATTGATATCTTTAAAATCGTTTGAAATTTTATTCATTTGCAAAAGTTTGTGATTATTTAAAAAAGACTCAACTTGCACCTTGGAATCTATTAAGGCTTGTATAACAGCATTTTTCTTGTCTTCATAAATAGTCGAACGTAAAGCATTCAATTTCTTTAACAATGTTTCACTATAAGAAGAAAAGTCATCAAAGTTCGTATGTGAAATAGCGTCCCACTGAAACATTTCTCCAAAAAGGAAATCAAAAATATCTACACTAGTATTAAGTTCTAAAGAAGAAATATCCACATCAACTGCTTCTTGCAAGCTCTCTGGTTTTTCTAATTCCTTTAAAGCCAAGTTAATATATTCTAAATAAGAGTTCACTTTATCATCTTTATTCTGAACCAAAAGCTCTGTTTTTCTAGAGATTTTAGATAAAACATCAAGATCTTTTGCGGTTAAAAGACCTTTCTCATTCAAGTAAGCGAGCTTTGAATCAGCATCCTCCAAATCATCCCAAGCGTTAGAAACTTTTGAATAGATTTGTCCAAAAAGATTTTCTTTGCTGTTATATACTCTCGTGTTATGTTGGACAGTTCTTTTCTTGTAAAAACGAAGATTATCCCTATCATCATACATAGCATCATAATAAAGTGACTCTTCATCGACAATTTCGTTATTCTCATCCAATTTATATGAATAAATTTTGTATTTGCTAACTTGTCCATTCTTATACTCTGTTTGGAAAACTGCTGTTTCCAAAAGCTTAAATAAAGAATCTGAATATTTGGCAAATTGTTTATCAATTTGAAAGTCATACTTTCTTTCTATTTGTTTAAAATGATCTGTGACAAAACCATCTTCCGTTATATATCCTCGTTGAATAAGGTCCCTCCAAATACGTTTTTTAGGCCCTCCAATGTTTCTTTTGCTTATTCGCCCTTCACCTACAAATGGATCCCATAAACCCCATTTTTCAACTTTGGTTGGAGATTGATTAGATATCGTTTTCTTTGTATAGCCTAAAATTTCGCCATACTTATTGTAGGCATATGATTTCTTTTGATCTGTAACTTGCTTAGAATAAGTTGAAATATCTTTTGAAAAATTTTCGTTTCCTAAACTTTCTTGATATCCACTGGATTTTTTATCAACAGAGTTAGCTTCCCATAGAACTAAAGTTTCTTCTCCATCACTTGAACGCGTATGTTCCCGGTAAGAAAGAACCTTATCATTTTTCGCCTTAGGGCTTTCGAATAAATAAGAGCCCTCCCATGTGACATTTTCGACACGACCAACATGATCAGTTACTATTTTTTCATATCCTAAAAGATTTTTATAAGCATCGTAAGGATTTCCTTCTTTTGACTTCGCTTCCCATTGCGTACGGGTAATATGCCCATGTTGATCTGTGATTTTTTCATCATAACTTAATAAATTTTTATCTTTGTCATAAGTGGCATTTCCCCACTCTTTGACTTTGGGATTTTTCCCATAAAAGTCAAAAGTCGTCTCTTTGTAGGAAAGAATATTCCCTTTTTTATCATAACCTAAACCTTCCCAAATAATTTTTTTGCTATTACCAAACTCATCCCTTTCTTCTTTTTCATAATAGGTTATATTTTTAGAATCATCATACTTAGCATTTTTCCACTCAACAATAACTGCCGGACCATACTCAAGTAAGCCTTCTGGGTGTTCTTCTGACTTTATAAGATATTCTCTTTGTTTTTTCTCCAAATAGTAGACCATCGGAGCCTCTGAGTTATGATTATTTCTATATTGAAAATCAACAGTTCTTCTCGTTACACGATCATAATCATCAACTTGGCGTTCATTCTCTATTCTCATAACATGGCCATGCGAGGTTGTGACAATACTACCATCCTCTTTAGGAGTAACTGTTGTCCCTAAAAAATTCATCGCTTGTTTTGTTCCTTCAAGAACACGCTGAACACTTTGTTGAAAATTTTGTAAATTGTTAAAGTCACTATAAAAGTCATTTAAGAGTATATTATCAAGCTCTCTTTGAGGATTGTTAGATAAGTCATAAAGGCTTTTACCTTCCATAAGGTTTTTTCGCCGAAGCATTTCATTTTGATTCTGATTAGCTTTCACTTGATCCAAAGTCACAACAGCACTTTGCTCTCTAACATTTTGGATAGCTGTCATTTGTCCAAAAGCTAAATATATATCTAAAGATATAATAATAAAAATTTGTATTATTATGACAACAAAAATTTTATATTTACTTTCTTTTAAAAACATAGGAATCCTTTTAATTTAGTATTTATATAATAAAAATATAAAAATCCATATAAAAGTTATAGATTTTTTTTATAAAAAATTGCAAAATTATTTTTAAATTTTTTATAAAAAAAAATATTAAATATACATATAAAATTAATATAAGTATATTCATTTAAATTTAAACAATTTAAATTAATTTCATACGAAGACCTATCTAGAAATGATATATTTTAAATATCCAGTTAATTTATTAAATTTAAATATCAAATAAAATAATTATTCTTTTCGCTAAATATTTAGAATTCCAATAGTTTGATATAAAAAACTTTAGGTTGATAAAGTGTAAAAAAAAACTCTATAATCCTGATCCTAAAAATTTTTTAATAAGTAACATTTTTACAAGCGCTCTAAGTTACTATACAGATATACTAGTTTCATTATTAATTACTATCATTATTATTTTAAGGATTAGAGACTCCAATAATATTTTTATTTAGAAAAATTTACTTTATCTCTATCCTTTCCTTTCTTCTCATTTTTTCACAGCAAAACATAAGACCTTTATCTTTGATTTCTCAACTTCCTTATTTAAAGATAGATACTAATGAAACTCAGACAAATCCTCTTTCTTTAACACAAAGGGATTTTCCTCAAGAATCTTTTAATGATCTTTGGCAAAAAATTTTAAATCCACAGACTGGTCTGCCGTGAGGCAGTAAAGATGAGATTCTTCAGGAGTATACACTGGCTTTGATTGATTGCCTTGAACCAACTTCTTCCGCTATCAAATATTTAAAAGAAAGCAACCCTTTAAACGAAGAAACCCCTTTAACTGCTATGGGAGAAGGCAATCCTTCTCATTATTCAGAGCGTTTGCAAAGATCTATTGAAGATCTATTTACAAATAAGGAATTAACCATTAATGAAGATTTTTTAAATAAATTTACTGCACGTATTCATTTTCTTTACCCTGTAGAGTGGACTTTAAACCAAAATTCTTCCAAAAAAGCTTTACAAATACTTCAAAGTGCCGAAAAAGCATATACTGATTTCAATACATCTATGGAAAATCTTATCTCTGATTGGCAAAGTGATTCTCAAAATAAACTTTTATTCGAAGAAAATTGGGAAAACTTTCTAGAAGAACTTACAACACATTCGACTTCAACTTCTTTCCTCCGCGCAGCTTTAAATAACCCCTTTTTGCACTTTCCTTCTTTGTTATAACCTTTATAGATCTTTTGCAATGAAATACCTTATAGAGCCTTCTTTTAGATGCCGGTGTCGAACTGTAAAAAAAGTTACACTAGCTGATTCTCTAAACTCACTTCCTGAAACCTCTAGCAATTTTCCATCAAGATTGGGATTAAATACTGACTCTGACTCTTCTTTTAAGCTACCTAATAGTTCTGATCTTCATGATACTGTAGACAAAAATCTGACCAACTATTTAGGAAGAAAGTTGTTTATAAGGAACTTTGTACCTGCAGACTTAATAAACTTTATATTTTTAGGCCTTACTATATTCATATACATAATGTCTATATTTAACTAAAATATATATAGAATATTATTCGTAGCTGCTTTATTGTTTTTAATAATAGGAATCTCCTATGCTTTTAATTTAAATATTTTGTCATTTAAAATATCAGACTCAAAAATTCATAAAGTATTTCCATTATTATTCGTAATTTATTCATTTTTTAATTTTTTATTTTTATTTATTTTTATTAATACAAATATTTTATTATATTTATTAATAAATTATATTTTTTTTTAGCATTAATAGTCCTTCTCTTTAACATATTTATGATATATTTATTAATAAGGTTTAAAGTTTTTTCTACTATAAAAACACAATTTTCTAACTATGAAAAAAACACCTTGACGGATCTAAAAAAGCTTTTAATTGGAAAAAAACAATAGAAATCTTCGATAAAGACCTAGCCTCATCAGGTTTCTTTTCTCTCTGGAACAACTTAATAGACAAAGAAACTGAAAGCCCTTGGTCAAATGAAGATCAAATTATAAATCACTATGTATGTCATTTCGTTCCATATTAAAATGATAATTATAAAATTAAATTTAATTTTAATTTTCAAGGAATGAATGACATTTTAAAAAATGATTAAAAGAAAAATAAAACTATATATCTTGAATTTAATCTTTTTTTTAAATATAATCAATAAATTATTCATTCTAAAATTTTATTGATTTTTTTATAATCATAGAAAATAAAAGGACTTTGATAATGCTTTTCAATAAAAAACTTTTTTTCGCATACACACTCTCTTTTATTCTCATTTTTTCGCAACAAAATACAAAGGCTTTATCTTTACATTCTTCTCTTAAACCTTACACAAGAGACATTATCCCAAGTAAGTCCTTGGAAGAAATTTCACCCGATTTAAGCTTAAAAAAAGAGTCTCCTCGAACAAAATTTTTAAACATTTTAAAAGAAACTTTCGACAAAAGAACTGGTGTCCCTTGGTCTAGTAAAACTGATATTCTTGAACAATATACACTAGCACTGATTCCTCTTTTATCAAAAGATGTGAATGAATCTTCCATTATGTCGCTAGAGGCAAAAAAAAAAAAATTAATCTCTTCTATTCTTAGAAAAGCTCCTCAAGATAAAGACCCTTTCATTCTAAATAAAAAAATTTTAAATATTTTAGTTAACAAACTATGGGATATTTATCCTTTAGAATGGACTTTTAATAAAGTAAATACTCAACAAGTCCTTGCCCTACTAGAAGATGCGAAGAACACCTATACTCGTTTCTCTGAATCTATGAAAATCTTAAACGAAGCTTGGGACTACGAACAAGATTTATTTGCACCAGACACTCCCAACACTCCCAATAATAAAAATGCTTTCCAAGAAAACTGGACATCTTTAGTCAACGAGTTTCGTACGGCAACGCGTCTTACCGAAAACTCTTCCCTCGATGCAGTCGCTTCTGTATCTGCAGTCGCTTCTGTATCTGCTCTCTCTCTTTATCAGTCTTTACCCAGGCTTCAACGGAGGCTTCCTGCCGTAGAAAATCCTCTTTCATCCCTACCTTCCCTTTATAGGCTTTACAGGATTTTTACAACACACTACCTTAACGATCCATCATTCTTAACGGCCAATAAGCTACCCTTACACACACCCTCCTCCTCTTCAAAGTTTAACCTCCCGAGTAGATTTGATCTTAATAGCTTCATAAAAAATGATTTGAGAAATTTCTCAGGTAGAAAAAGATTTATACATTATTTTAAATTAGCAAACATAACAGGATTAATATCTTTAGCGTTCTCTATACCTATGCTCGTTATGCTTATTTTTAATGTAGAAGCCCATATTCTAGGAATTGTCTCTATTATATATTTTATATTCATTATTTTTTCATCCTTTTTTCAACTTAGAATACTTTCGTTCATAAAAAATGAATCCATTTTTTATAAAATTATAAATATAAGCTTTATCATTTATTCTTTTTCTCACTTCATATTATCTATGATATTAACAGGTTCACCTAGTTTATTTAATTTGAACCTAGCTTCTTTTATCGTTTTAATTTCAATCTTTGTAATCTTCAATATAGCAACTCTATTCTTATTAAAAAAGTTAAAAAAATTTGCTAAAATACAAACATCTTTTTCTCCACTCAAAGACGAAGAAACTTACCGAAGTAGACTATTTTTTAATTGGACAAAATGTATCCAAACATTTGATAAGGAGATAGCTTTAGAGCTTTCATCTGAACCTTTTTTTGGTTTTTTTCATTTCTTTCAAAGCATCTTAGATAGAAGAACAAACACCCCTTGGCCTGATACAAGTGATATCCTTGAACAACATATTTTAAGCCTGCATAGCCATTTAAAAATCAAACCCACTTCCCAAGGAACAGTATCTAGCAACATAATTTTTAGTCATAGCGAAAAAGATTTCGCCAAAGAACTTATGAGTCTTTTGGCTCAAAGCGATAATTTTTTCCCTTGGGATAAAGATTTTTTAGATGCCTTTGCTGAAAAACTTTGGCAAATATATACTCTAGGATGGCAAATAGAAGAAACTTTACCTAGAGCAATTGTCGATATTTTTAAAAATGCTCAAATCACATACATCTCATTTGTAAATGCTCGAACCTTACTTAAAGAAGCTTGGGATTCAAACTTACACTCATCTTCTTTTGAAGAAAATTGGGAAAGTTTAGTCAAAGAATTTAGTTCAAGAAACATAAGCCCTACAGTCACCAATCTTGAACAAGAAAAAAAAAGATTGCCATCCTTCTATGCTCTTTATGAAGGTTTTAGCGATAAATGCAAAAAGGATAAGGACTTTCTAAGAAAATGTCAAAATGCCAACAAAAATGTTACCGTACCATGGATTAGCCTTCCCAACAGATTAACTCTTAATAGAATTATCTCCGAAGACATTAGATTTTCCTCTCTACGAAAATCTTTTATTAAACGCACCGTATTATTAAATCTCACACTATTTTTTAGTTTAGGCTTTTTAATCCTATCTATTTTCTTTTCTCAATTTAAAATAAGTTTCCTTTGGACTCTATTTTTCATTTTATCTATTGTCGCATTCGGACTAAGCTTTCTGATGCTTTCAGATTTCATATCTCCGACAGGTAATCATAGTAAAAATTATAAAAATAGCTATGTTTTCACAATATTCATTTTTATAGTAAATTACATTTTTTTTTCCTTTTTAATAGTTTTAAAAACCGATTTGATGATAAACTTCAATCAATTTCTAATAAGAGCTATCATCTCCACTTCTCTCGTACTACTGACAATTATAATTCTTAATATATGTGTCATATACTTTTTAAAATCAAATAAAAAATTTGAACCACAAGAACCACAATTTTCAAAATACAAAGATCAATACGACTTTAAAGAGCCTAAACCTCTATTACAAACCCTTCAGCTTGTGAATACTAATAAAAATCTAGGGGTTGAGTTTAGACCTTCTGGAGCTCCTGAATTGAGACAATTCTTGATAAATGAACAAAAATTAACTGTCAACAATTATTCATAACAGTTTTTTCTGAATCTTTTAGGAATTTTTTGATCTATGGGACCCTATACCTAATAGAAGAAGCAATATCCCTTGCTCGGATAGAAAGGATACCCTTGAACAAGATGTTTTAGCCTTAGATTTCTATTTCTCATTTAAAGAATCATCTTTAAATGATGCTAAGAAAATTTTCATTGACATCCTCACCTACCTAAAGGAAGGTGATTCCTAGATTTACTAAGCTATTTTTTTAGCAACTAGGGGTTCTTGCTTCATAGAAATTCCTAACGGATTTTCTCCACAAGCTAACAAGGCATGCCCTGCCTCTAAGATATTACGCCCCGCATTACGGTCAGCGTTTGCACTGTAGCC
>MDLB01000106.1:0-9347 GCA_001730085.1 PVC group bacterium (ex Bugula neritina AB1)
AAACATAATAAAATCAAGTCTTAGAGCTAAACTTTCTTCCAGATTTGGGTCACTTAAACTATACCATTGACCTAAAAGAACTGCTTTAAACATTTGCAAAGGATTATACGCCCTTTGTCCTCCTAGGTCCTTTCCTTTTTTATAAAGTGGCGTTAGGATTTTTTGGATTATTGACCAGTTTAAAAGTTTTTCTAATTTAATAAGATTGTTATTTTTAGCGATATATTCTTTTACGCTTAATAATAAAAAAAATTTTTAATTCCGTATTAATATAATTAATTATTAATAATATATATTCTATTGTAGATTATCTAGCCATTATTTGATAGTCTTTTTTAAGCAATAAATTTATGAAAAATTAGATCTAGCCTATTTCTTTTGAAATTGAAGTGGTTGTGCAGAGGTCTTAACACTTTTAGATTTTTGTGCAATAAAGTAGTATAAGGGAGTTGGGGAATAACCTCATAGGGTATTTTAGATTCACCTTATTTATAAATATAAAAAAGCATCAAAGCTTAAAAAGGAAAAACTTTTCTTTTTTATTTCTTTTGCTTATGATAGAATTTATTAGTAAAATTATTTAAAGATTGTTGCAAAATACACCATATACTTTTAGGGTTTTATTTTGCAATACTCTCATTTAATGGATACTTATAGAGAACCAGCTATCTTTTTTTGAAATGAAAACGTTATTCCTCGTATATAAAAAGGCTAGGAGCCTATGAGGGTAAATAATCTTCAAAAGATAACCGATTTTTATGATTATCTTAATATTGTTATTTAGGAGATTTGTGGCTAATGTCTTTGCGCAAACAAAGAATGTCTCACCAGATGCAGCGTGAAATAGGTGAGTTGATCCAAACAAAAGTCAGAGATTCCCGTGTTGGCTTTGTCACGGTCACTAGTGTTGATGTTTCTCCGGATTTGAAGAATGCCAAAGTTTATGTAACCATATTGACCTCTTCTCTAAAAGAGAGAAATAAAACTTTTAGAGGATTAAAAAGCTCAAGTGGATATATTGCGGGTCAACTGGCTAACCGTATGCAATTGAGGGTTGTTCCTCGGTTGTATTTTTTGGAAGATAAAGGCCAGTTGCATGCTTTTAAAATACATGAAATCATGCAAGAAATTTGACCTTCGCTTTAGGTAGGAGTTTTTTTTGAGTACGAGCGGTTTCTTGATTGTAGATAAACCTCAAAATCTTAGTTCTCACGATGTTGTTCAAAAGGTTCGTAAGCTTTTTCCTGACCAAAAAGTTGGGCATGGGGGAACGTTGGACCCTCTAGCTACAGGGGTTCTTGTTTTAGGGATTGGTAAGGGAACAAAGCATTTACAAAAATGCTTGAATGATGATAAAGAATATTATGCCGAGTGTTCTTTGGGAGTAACTACGGATACGCAAGATTCAACAGGAAAGATACTCAAAAATGTTAATGATTTTCATGTTTCCAAAGAAGATGTTGAGCGTAATTTAACAGATTTTCAGGGTGATATTTATCAAATGCCACCGATGTTTTCTGCGAAAAAAGTAAAAGGAAAGCGTCTGTACGAGTTGGCTAGAAAAGGTGTAGAAGTTGAAAGAGAGAAGAGAAAAATTCATATTTATGAATTAACATTGATCTTTTTTGATGGAGAAAAGATAGCCATGAATATTCGGTGTTCAAAAGGGACCTATGTTAGGACTCTATGCCACGATCTTGGAGAAAAAATAGGGGTTGGAGCCCATATGTCTTCTTTAAAAAGAACAAGAAGTGGATCCTTTTCTTTAGACGAGGCTTTTGATCTAGACCATTTGCAAAGCCTTTCTTTAGAGCAACGCTCACAATCACTTATACCCGTCGATAAGAATAAATCTTTATGAGAAAAATCAAAATATCTAATTCGCTAAATGCGATAGGTTTAGGGAAAATAATTGTAGGGTTAGGCAACTTTGATGGTCTTCATCTTGGGCATCAACATGTGCTTCAAAGAGTTATTGATGAAGCAAAAGAGCTGAATGCTACCCCTGTATGTTTGACCTTTGACCCACATCCGCTTCAAGTTTTAAAAGCTGGAAAAAACCCTTTTTTGATCATGAACTTCGATCAAAAGATAGAGGTGCTTGAAAAAATGGGTTTTCGCAATGTGTGTGTTATTCCCTTTGATGAAAACTTGTCTCAATGGAGTGAAAAAAAATTTATTGAAAAAGTTTTGCTTGAGGACTCCGATCTCTTAAAAGTTGTGGTCGGCTTTAACTTTCACTTTGGAAAGGGAAGGCAAGGGACAGTTGCATTCTTGCAAAAAATGTTAAATGAACAAGGGATAGAAGTTATTGAAGTTGAGCCCTTCAAAAAAGAAGGGAAAGTCACAAGTAGCAGCTATATTCGAGAAATGATTAAAAAAGGAGACGTTGAAAAAGCTGCAACTTTTTTGAGTAGACCTGTTAGGTTATCTGGAAAAGTGGTTAGGGGATCTTCGCGTGGCAATATGATGGGTTTTCCGACGGCCAATATAGATATTGAAGGAGATATTTTTTCTCCGACAGGGGTTTACCTTGTTTCAACACTCTATAAAAATAAAGTTTGTTATGGCGTTATGAATATGGGTAGAAGACCGACTTTCGACGCCAGTCAGGTGGATATTTGTGAAGTTCATCTTTTTGATATCAAAGACACCTTGTATGATGTTCACTTGGATGTTGATGTTTTGAAAAAACTACGTGATGAGAAAAAATTTTCTTCCAAAGATGATCTGATTGAACAAATTAAAGAGGACTGTCAAAAAGCACGAAAGTTGATTCCTCGATAGAGATTGTTGCGAAAACTCTTACATTTCGCAATAGGGTTATTTCTTATTCCCAAGGTTTTCGAGAGGTGAGGAGAGTTTTTTTGATATCTGCTAAGTCGATCGTTTTTTTTGATGGAGAATGTCCTCTATGTTCTTTTTGGGTCAGATTTCTTATTCATATGGATCGAGAAAAAGAACTTCGTTTTGCGTCACTTTCTGGTAAATTTGCCAAAGAGAATGTTCCTGCTGTTCATAGGCGTGACTTAGATACTCTGATTTTTTTAGATAATGGCAAGATCTTTAAAAAATCAGAGGCGATAGCTTTTATATTGATCAAGTTGAGACGAAAGTCAGGGAGGGTCCTTTTATGGGTTCCCGGGGTTCTACGAGATTCTTTATATGATATGGTCGCTCGGTCTAGATTTTTTATATCTAAAGCTTTTATGATGTCTTCGGACTTTAATTATGAAAAAAATCGAGAAAGATTTCTTGATTAGATCTAATGAAAAAAAATTTTTATCAGGAAGGTTGGGAATCTATTTCGACATCAGTTGATGTTAAAAAGGTATTTATTAGAGCAAAGCCATGATCATAAACAGGAGCACTTTTCTCTTTTAAAATGTTTTCATCATAGGAGAATCGACCATCTTTAGGAATACCTTTGCCTGCCATTAGAAAGGGAACATATTCTTCGGTGTGAGTCCGTAAAGCGACAGGAGTGGGGTGATCGGGAGCGATTAAAACCCTGTAGTCATCACCTATATTGTCTATGATAGGACCTATTATTTTTTTGTCAACATTTTCAATTGCGCGAACTTTTTCAATAGGATCACCATTATGTCCAGCCTCATCTGTGGCTTCGACATGGACGAAAATAAAGTCTTTTTCTTTTAGAGATTTTAGAGCGTATAACCCTTTGGCTTCGTAATCTGTATCATAGTACCCCGTAATTCCTGGAACGTCCAAAACCTCTAGTTTAGCTAATTTACCAATACCTTTTACGAGGTCAACAGCTGAAATAAGGCTTCCTGAGAGAGAAAATTTTTCAGAAAAAGGTTTGATCTGAGGTAAAGACCCCTGACCCCATAACCAAATGCTATTGGCTGTGGTTTCTTTATTTTGATACAAAGGGTTTTGTTTTAAAATATCTTGAGCTTTTTGCATAAGGTCACGAATAAGGTGTGACCCATCGCCATTTGGCAAGTAGTCCAAAGAGTTTTTTCCCATGATATCGTGTGGAGGAGTGCATTGGATTTTTAAAAAGTCATGAGGAAAAATATCATTATTTATTTTTAGGATGTGCCTATAGCCCACACCTGCATAAAAATTTATCCCTTCAGAGGAGAGCTCTTCATTTAGATTGTCTATTAAGATAGAAGATTTCTCAGAGGGGATATGGTCAGCGCTAAAGTCGACAAGTGTGCCATCTTCGATATTTACAAAATTACAACGAAAAACGATTTCGTTTTCTTTTTGTTCTATCCCGATACTAGCAGCTTCGTAAGGAGCTCTTCCAGAGTGAAAAGATCGACAATCATAACCAAGAAGAGATAAGTTGCAAACATCACTCCCAGCTTTAAAGCCAAGAGGTGTGTTTTGCATAGATCCAACAACCCCTCTTTTAGCTAAAAGATCCATATGAGGAGTCGAAGCAACCTGAACAGGGGTTAAGTCTCCTAATTCTTTAACTGGATGATCAGACATCCCATCTAAGCAAATAATGATGTACTTCATAGTTTCTCGTCAATTCTAACATAAATGAAAACGCTGTACAATCTTCGATTTTTATTAGAGAAGAAAGATATCGTTTTATAGTGCAGAGATATATTTTTATAAGGATTAAAATAGAGGTTAAGTATCAAGTAAACGTTATGCTTATCTCTTTAGAAAATCATATTTTTATCACATTTTAAAAAGTTTTTAAGAACTATGAGGATGTTGCTTTTCTTCTTGATACACATAAGAGACTACCTGATTTACTGGAAGTTGGCTTTGGTAATAATAGATTGGTATCTAGGGGTGAAGGGTTAAGAGCAAGAAAGGTTTCTAAAGGGTTTTCGATGTTGACAAACATTGTTTGTGTATATAAATTTGAACGGACAAAGCTTTCTCCGATGGATTTGAAGAGTGCCTCTGCAGAAGGTAAGCTTTTAACATCGAAGCCTGTTTTTTTTCTCAATGAAAACAGAGAGTTTTTTGCATTCAATAAGAGATATAGGTCATTAATATTGTCAATATTTACAATTAGTTCTTCGCTAAATGTATTAATTAGTTCAAAACCGACTTTATTGAAAAATAAGAGGATCCTCTTAAATTGGTTAATATTGGAAATTTTTATTTGGAACCCTTGTTTAGAGGAAAGTTCTATTCGTTTTTTGTATGGATACAAGAGATACTTTAACCATTTGCTTAAAATTTCTCGGTTAATTTCAGAAGGAACGGCTAAAAGGATAATTTTCTGTTCATGTTTAGTAGGGATAACTTCGAAATGTTGAGAAGAGCCATGGAGTTGAATATAGGAGGGTTGATGTGACAAGGGTTTGGAGGAATAGTATTCATAGGTCCCATAGTAGTTTGTCTCTAAAACGATATGTTTCTTTTCCAATACAGATAAAAGCCACAGATCATCTAGGGTTAAGTGATAGGAGGAGCGAGAGATGATGGAGGAAAAATAGTCAAAAAACCAAGGGTTACAGGATTTAAGAAAAGTTAAGATGAACTCTTCTTGCTTATCTAAGGTGGAGGTTTTTTGATCTTCAATATGTAGTAGAGATATGCTTCCGTAGTTCGTCATATTTTCTGAGAGTGAGCCGTACTTGGATCTAAGCTTATTAAGAGGGTTTTTTTGGATATTTTCCTGGAAGATATTATCCATCACTTTCATGACATAGTTATAATGAAGAGGTTTTTGTTCCTTCCATTTTTTTAAATTTTTTAAAGATTGGATACTTCGAAAAAAATCTTTTAACTTAGTTCGCGTTATTGATACGAGTTCAGGAGGTGCCATATACTTTTTTAAGAAGAGATCATTTGTTTGGCTTCGACAGGAGAAAAGAGCGTGGATAGAGCAATCCCCATCCGCTTGGGTTAAATAAGAGATTTTTTGAGAGGAAAGAGAAAGCGTAGCATATATTTCTTCTGTTTTTTGTGCTTTTAATTTTCGTTTAAGAGAAGTTATGGTATTTGTTGTCTCGGATAGTTTTTCACCTAATTCCTTTAGTTGAGTTTTGCCTTCTTCCTTATTAGGCTCAATTGGATTATTTTTATTGTTTTCTATGGAAGATAATTCGTTTATTTTTAAAGTAATGGCAGCTTTTTTGTCGCGAGTATCTTTGAGGGTAGCTTCTAGTTTATGTCTTTCAGTAGAAGAGAGTGAACGGATTCGTTTAAAGCATATTTTCTCTGTTTTTTGTGTTAGTTTTTCAGTAGAGAGGGGACTTCGATTGATAGGGATTAGGAGGATTTCACAAAGGCCTTTGTCTATGGGAGGTAAGAATTTTGTAAGAGCCGTTTGAACTTCCCAGAATAACATTTTTCTTTCTGGATCATATCTTTCTTTAAGGTATTGTTTTGTCACAATATAGTCATTATAGAGTGGTTGTATTTCTTTAAAAATTAGATGTAAAAGATTAGTGAGAGTAACTTTGAGAGTGTGAGAAGATTCTTCTAGTTCATTAAAGTTGTGTTTCAAATTTTCTAATAAGGCGATAAGATTTATGAGATTCTTTACAGCGTCAAATGGACTTAAAGAATTTTCGAATTTTTTAAATAATGATATTTTTGAAAAAAGCTTTTTATACTCCAAAGCTTTTTCATGATTTTCTCTTGTGAGACTATCTAATTTTTCAGCAAAGAATAAAGGTCTCGATTCATCTTGAATATTTTTTGAAATAAGCTTTTCATAAAAGGCTTCAAAAGTTGGAGTAACGTCTTTTTCTATCGATGTTTCTGAGTTCAGATCATCTTGCTCAAGTAAAACGGGAATCGTTACTTTTTCTTCGGTTTGAAAGGGTGAAGGTGGTGATAAGCTTAAAGATATATATGAGTGTGATATAAAAAATAAAAATATTATGATTTTCATATTGATTTTTTCCTTTATAGTTTATAAGAAAATAGATTATAGCATATTAGTTATTTTTTTTATCTTTAAAATAAACATTAGTATTATTGCAATATATAGAAGGTGTTTTATTGAAAGAATTTTTATGACAGTTTGCCATTTCGAAAAAAGTTTGTAGCTTTAACAGAGATCATTTTTTCGGGGAAATGATAACATTTTTTAGAAGAATAACAAGAAAGCTTATATTGTATTTTGCAAAAATTATAGAAGGTTTTAGACTTTTTAACCAGAGTAGCTTTGTTTTTTTTAACGCTTTTCAAAAAAGGGTTGAGTGTATTCTATAGGATGCTTTTAAGCAGATTTATCAGCTTTAGAAGGTTGCAAAGCTTCGAGTGGACTTATAG
Source organism: PVC group bacterium (ex Bugula neritina AB1) (assembly GCA_001730085.1). GTDB lineage: Bacteria. The sequence goes on from MDLB01000106.1 coordinate 7,231, forward strand.
ATGTAGAGGTTTTTTGAAGTGTTACGATAAAGAGATTATCGTTATCAGGGTCTTTAGATTCTTTTGAGATTGTTATATCTTTATTCTTCAGTTGCATTGTTTGTATAAATTGATCGACGATGTTGGAAGGGATTTTTAATCTTAAGCTTTCAGGTGATTTTATAGGAGAGATACCCTGTGCAGAGGCTTGAGTACTGATCCCTTGGGAAGTTCCTGATCTTTCGGATATAGGTTGTTGGTTAGTATTAATAAAAATATTTGTAGGCAAGAGAGCTTTAGCTCTTGTAAAGCTTTGAGAAAGATAAGGGTGAAACGGTTCCGAAGTCCCTGTTTCGTCTATAAGGCGTGATTTTTGATTTCCTTGAGATATCAAAAACTTCTCAATAGATGTATTTCCTATATTCACGGAGGAGGGTTCTCCTTCTGGCCTTATATCTATTTCGACTTCGGAATCCTGTTTGAGTAGGTTTTTATAAACAAAATCTATATTGTTAGAATTTAAAATAATATATTTATTTTGATATTTAATATACATATTCGCACCTAAAAAACTTAAAAGTAAAAAAAGATCATTAAATGATTTATTATGGCAACAACTTATTTCTAAATAAGAATCCACCAGATGTGAGTGATAAGAGGCATCGAGAGGTCGCATGTAAGTTTGTAACCAGTGCTCTAATTTGTTTATATCTATAGTATTGGTATTGACCTTTAATTTTAATTTTTTCCTTAAAGGAGCCGCTTTTTCATAATGTAAAGAGCTCATACCTGCTGAATGCTTTATATAGTTGACGTTGGGGAAGTTCATATTTGATGGAAGAGTGATGGATGGTTTGTCCGAGGGATAAGTCTCCATAATGTCAGCCCCTGTTACAATTACAAACTGTTTTCCAGAGAGTAAAGTTAGCAGAGGAATATCAGAGCCCATATCGAGTTGGTGGTTATCGCTTTCCCAAACTTTGGCATAAAGTTGAAGGGCCGCTGTATTTGAGAGTTGATCAGAGCCGGATGTGCTATCTAGAGCGGATGATACCTTGTTGAGAGTATCAAAATCATCGTTAGAAAGCTCTAGGTTAAGGGTAGAATTTCCTCCGATATGTGCTCTACAAAGGGATGCAATAGAGTTTTGTATATAGAAAGCTAGTCTAGGATTTTCTTGTTTTAGATTTAGAAATGTTTTATAGGTAATAATTTTATCAGATATGATTTTCTTTAATTCTTTTAGATGTTTATTGTTTAGTTTAACTTGAGTAATATTTGCATTAGATAAAAAATAAGTATCTTTTGATAAAGCATGATAAAAGCATGAATTATCTCCTTTTGTTTCATATGAGGTCATTCCCTCAAGAGTGATTTTTAGAACATAAGATTTATGAAGTGGGTCAGTAGCTGATAGATATATTATTTCACCGTCGCTTTTTGTTATTTGAAATTCTGTAATAGCGAGGCGTTGCCCATTAAAGTGATCCATATTGAGAGAGTTGTTTAATCTAAAAATAAGCTCTTCTCCATCGAAACCTTTTTCTATTGCTAGATTTATACCGAAGAGGTTTTTAGATTTATCTAAAAAATCTATAAGAGGATTTACATATGGAATACAATTCTTTAATTGAAATAGCTGTTTATGATCCTTTTTAATTTCATTTTGTAACTTTTCCTTTTGAGAAGGTGAGCCTTGCCTTGTAAGGTCGTTTTTCATGTTTTCTTTTCTGGCTAGAGCCTTCGTCAAGTTTGTAATAGAATGATTTGTCTGAACTTTTAGGTTTAATATTTTACAATATGTTGTTATATAAAATAAATATTTAGTCTCTTCGAGAAAATCATTACCATTCTTTAAGAAGAAATTTATTTCATTTAATAGAGTTCCTAGAGTTGTTTCAACAGGTTTGTCTATCCGGGATAAACCGGATAGTACAGGGTCTTGGAGCGAAAGACCTAGCGAATTAAGCTCCCGAGGTATTTGCATTAAGATTTCGGAGTCTTTTTTTATAAGTTCTTGTATTTTTTCAGAGGCTTTTCTTACATCATCTGTAGCAGGAGAAAAAAGTTCTGTATCAGAAATAAGATCTCTTGTTCGGGGAGATAAAGGTGTGGGTGATTGTGTAGGAGGAACAGAG
>MDLB01000106.1:9996-76383 GCA_001730085.1 PVC group bacterium (ex Bugula neritina AB1)
AGGATCAAAAGAGAAAGTGAGCGACTTTCTTTCATATTCAGGCGGTATTGCTTCGATATGCGTGGTGCCACTGTCTAATTTAATATACATAGTTTCACAAGCGTTTGGATCGTGACCATAATAATACTCACGTTGCCCCTCATCTGAGTATACAATAATATTTTTATTAATAATTTCTTTTAAGAAGAATAAATCATCTAGGGTTAAATAGTAGGAATCAGTAGAAAAAACTTGTGCAATAGCCAATAGAAATTTTCTAAAGGATACTACCTCAAAGGGTTCTGCCTCACTTTTAAACATGTTGAGTATAAAGTTTTCGCGTTCGGACGTTCCCTCAGTAGAAATGCTGATAAAGTCAACTATCTTTTGAGCTAATATAGGAAAAATAGATATTAAGGCTTCTAACGAGGTAGATTCAATATTCTGTTGCAAAATATTTGTTATGACAGAGATCGCATAGTAGTAAACAGAAGGTTGCGTATTTTTTAAATTAGTAAAATCTTCGAAATTATCGTAGAGGCTTAATTCCATAAAAAAGGCTGAGAACCTGCTTCTTATTGTGTCTATTTTTTCATCTTGTTCGACGTACAATGGAGTTTGTAGCTCAGCAGAGCGTCCCTCTGGTCTGGAAGAGCTGGTAGCATGAATGGCGCAATCACCATCATCTTGAGTTAAATAAGAGATTTTTCCAGACTCAACAAGGATATTTAGATAAGGTTCTAATTCGGAAGCTTCCTTGACTTTCTTGGTAAGGGTAGTGATCAGATCAAGAAGCTCTTGACCTATAGATTGATTTGTGTCTTTTAGATGTTTACAGAGGGTTATGTAGGATTGGAGATCATTAAGGTATGCTCTCTTATTTTGATCAGTTAGAGGGATTCTTCTTATAAAAGATATTTTTTTGATTTTTCTTACAGATTGAATCTTTGCAGGATCCCTTTGAGGTATAGGCTTCAAATGTATTTGATAAAGGTTTTTATGAAGAGGACCCCATTTTTTTTTAAGTTTGTGCTCAACTGTCCAATAGAAAACGTTTTTATTTTCATTAAAATTCTCTTTAATATATTTATTACTAATATAATAGTTGTAAATAGGTTTAAGTTTATCGAAAGCTTCCGTTAAAATAGGAGAAAGATTCTCTTGAAGAGTAGAGTCCGTTATTTCGAAATAGCCATGTCGTAAGTTTTCTAATAAAGCGACAAGAGAGATGAGCTCGGTTATAGCAGCGAGAGGATCTAAGGTGGAGTGGATTTTTTGAAAAACGGAAAGCTTTTGGAAAAAATCGTTATAATCGATAGGTTGCTGCTTATCTTTCTTTTCAAGTTGAGCTAAAACGCTCTCTTTATCAACAGGTCCCTTGTTATGAGCTCTAATCTTTATGTCGTGATAGCAAGACTCAAATGTTTTGCTTGTAGTTTGAGGTGTAGGTTTAGAAGGTGAACTTTGTCTACCTGATTGAGAGGGAGCCGTTTGTTTGAAAGATCGTGAGGTGATCTGATTTTCTGTTACTTTTAACTTTTTAAAAATATCTTCATTTGCGAATTTTTGGTCTACGTGTAATTGAACGGATAGGTCCAAAGTTCCATTAAGATGACAAATAGACATTATAGTAGTTTGAGTGTCTTTTGTGTATACATTAATTTCCATATCTTTATCGAGATTTTGAGTATTTTCTGTTTTGCTTGATTGAGTTTCTGTTTGTATTGATTGATTTTTTGCTTCGCTATTTAATTTTTTTTTTATATTAATAATATTACTTTGAATAGTGTAACGAGGTTCTATTGGTGCCTGTTTAGACTTTATTTGATTAAAGAAATGAGCATTTTTAATATATATATAGTTAGTTATATCTAAAATGAATAGATTTAAAATTATTTCTTCAGATTTGAGATTTCTGATTTCATCATCTGTTAACTTTTGAATTCGCTGTACTTTCTCGTATAAAACTTCAAAATGATCCGATAAGTTGCTCTGGGTGACCCTAAAAGAAAGGATTTTTGTCTTAGATACGGGAGAGGATTCTGTTGTTTCACTTTCAAAATTTGAATGAGGAGCTAGTGTTAAAGCTAAATAAGAGTGCACTAAGAAAAATAAAATCAAAATACTTTTCATAATATTGGAATCCTGATAATTAAAAGATTTCTCACAAGTGGTTGGCTCCTTTTGGGAGTACTAAAGAAAGGAAGAACTTCTTAAGTCCCCTGATCAGTTCAAAAAAAATCTATAGGTAATATTAAATTTTTAAATATATATATCATGTAAATTAAAATTATTGCAAAAGATTTCTTTAAGGTGCTTGAGCTCTTTTAAAAAATATAACATATCTATCTCCTAAAAGAGTTAAAACTGCTTCTCTTTGGGTTCCTGCATATTTTTTAAAAGTCGCTTCATTAGCAATTTCAATTGAAGCTTATTTTCTATCATAACGCAAGCCTATTTGTTCAAGAAAAAAATCATCGTACTCTTCAATGCACTGCAAAAAAGGCTTCCGGCTTCTTAGTTCAATAATATCCCTAGCTTGATCAACACTTTGAATACTTATACTGCTATACGTTAAGAAAGCAAAAAACTTTTTGAATATTTTTCCTTAGAAAGAGATAATAATCAAGGAGAAATGGAAATGAATAAGAAAAAATATAAAGCAAAAGAACGGTTAATAATTGTACTTGAGGGAATAAAGGGGAATGTAAGCTTGGGGGAATTATGCAATCAATATGGGATTTCTCAACAAACCTATTATAATTGGAGAGATAGACTGCTATCTGAAGGGTCTAAAATTTTTTCCTATGGGGGAGTGGATAGAGAAAAAGATGTTCTAAAACAAGAGGGGAGTTGTCTAAACAGGAATAGCCTGAGGTTTTGTTTTATTCAGAAGGGCTTAGTTACTCATGGGGTTTATGGAAGCACCTGGGAGGTTCCCCCAAAAACTTAACCTCATGGTTCCATAGACGCCAGAAGAGAATCGGTTTTCTAAGTCAAAGTGGTCAATATTGATATCGAAGTCATTGTTTTCGATGCTGTCGATCATATATAAAAGAGTATCTTTTTCACATATAAACTCTATATCCACAGGTATGATAACAAGGTTATTTTTTAAGGGTTTTGTTTTTCCAAAAGTATAATGAATAAGGGTGTTAGGTTGATTATCTGTTAAAAACTCATGAAGAAAGTCTAAAATGAAGGCATGAGTTTCGGGGATAGATTTTATTTCTAGTTCTTTGATCCGAGAGTTCTTTAGGAAGGTTTTGAACTTTTTTAAATCTTGAGTGTAAAGCTTCTTATTTGAGGATAGATTTTTGTAAGATTGAAGCTTTTGACGCTGCAAAGAAAGATGATCTATGGATGTGTCCTTTTTTAGTAAATAAGCCATAGGTATGGATATTAAGAGCACAAAGATGAATAAAGTCACAGGGAGGATGATCTCGCTATTGAAAAATTTATTTTTGTTCACGAACTTCTCCTTGTAAAAAAGAAAAATAAAAAGATGCTAACAAATAAAATTTTTGAGAATATAAAGAGTTTTTAGTAGGGATAGACTCAACTGTTAAAGATTGTATATGAGAGCATAGCTTTAAGCTTTTAAGCACAGAAGACTTATTTGGCCCCCAAAGTTTTAAAATGATCTTGCCATCATCTTCTTTTGATAAGTTGGTAATATGTGATTCAGGTGGCAAATATTTATTTAAAATACTTATTAGGAATGTTAAATATGACTTTTTGCTGCTCAAGTTTATATGTGTATTAGTTTTTTTGATTTCTGCACGAAGTTTTTTTTGTAAATGTTTTGACTTTTTGACAGAAGGCTCTAATTGAGAGATCTTTTTTTTGATAGGACAAAGTTTAGAAAAATATTTGTAAGGGTGGAAGAGAAAGCTGATCTGTATCAAAAGTAGTCCGGCCAAAAAGTAAGATATGGAAGAAGAGTATTTTTTTAAAAAATGAGAGTCTTTTTCTTCGCCGCGAAGAGGTAGGTGAGTAGGTCCATTTATTATCGATAGGGCTTGCCCGAAGGGGAGGATGTACTCTTTGTCGATTGTATGCTCTAAAAATATATTATGCATTTGTAAATTTTTACATATATGATCGAGTAAAGGGTCCGAGATGTCTTTAACTGTATGAATTTTTAAGTGTTTTGGCCGAGAGGAAAATTCAAAAGTTTCATAATAGCTTAAGGCTGTCTCTATTTGTTCAAAAATGGGTTGATATAAATCAGAGTCAAGCTTTTCTTCTTGCCAACTTGAAGTTTCGATATGATCATTAAAAGACTTTGAAAATCGCAACATCCCTTCATGAAAAATGTGAATATAGTTTAGGTTTGGGTCTGTTAAATCTATCAAAAGGACGGTTTCTTCCTTAAAAGTTTTTGAATGATAAGCGTAATACGCTCCGAGAGATAAAGGTTTTAAAGCTATAAGAGGTGATTTTAAGCCATAGTCTAACCACTTATCTTGATTCTTTTGAAACTGTTTCTTTGGTATCATGCTGACCAATATATGTGTATGATGAGGGCTGCTCAAGTCAAGCCTTGTGAAATCATAAAAAATATTAGAGATTTCGAAAGGGGTATGGCTTTTTAATTCAAAAGAGAGAGCTTTTCTTATCAAAGGGGTGTCCATTGGTGGAAGAGATATCTCTTTTATCATCACTTCTGAGGTAGGAAGGAAAACCCAAGTGTTTCGTGCAGAGATTTGGCACTTTTTTAATATGAGACGTATTTTTGTTGCGATTTCCTCTGAAGAGGGAGAGTCGGTGAAATACTCGATCGCGTAACTTAAAATTTTAGGCTCGGTCCCTTGGGAGGAACATTTGAAAGCAGAGACAAAGTGATCATTGATCTCTACGCACCCGATAGTGCTAAAATCTAATTTAGATAGAAAATTTTTAATCATGATTGATCATTACCCAACTAATGATTTTGATATGATTGTTTTTGTCAAGTGTGAACACTCTTTCAAGAACAGCTTCAGCTTTAAAAAATATTTCTTTAGAGTTTTCTTCCGTCAAAGTGAGTATGATTTTATAAAAAGATGTCTCAAAAGACAAATGTTTTTCTATGGTTTGGAGGACTTCTTCATCCAAGGTGAGCTGTTGCTCTGAATCTTGAGAGTTTTCAATTATCTTCGAAAAAAGGTGTTTTTGTTTTAGAAAATCTTTTAAAAAAGAACGTTTTTCTAGAGAGAGTCCGATATGCTTTAAAATGATGTCTCGAACTTCATCTGGGGCCTCATTGACATTGATAGAAGATTTTTGATTAATATGCTTTGTTAAAAGAGTTTTCACATGCTTATCTTCCAAAGTTTCATCTTTTAAGTCGTTATCGAAATCCCATGAAGAAGTGAAGTCCGTATCTTCTTTTTTCTTATCATGATCGCGTTGATCGTTAAACAGGTCAGATAAGTAATTCTCTATGAGTAGAAGGTCTTTGGGTGAAACCTTCTGATTTTTAAAAAAAAGCAGTATTTGAGGAATTGTGGAGAAGTTTAAAGAAGGGTTCCCGTGCGTGGTTAAAAATTGGCTCCATTTTTTATTTTTATAATAAGGGTCGATATCAGATAAATGAGTGATCAATTGACCTTGTCGATGTGTTTTTCTTATTTTGCCTAAAACATGCGAGTCTATTCCTGGAACTTGTTGGAGAAGTTCCAAGGGGTGAAAGTTAACATTTAGACGACTGCCAATATCTCGGACCGTAATAGTATTTACAATATTTGTTTTCTCATACAAGATGGTCTCTGTGAGATCTATAAGAGAGCTTTTGGCATGAGATTTTTGTGCTTTGATTTTCGATATAGCGATTTGTAAGCCGTTTTTCAGGTATTGTTTGTGGATTAAGGATTGTTGGTGTTTTTGTACAAGACTTTTGTTTGATTCAAATAAAAAAGACAAACAAGCCGTGAGTACCGTGAGGATATTGATAATCCATAAGGTGTAAATGAGAATGAAACCTTTCGGATTAGATTTTTTGACCATGTAATACCTCAAAAACTAGTTTTTTACCATTTTTTACTAAAGGAGAGTTTATCTCAACACGGATGTATAGAGGGTACTCATTTTTTGATTGGGGTGTGCTTGCCCATGCGTTTGTCGAAGCACTGTAATAGCTAAATCGAGCATCGGTAACGTTACTTATGACATGTTTAAGGATAGGCGCAGGAGTAATATTTTTTTTGTGTGTCTGGGTATTTTTTACGGGGGAAATGATGAACTCTAATTTTTTTTTATCTGCAACAAAGTTTAGAGAGACTTGTCGTTTAAAAATACCTTGAGAATTTTCTTGAAGGCTTATAAAAGAAAAATGAGAAGAGTTTCCTTCAAAATCAATAGAAGGATCGTTTGTTGAGTGGAAAAGGCTTTCTAGGTTTTTTAATAGAAAAGAGTGTAAAAGAAGTAAAGATGATGAAAAATAATTAGAGTTTAAATTTTTTTGATAACTTTTGAGTGAAAGATAGAATGTTCCTCCAATAGAGGATGTCACAATGGACCCTAAGGTGATCGCAACGATAACTTCTACAAGAGTCATTCCTCGACTAGATTTCATCATGATCCTCATCACTTTCCTCATATTCATAGTAATATGCATCATCAGAACCTTCAGACTCTTTATCAGAGGCTTCTTTTCTATGGAAAATGGACACGACTGAAGGGTAAGGGCTCCCCTCTAATAAAAAAGAGTATTCATTTATTTTTCCATCTAAAAGCTTTCTTTCAAGGGTTTTTTGAGTTTTAGGGGCGCTGAGAGAGTTTTGATTGTCTTTTTGTTCCAAGATATGGTTTTGTAAATCAATGGGTTGGAAAAAAAAATTTTCATGTTTGTGTGAGTTTCGTGTGTGTATAAAGAAAAACTGTATAAAAAGAGTTAAAGTGAGTGACGCTATCACGAAAGTTGTTAAAGTTTCGATAAGGGCGTAACCATTCTCATTCATTTGACAGGCTCTTTCGTAGGAGAGTTAAGAAAGTTTTTAGGAGGGTCGAAGTTGTCATAGTGAGTAGGTAAAATTTCTTTTGAGAGAGTGATGGGGCTCTCTTTTTTTGGATCAACTATTAAATCATGAGGAATGTTCTTGATTAAAAGAGGTAATGTTATAGGAGTGTAAATGCCGTCGGGAGATACATTTATAATAAAATATGTTTCACGGAGGTCTATTTTTTCTTCATTTAAAAGAAAAATACGAGGGATTTTAAAATCTTTTCTAAAAAAATGGATCACTTTTACCCAGTTGTTTGAGTTGCGGTTTTCTAGGAGGACTTTATAATCATGAAAGTCTAGGGTGATCCGGTAGGTTTTGTGCAATGTAAGTGCTGAATTCTGAACATGATTGAGGAGAGTGTTTAGCTTTTTGATGAAAATTTTGGTTGTGTAACTATTTCTCGTGTTTACAAGAAGAGGCGCAGCAGTACCCAGCACTATGGCTAAGATAGTAAGTGTGATAAGAAGCTCTATCAAAGTGAACCCTTTTTTGTGGCAATCAAGCATCTTTCAGTGATTTCCAATTAACAATATCTTTATCAATGCCTTCTCCACCTTCTGCGCCATCGGCTCCATAACTTATGATGTCAAAAGAGGTTGGGTTTTGAAGACCCGGAGAGTTATAAATGTAGGGTTTTCCCCAAGGGTCAAGCGGGATGTTTTTCTTTATATATGGGCCATTCCAGTCAGGAGTCAAAGGTTCTGTTTCTGGCTTTGTTCGTAAAGCTTCTAAACCTTGTTCTGTTGAGGGGTAATGACTGTTGTCGAGATAATAATTGTCTAATGTCGCTGAAAAAATCTCGATTTGTGTTTGGCAAGAAGTTTGCTTAGCTTTGGAAATATGTTTCATTGTTTGAGGGTATGCTATAGCACCCACGATAGAAATGATAACAATAACAACAAGTAGTTCAATGAGAGTGAATCCTTTAGGGGTTTTTGATATTTTTTTCATTTTTTATTCCTTATTTTTTTATGAACTTTTGAAATATCTTTTCAAATAAAGACCTGTGTGTGACTTTTTAACTTTAGAAATGTTTTCGGGAGATCCTCTAGCAACGATATGTCCTCCTTCAGAACCTCCTTCTGGGCCCAGATCAACAATATGATCGGAAACTTTGATGACATCAAGGTTATGCTCAATCACTAAAACCGTGTTGCCTTTATCAACAAGTAAGTTTAAAACTTTTAGAAGCGTCTTTATGTCGTCAAAGTGGAGACCCGTTGTTGGTTCGTCTAGGAGATAAAGCGTTTTGCCTGTGGAGCGCTTTGTGAGCTCTTTGGAAAGCTTTATCCGTTGAGCTTCTCCTCCCGAGAGTGTTGTTGCGGACTGGCCAAGAGAAATATATCCGAGCCCAACATCACTTAAAGTTTTCAATGGTTTATAAATATTGGGTATATTTTTAAAAAAAGATAAACCTTCTTCCACAGATAAAGCCAAAACATCAGCAATAGAGTGCCCTTTGTATTTAACTTGAAGAGTTTCGGGGTTAAAGCGGTTCCCCTTACACTGTTCACATGTCACATAAATATCAGGCATAAAGTGCATTTCCATTTTTAGCTGGCCTGCCCCTTGACAAGTTTCACACCTTCCACCTTTAATATTGAATGAAAATCGACCGAGTTGATATCCTCTTGCTGAAGATTCTGGCAGAGAGGCAAAAAAGTGACGGATGTGTGAAAATAAACCAATATAGGTTGAAACATTTGATCGAGGTGTTCGCCCGATAGGGGATTGGTTGATTAAAATGACTTTGTCTATGTTTTCGTATCCGGAAATTTTATCAAAGTTACCAACCTTGATTTCTGATTTATGGATTTTTTGCATGAGACCTTTATGGATGATTTCATGAACCAAAGTGCTTTTTCCTGATCCGGAAACACCTGTGATCGATACAAAGCATCCTAGAGGAATACTGACACTGATATTTTTTAAGTTATTGTGCTTGGCACCTTCTACGGATAAAAAGTTTCCGTTTCCGACTCTTCTTTTATCAGGAAGAGGAATATTTTTTTTCCCACTTAAGTATTGTCCTGTTAGAGATGTTTTAGAAGAAAGGATCTCTTTGTATGTCCCAGAAAAGGTTACTTCTCCACCGTGAATCCCTGCTAAAGGTCCGATATCGATAATCTGATCAGCTTTAGTCATCGTGTCTTCGTCATGTTCGATAATGATTAAAGTGTTGCCTTTGTTTTTGAGATTTTCTAGGGTTTCAAGGAGTCGCTCATTATCTCTTTGATGAAGACCTATGCTAGGCTCATCAAGGACATAGAGAACATTTACAAGCCCTGAACCTATTTGGGTTGCTAGTCGGATACGCTGAGCTTCTCCTCCTGAAAGAGTCGATGCTGAACGGTCTAAAGTTAGGTATTCTAAGCCTACATTTATAAGGAAAGATAGTCGACCTAGGATTTCTTGTAGGATTTTATCCCCGATCTTTTTTTCCTGTTCGCTTAAGGTGATTTTTTTTATAAAGCTGTAAGCTTCATGTATGGATAAAGTTGTGATATCAAAAATATTTAGATCTTTGACTTTTATACTTAAAGCCGCTGAGTTTAGCCTTTTACCTTCGCATGTTTTACAAACCATGGAAGACATCTCTTGTTCAATTTTTTCTTTCACAGACTCAGATTGTGTTTTCTTATAACGTCTCATTAGCCAATATTGATTTTTAGAAGAGGATCGACTGCCTAGGCCTCCACAGTCCGAGCATGCGCCATAGGGGCTGTTAAAAGAGAAAAGTCTAGGCGAAATTTCCTTAAAGCTAAACCCACATGCCAAACAAGAAAAATTTTCTGAATATAAAGATTCCTTTGTTGAGGTATGAATGATAACAAGGCCTTGGCTTAACTTAATCGCTGTTTCAACAGAATCTGCGAGACGTTCTTCATCTGTGAAAGGTGTTTTTAGGCGATCGACAACCACCTCTATATGGTGAACTTTGTATCTGTCACATGTGATTTTTTCTTCAAGAGAGTGAATGTCTCCATTAACCCGAACACGTAGATACCCTTCTTTGCGTAGTTTTTTAAAAACTTCTTTATGTTCTCCTTTTACGCCTCGAATGATTGGGGCAAGGATCATCGCTTTGTCAGCGATTGAGCTATTGAGAGCGCTTATTCGGATTTTGTCGATGATTTGACTGATAGAAGTTTGTGTTATAGGCAAAGAGCATTTCGGGCAGTAGGGTTGGCCTAGATGAGTATAAAGAAGTCGAATATGATCGTAAATCTCTGTCATTGTTCCAACCGTTGAACGAGGGTTCTTACTTGTTGACTTTTGATCAATAGCGATAGCCGGAGAGAGCCCTGTTATATGCTCGACATTTGGTTTTTCCATAAGACCTAAAAACTGGCGCGCGTAAGGAGAAAGAGATTCGACGTATCGACGTTGACCTTCTGCGTATACGGTATCCATGACTAAGGATGATTTTCCTGAGCCGCTAAGCCCTGTGACAACAATGAACTTGTATCTATTAAAAATGACAGAAATGTCTTTTAAATTGTGCTCTTTGGCTCCAACGACTTCGATGTCATTCACTTTATTTAAGTCCTCCACGGCCTAATTGTTATTCAAGGATGAATGTTGCATTAGTTTAAGTGTTATTCTCGACTCTCTTAGAGTTTACAAGTAAAAGTGACTAAGTAAACTTAGGAGAGCAAGTCGGGTGTAGAGTGTTGCAGAGGTTTCAAAGTTCTAAGGAGACACCCGGAAGCTAAATTCTATCACAAAAATGAAATCTCTGAACAATTTCAAATAGGCACCCTATTCTAAAAATAGAGTTAGATTGTTGAAAAGTACGGCATAATCTTTTTTGTTGTTCTTTTAAAAATCTCGTTACTGTGGGGTAATCATTTTGAGTTTGTTAATGAGAGTTGGGAAGGATTTAAGGGAGGAATAGTAAGTTAAGATGATTTTTTAGCTTTGCTAGAGCATGAGAGTCTTTTGTGTTAAAATACTATCGTCTAAAAAAAATAGGCATTTTAAAATGTAAATGCTTGTGTCTTAATAGGGGGAGGATTTTCCGAACTTATGACCTGATGAGAAGGACTTTCAGATTCTTCTTGGAAGCAAGTATCGCTAGTGCCTAATTAAAGTCACAAGGTCAATCCTCCATTATATGTTAGGGGCGGACCTAGGAAATTTTTAGAATATTAGATTGTTGCGAAATACCCCATATTTTTACGAAGGGAAGGGGTTTAAATCTAGTTTGTTATTTTGATAAAAGTTCGTATCCTTAATATTAGGTATGTTTTTTCAAAATCGTCACTCTGTTAAAGGCCTCTATACTTTAAAAAAGATGATGAGCTTTACTGCCATGATTTTCAACATACATGAATGTTTTGAGAGTAGCCCACTGTTTTTTTTAAGGGTGCAACGTTTTAATAACTATATTAAAGTATTAATGAATTTGATTTGAGGGCAACCTTGGAGCTAACAACATAAGGACATATATGAGACCGTTGATTGTTCAAAAATATGGAGGTTCGTCACTTGCAACATCTGACAAGATAAAAAATGTTGCATACCGGTTGATGAAAGAGAAAGAAAAAGATGTGGATCTGGTTGTTGTTCTTTCAGCAATGGGGAAGACGACAGATACGCTTATTTCTCTCGCACAAGAAATAAGCCCTAGGCCGTGTAAGAGAGAGTTGGATATGCTGCTGTCAACAGGAGAGCAGGTTTCTGTTTCTTTGCTGTCAATGGCTATTAAAGAGCTTGGAGGGCAAGCGATCTCATTAAATGCGATGCAAGCCAATATTTTGACAGACTCTTTTCATAGTGAATCACAGATTTTAGATATCGATACCCAAAGGATTAAGACTCATCTTCAAGAGGGAAAAATTGTTATTATTACGGGATATCAAGGCTTGAATAAGGAAAAAGATATCACGACTCTTGGGCGAGGAGGTTCAGACCTTTCTGCGGTTGCTTTGGCGGTTGCTTTAAAAGCTCAGTGCTGTAAAATTTTAACAGATGTTAGTGGAGTGTATACGGCAGATCCTAGGATAGTTTCGGATGCTAGGTGCTTGAAAAAAATTACGTATGAAGAGATGTTGGAGTTAGCAAGTATGGGAGCCAAAGTTTTGCATGCTCGCTCGGTTGAATTGGCTCAAAGATATGACTTGGAAGTTTATGTGAAGTCTAGTTTTGATGAGCAAAATGCTGGAACTCTTATTGAGAAGGATGTAAAAAAAATGGAAGAAATAACCATAACAGGTGTGGCTTTAAATAAAAATGAAGCGAAAGTCACCCTCGTGGGTGTTCCTGATCGTCCAGGTATGGCGGCAGAAGTTTTCACATGTTTGGCGGAGGCTAATATTAATATAGATATTATTATTCAAAATGTTAGTGTGGAAGGCTTTACTGATATTTCTTTTACGGTGAAGGAAGAAGATTTACATGTCACTATTCTCGTTTCCAAAGAAGCAGTTAGAGATTTAGAGGCTAAGGAAGTTATTTTCAAAAAGAATGTTTCAAAGTTGACCTTAGTTGGTGTAGGTATGAGAAGGCACTCAGGGATTGCGGCTAAAATGTTTCGCTGTTTGGCCGATAAAAACATCAATATAGAAATGATCAGTACGTCTGAAATCAAAATTTCATGTGTGATTGATCAAGATAAAGGAGATCTTGCGGTTCAGGCTTTACACAAGGCTTTTGAGTTAGAAAAGAGTTGAGGATGTTTAAAAGCATTTCGGATACTTTGAATTTTAAAGGGCTTGCAGTTGCTTTGTAAAGGTTCAATTTGATCAAAAACGTATACGGAGATGGGTGAAAAATCCCTCATAATATGAAATTATGAATGAAACAAAAAAAAATAAAATATATATATATGATACAACTTTGAGAGATGGTAGCCAAGGAGAAGGTGTTTCTTTTAATGGTGAAGATAAGGTGCGGGTTGCTCAGAAACTTGACGACCTTGGTGTGGACTTTATTGAGGGGGGATGGCCTGGTTCTAATCCCAAAGATGCCTATTTTTTTGAAAAAATGAAAAATGTCTCTTTGAATAATGCTAAGATGGCTGCATTTGGGAGTACTGCTCGCAAAGGTGTTCTTCCTGAAAAAGATAATAATTTAAATATGCTTTTAGAATCTGAGGCTCCTGTTATAACTATTTTTGGAAAGTCTTGGGATTTTCATGTTAAGGAAGTTCTTAAAACAACCCTAGAAGATAATCTTAATATCATAGAAAAATCTATTGCTTACCTAAAGAGTCATGGGCATGAAGTTGTCTATGATGCGGAGCACTTTTTTGATGGTGCGATAGCGAATGAAGAATACGCTTATAAGACATTGGAAGCCGCTATCAATGGTGGAGCAGATTGGTTGGTTTTGTGTGACACTAATGGTGGAAGAATGCCTTGGGATGTGAAAGATCATGTTGAGATGGTTCTTAAAAAGTTTGATAAGCCTGTTGGTGTTCATTGCCATAATGATTCGGAGTTAGCCGTTGCTAATACATTGATGGCTGTTGAAGCTGGAGCTACACAAGTGCAGGGAACGATAAATGGCTATGGTGAGCGGTGTGGGAATGCTAACTTGTGCTCTTTGATACCCAGTTTAGAAATAAAAGGGCACTATCCTTGTTTGAAAGGTGAAAATCTTTCTAAGCTTGTTGAAACCTCATACTATATTGATCAACTGGCGAACATGGTGCCCAATGATAGAGCTGCTTATATTGGGAGAAGTGCCTTTGCACATAAAGGTGGCATGCATGTGAATGCTGTGAAAAAGAATGTGAAGACTTTTGAACATATAGATCCAGAGATAATTGGGAATAAAAGGCGCATTTTGATATCAGAGCTGTCTGGAAAGAGCAATCTTGTGCTTAAAGCTCAGATGTTTGGCTTTGAAAATGTCGATGAAAAGTCTGATAAGATCCTTGCTATAGTGGAAGAGGTTAAAAACTTGGAAAACCAAGGTTATTCTTTTGAAGGAGCGGATGCTTCCTTACAGGTTTTGATGAGTCGCTTTTTTGGAACGGCGAAATCATTTTTTGAGGTGAATTCTTTTTCTGTTTTTGTTAATAGTAAAGACCAACAGGAAATAAGCACACAGGCAACGGTTGATATTGATGTTTTTAATAAAAATGAACAAGTGATGGCGAATGGAGAAGGACCTATTCATGCGTTGGATAGTGCTCTTCGTAAAGCGCTACTGCCTTATTACTCTTCTTTAAAATTAGTTTATTTGACGGATTATAAAGTGCGTGTTTTTAATGCGAAAGAAGCTACCCAAGCTAAAGTTCGTGTTTTAATAAAATCATGTGATGGTAGTCGGTCATGGTCCACCGTGGGTGTTTCTAGCAATATTGTTGAAGCTAGCTGGATAGCCCTTTTAGACAGTGTCACGTATTGTTTGCAGACCCCAATGGCATCTGCTTCTGAAGTCAAAGAGAATTGAGGAGTTTTCGTTAGAAATGGATGTTTTAGAAAAGCTTTATGATCCCAAAAAAGTCGAGAAGAAATGGTATGAGGAATCTTTGAAAAAAGGTTATTTTCAGCCATCTCCTTTGGCGAAAGCTAGTTCCTATACGATAGTTATTCCTCCTCCCAATGTGACAGGGTTTTTGCATATGGGACATGCTCTAAACTCGACAATCCAAGATGTATTGGTCAGAGTTAAAAGAATGCAAGGGGATAAAGCTTTGTGGGTGCCTGGGACGGATCATGCGGGTATCGCCACTCAAAATGTTGTTGAAAAATCTCTCAAAAAACAAGGAAAAACCAAAGAAGATCTTGGTAGGGAAGCTTTTGTGAAGGAAGTTTGGGCTTGGAAAGAAAAACACGGCAATAGGATTGTAGACCAGCTTAAAAAATTAGGAGCTTCTTGTGATTGGGAAAGAGAGCGTTTCACAATGGATGAAGGGCTTTCAAAAGCTGTTCGCCGTTGCTTTTATATGCTTTATGAGAAGGGGTTGGTATACCGAGGCTACTATATTGTGAATTGGTGTCCGCGCTGCGGAACAGCCTTGTCTGATGAGGAATCTGAGCACAAAGAACTTAAAGGGGCGATGTATCATCTAAGATACGCTTTAGAGGGTGGAGAGTCTTCAGGAGAATGGATAGAGGTTGCGACAACCCGTCCTGAGACGATGTTTGGTGATGTTGCTGTAGCTATGAATCCTAATGATGAACGGTACAAATATTTGAAAGGTAAAAGCTTGATTTTACCTATTTTAGGAAAGAAGATTCCTGTTATTGAAGATGAACATGTTGATCCAGACTTTGGAACAGGTTTAGTTAAAGTGACGCCGGCACATGATCCTAATGATTTTGAAATGGCCAAGAGGCATGGATTGACATGGTCTTTTGTAATGACAGATAATGCCAAAATGAAAAATGCTGGTCAGTACGATGGGCTGGACAGATTTGAATGTCGTGAAAAACTGATTTTAGACTTAAAAAAGCAAGGTATACTTGTGAAAATTGAAAGTCATATGCACTCGGTGGGGCATTGTTATCGGTGCGATACGATTGTTGAGCCCAAAGCTTCAAAGCAATGGTTTGTAAAAATGAAACCTTTGGCAGAGAGGGCTTTGCAGGCAGAGAGAGATGGCAAGGTTTCTTTTTACCCCAAGAAATGGACAAAAATTTATACAGAATGGCTAGAAAATATACGTGACTGGTGTATTTCTCGTCAAATTTGGTGGGGTCACCAAATACCTGTTTGGTATTGTGATGACTGTGATGAGCAGACAGTGGAATTAGATGACCCTGAAAAATGCTCAGGTTGTGGTTCTGTGAATATAAGGCAAGAGCAAGATGTCTTAGATACATGGTTTTCTTCTTGGCTTTGGCCTTTTAGTTCTTTAGGCTGGCCAGACGCAACAAAAGATTTGGAAGATTTTTATCCTACTCAAACTTTGGTTACAGCTCCTGATATTTTATTTTTCTGGGTTTCTAGGATGATAATGGCTGGATTAGAATTTACAGATACAGTTCCTTTTAAGAGAGTCTATCTTCACGGAGTGGTGAGAGATGATCAAGGTCGAAAAATGAGTAAATCTCTTGGCAATGCTATCGATCCTTTAGAATCGGTAGAGATGTACAGTGCAGATGCCTTAAGGTTCAGTTTGCTAATGTTGGCACCTTTAGGTCAAGATGTGCAACTGTCTTCCGAGAAATTTGTTTTAGGTCGAAACTTCGCTAATAAGATTTGGAATGCGGTGAGGTTTTTATCGATGAATGTGGATGAAACTCTTTCGGAGCAAGAGGAGGATTTTTCCCCGAAACCTGTAGATATTTTTGATAAGTGGATTTTATCTAGATTGCATAGGATGATCGCCACCGTTAGCGAGTCTGTTGAAAAGTTTCGCTTTAATGACGCTGTTAACTGTCTTTATGATTTTATTTGGCATGATTTTTGCGACTGGTATGTAGAGTTGATTAAAAGCCGTATAGGTGAAGTTGAAACTCAAAAATTTGCTTTGAATGTATTGAACACATCGATGCTTTGCTTGCATCCATTTATGCCTTTTATTACCGAAGAAATTTGGCACTTACTGCCTTTAACTAAAAAAAAATCTTCGATTGTGGTTTCTGAGTGGCCAGAGCTCTCTTTAGACTTGATTGATGAAGAAGTGGAAAAAGAGTTCTCTCTTATTAAAGATGTTATTCAGTCGACCAGAAATGTTCGTAGAGAATTAAAGCTTCCTTTAAATAAAGAACTTTGTTTAATCGTAGATTGTCGTCAGGAGCAAACTAAAACCTTATTGGAGGGTCGGAAAGATATTCTCTCTAAGTTTGCAAAACTTTCTTCTTTAGAGATTGGCGTGGATTTTGAAAAGCCTGCAGACTCTCGTGCTATTGTCCGTGACTATGGAACTTTGTATGTTTCCTTGGTGGGATTGATTGATACGGATGTTGAAAAAAAACGTTTGAACCGCGAACTAGAAAAAGTTGAGATAGAGATAAGTAAAATTGCGGGTAAGCTTTCTAATTCTGCCTTTATGAATAAGGCTCCCAAGGAAGTTGTTGAAAAAGAGATTGATAGGCGTAAAAAATATGAAAACATGAAACAAAACCTTCTTGATCAACTGGACCTTCTGTGACCTTAGGACTTTGACATAGATTGACACGTTTGCGAAATGTTAGATAATCTTTCCTGATGTTCTTTAAAAAAAAACATGTCATTTCTAAAAAGTCTTATTTCTTTCAATAAAGCATAAGGGGTCGTTTGTAATTATTTCATGTTCTATATTTTTTCGAACTCTTTTCATAAGAGCTTTTATAGGAAGAAATGTTAAAGTTAATGATTTTTCAAGGGTATTGTGGTATATTGTTTGTATCTAGCGTGAGAATCTTGCAAAGTCTAGGATAGTTATTATTTTTAGAAGATTTAGCCTGTTTTAGCCTTTTATTGTCAAACCGTATTTTGGATATGCTTCAGGTTTTGCTAAAAGACTTAAATCTTTCTAATGTCAAATAACCGAAAAGGATGCGATCGACTTTGCAGACATCTCGATATGTGGAGTTTCTACACAATTTTACACATTTCTTCTTGGATTTTTTTTAATTTTGTCATTTGAGATTGTGCAGAAGTTTCTTTGTCTAAACTTTAGGTTGATAGAGAGTAGATTTTTGCGGAATAACGCAGGGACTTTGTTGAAAGAACTTTTAAAATAGTTTGTTGTTTTTTAAAATAGCAAAATTTTGTAAAATTTTTTCAAGAAAGCTTGACAAGTTTTTCCCAATGGTCTCAGTAAGGTTTCTTTTGAAAGATATTCTTTTTTACCCAGATGATGTTTTGCGGAAAGTTTCTTCTCCTGTTGAATCTCATGAGTTCGGTTCGCCTATGAAAAAATTTATTGAAGAACTGTACTCTTCGATGGACAAGGCTAATGGGATTGGTCTTGCGGCGCCACAGGTGGGGGTTTTGAAAAATGTTCTCGTTTACAAAACGGTTGGAGAGAAAGAAGAAGTGAATGACTATTTGATAAATCCTAAAATCACCTATACAGAAGGGAATACCTTAGTTGAGGAAGGCTGTTTAAGCTTGCCGGGGGTTTTTGCTAAAGTGCCGCGTTCAGTAAAGATCACTATTGAAGCACAAGATTTTGAGGGGAAGCCTTTCACGAAAACCACAGAGTGTTTTTCATCCATAGTTATTCAACATGAAACTGATCACCTTGTAGGTAAGTTGTTTGTCGATAAGCTTTCTTTGATGAAGCGTAAAATGCTACTTACTAAATATAATCGAAATTCAAGGCGGAACTGATGTTGCGTTGTTGTTTTATGGGGACACCTGCTTTTTCTGTTCCCAGCTTGAGAAAAATAATCCAATCGGGACATGAGATTTCTCTTGTTGTGTCGAAACCTGATAAACCAATAGGGCGGAATCGGAAAATTTCACCGACACCTATTAAGCAAGAGGCTTTGAAGCATTCTTTAAATATAGAACAGCCAGAAAAAGTGAGTGATCCGCTCTTTATTAACAAGTTAGAGAATTTAAATCTGGATATAGGGCTTGTTGTTAGCTATGGAGCTATACTGCCTTTATCTGTTTTGAAAATACCTCGCTATGGTTTTATTAATCTTCACCCGTCTCTTTTGCCCAAGTATAGAGGGCCGTCTCCTTTGCAGGCCGCGTTGGCTGCAGGAGATACTGTTTCAGGTATTACAATCATGAGAGTTAACGAAAAGATGGATGCGGGACCTATTCTTAGCCAATCTGAAGAGATTATTTTGCCTGCCGATAATTTAGAGATTTTCTACGATAGAATGGCGGAAAAGGGAGCTGATAGGCTGTGCGAAGTTTTGGAAGTCTTTGATCGCACGGGTACCTGTGTTTCTGTCCCTCAAAAGGAAGAAGATGCGGTTTACTGCCCAAAAATTGATGATAATTTTTCTCGGATAGATTGGAAGTGGCCGGCAGAAAAGATTGTTAATAGGGCTAAAAGTTTAGCTCCACGTCCAGGTCTTCGGACATCATGGCAAGGTCGATTTTTTAAGATTTTAAAAGCTTCTGTTTTTTCTAAAGTTTCTTCTGGGCACAAGAGTGGAACTATTGTTGCTCATCATAAAAATGAAGCTTTAGAGGTTGCCACTGTTGATGGTTCTCTATTGGTGCAAGAGTTACAAATAGAGGGCTCTAGGAAAATGACGGCACAGGACTTTGTGAATGGAAAAGGTTCTAATTCGGTTGGAACATCTTTGGTATGAATACACGAGCTTTAGCTTTGGATCTTTTAGAAAAGTGGGAGAAGACCGATCAATTTCTGGCACAAATCCTAGACTCTTGTTGTAAACAAAAAAAATTAAATGAAAAAGATAGAGCTTTTTTGCAGGAGCTGGTTTATGGTGTTTTGCGCTGGCGCCCTTGGTTGGACTCTGTGATTAAAAAATCTGTGAAAGATCCTCAAAAAAAAATGTCATCTTTGATCAAAAATGTTTTGCGTTTGGGTATTTATCAGATGGTTTTTTTGGAAAAAGTACCTATTTATGCTTCTATCAATGAAACATTGAATCTTTTGCGTTGTCGTGTGAAGCGTGGTTTTGTTAATGCTGTTTTAAGGAATTATGATCGAAGTGTAGGTGAATATAAACTTCCTTCTTCCGAAGAGGGGATCCCTGCAAAAATCAAAGATTATCTGTCTCGTGAATGCCCGAAGGTTGATTTGACTCCCGTGTGGGAATCAATCCAAAAGAAGCCTCTTATTTATGCAAGGTGGAACCCACTTACTGGTACGAGAGATGTTTTAGAAGCAATTTGGCAACAAGAAAATCGAAAATATCAATGTGTTAATGAGTCACAAGGTATTTATCACTTAGAAAAAATAGAGACAAATGTAGAGACGTGGCCAAGCTTTCAAAAAGGACTTTTTACTATCCAAGATGTTTATGCATCTTCAGTTGTATCTCACTTGGATGTCAAAGAGCATCATAAGGTTTTAGATGCATGTGCAGCACCTGGGGGTAAGTCTTTTCAAATCGCGACTTATTTGAAGAATGCTGATCAACTGGTTGCTTTAGATGTTAGTAAGAAGAGGTTAGATAATTTAAAAAAGGCGGCTTTGCGCCTTAAAGTTGACAATATAAAATTGGTTGAAGGAGATGCAAAAAAACATGTTTTTTTGGAAAAGTTTGACCGGATTTTATTGGATGTTCCTTGTTCTAACTTGGGAGTCTTGAACAGGCGCTTAGATGTGAGATTTAGATTCTCACAAAAACAACAGAACAGCTTGATTGGAATACAAAGAGAAATATTGGAAAATATGTCTTCTTTTGTTAAGCAAGATGGAATCATGGTTTACAGTACGTGCACTTTATCGCGGAAAGAAAACCAAGACCAAGTCCGTGCGTTTTTAAAAAAAAATCCTAATTTTTTTTGTTCTTATCAAGCTCTTAATATTCCTGGACACGAGAAAGGAGATGGGGGGTATGTTGCTATTTTGCACCGCTCATCTTGATCTTCTTAAAAAAAAACAGGAAGTTAAGATATATTTTTTATGGGAAAGTTTAGAGCAGAAAAACTGTAATAGTTTTTAGATGAGATCGTTGCAAAATTTCCGATAGGGCTTCTTGATAGATTTTTTAACAGTCTTGTTTTTAGAAAAGTACATGCTTAGTGAGAATATACTTTTTTATAGTAACAAACTTAAAAAACAGATGGAAGAAGTATGAGAAATTTTTCAGCGGTTTCTATATATTAATGTTTTATTTAGAAATTTTGGAGTTAATTAATGAATACGAGTAAAAAAAAGAAATTAAAAATAGGAAGTTCTGAATGGAGCTATTTTGACTTAAAGGCTGTTGAAGAAGAATCAAGTGGAAAAGAGAATAAAGTTTCTCTTGAAAATATTCCGTATTCGATAAGAGTCTTACTGGAGTCTGCATTAAGAAATAATGATGGTTTTCAAGTTACGGACAAAGATGTTGATGCATTGGCTCATTGGTCCCCTGAAACGGCTGGTCAGACAGAAATTGCTTTTAAACCTGGACGTGTTGTTTTGCAAGACTTTACAGGGGTTCCTTGTTTGGTGGACTTGGCAGCGATGAGATCGGCTCTTAAGAGGATGGGTGGAGATTCAAAAAAAATTAACCCACAAGTGGCTTGTGACTTAGTGATTGATCATTCCGTACAGGTTGACCACTTTGGGGATGAAAATTCCCTTAAAAAAAATATGGATATAGAATTTCAAAGGAATCAAGAGAGGTATGACTTTTTGAAGTGGGGTCAAAATGCTTTTGATCATTTTAGAATTGTTCCTCCTGGGAGAGGTATTGTTCATCAAGTGAACTTAGAGTGTTTAGCTGAGTCTGTTTTGAAAAAGATAACACCCGAAGATACGCTTATTTTTCCCGATAGTGTTGTTGGGACCGATAGTCATACAACAATGATCAATGGATTAGGAGTTGTTGGATGGGGCGTTGGAGGTATTGAGGCTGAATCGGTTATGCTTGGTGAGCCGATCTATATGGTTATGCCAGAGGTTATAGGTGTAGAGTTGAAGGGATCTTTAAAAGAGGGGGTCACTTCGACAGACTTAGTATTAACCATTACAGAGATGCTTCGTAAGCGAAATGTTGTAGGAAAATTCGTCGAATTTTATGGGCAAGGCGTGGCAGATATGAGTTTGGCTAACCGTGCAACCATAGCAAACATGGCGCCTGAATATGGCGCTACAATGGGGTTTTTTCCAACAGATGAAGAGACATTAAAATACCTTAAAGTCACAGGTAGAGATGAAAATCATATAGAGATGGTTAGAGCATATATGAAATCTCAAGGGCTTTTTTATGAAAAAAGTCTTCCTATTCCTACTTATAGTGACAATTTGTGTTTAGACGTAAGCACCGTTAACCCTTCTTTAGCAGGACCCAAAAGACCTCACGATCGTGTAGAACTTTCTTCTATGAGTAATGCTTTTTTAAAGTCTTTGGAAGCGAGCGTGGCAAAAGGTGGTTTCGGTTTGTCGAAGGAAAAAGCTCAGATCCCAAAAAGTTTAGATGCTGAAAAGGGGGAAATGTCACATGGTTCAGTGGCGATTGCTGCGATAACAAGCTGTACGAATACATCGAATCCGTCTGTTTTGATTGCTGCGGGCCTTGTTGCTCAAAAAGCTGTCGAAAGAGGTTTAAAAGTTAAACCTTTTGTTAAGACAAGTTTAGCTCCTGGATCTACGGTTGTAACCTCTTATTTAGAAAAAGCGAAACTTCTTGCGCCTCTCCAAGAACTAGGATTTAACATTGTTGGGTATGGTTGCACAACCTGTATAGGGAATAGTGGTCCATTGTCTGAAGAGTTCGCTAAGGTGATTCGAGATAAAGACTTGGTTGTAGCAAGTGTTTTAAGTGGTAACAGGAACTTCGAAGGACGGATCAGTCCTTTGGTTAAAGCAAATTACTTAGCATCACCACCCTTGGTTGTTGCCTATTCTTTGCTTGGATCTGTGGCTAAAGATATATATACGGAATCTTTAGGTAAGGATAGTGAAGGGCAAGATGTTTATTTGAAAGATATTTGGCCTACACAAGGTGAAATAGAGAAGATGGTTTCAAAAGTGATAACAGTTGAACAGTTTGTGAGTATGAAAGAGAAACTTTTTGTAGGGGATAAACAGTGGCAGGATATAGAGACATCTGATGCAAGTCTTTATACTTGGAAAGAAGATAGCTCTTATATCAAAGAGCCACCCTTTTTTGAAGGTCAAGATGATGAGTCAAGAGATATTTTACCTGTAAAAAAAGCACGTGTTTTACTAAAGCTTGGTGACTCTGTAACAACCGATCATATCTCTCCAGCTGGAGCGATAAAGGAAGATAGTCCTGCTGGTGCCTTTTTAAAATCAATGGGCGTTTCTTCTAAAGACTTTAACAGTTATGGGTCCCGTAGAGGTAACGATAGCGTTATGACACGTGGAACATTTGCCAATATTCGTTTGCGAAACCACTTGGCCGATGGTCGAGAAGGTGGTTGGACAAAGTATTTTCCAGATAATGAGCTGATGACTGTTTATGATGCTAGTTTAAAGTACCGATCTACGCAGACCCCTCTTATTGTATTAGCGGGTAAGGATTATGGTACAGGCTCAAGTAGAGACTGGGCTGCTAAAGGGACATCTCTTTTAGGAGTAAAGGTTGTAATTGCTGAAAGCTTCGAGAGAATACACAGAAGTAACTTGGTGGGTATGGGTGTTTTACCTCTTCAGTTTATGGAAGGGGAGTCATCTGAAAGCCTCGGATTAGAGGGTGATGAAATTTTTGACTTCTCTATTTCTAGTGAAGAGTTAAAACCAAAAGCCACGGTGTCTGTTCTTGCCCAAAACAATACGGGTGAAGTATTTACCTTTAACGCAAAGGCTCGGGTTGATACTCCGGTTGAGGTTGATTATTTGCATAATGGAGGAATACTGCAAACTGTTTTAAAAAAATTAATGAATAAGTGATTGAAAAGAGAAATTTAATTTTTAAAATAAATTAAATTTGAATGTATGACTCAATGACCTCTCTTTTTTTAAGAAATCTATAGCTTTTTTAATGATAAGGTTGTTCAAAGAAATAAGGCTGTTGCGAACACATTTTTTGTCAAATAGGGATTTGTTTTGTAACTGTCTTAGAGAAATAATACGTATGATCTTTAGAATTTGCTTAACTTTTGAGGCAGGACGATGCAAAAAATGATAAAATGTATTCGAAATACTTCTTTTGATTTTTTTCTATAGAGGTGAAAACCAATTTTTTGATCATAGACCCTTGTTGGTCTTTATAGATTCCGTGTTTGAGTAATACGATTACTTTTAATTTTCGTAAAACTAAACTTTGTCTAAAGTGAAAAATCAAAAAACAGATAAAGAAGGAATTTCGAGGGTTTGATTTTTCTCATAATGTTTTTATTAGATTTGTTGAGGATTTTCTCCCCCGCTTTAATGTGGTGATTTGTGCAAAGGCCTCGAAAGATAACATCTCTTTGTTTAAATAGAGTTTTTAAAGCCGGCTTAAATAGTGAAAGGTTGATTTGATATGATTATTATTTTTAAAACAAGTGCTACCCAGGACCAAGTGGCACATGTTGTTGAAAAAGTTCAAGAGTTGAAATTGAACCCGATGGTTGCACGTGGAACGTTGAAGACGGTTATTAATGTTCTTGGAGATGAAGAAGTTATTCGAGAGGCCCCGTTACAAACTTTTCCTGGGGTTGAAAAAGTGATCCCAGTGATGAAGAAGTATAAACTTGTTTCACGAGAAGGACATGATCAAAAAACGGTTGTTCAGATCGGAGAAAATGCACGTCTTGGAGATGGCAAACTATCTGTTATTGCTGGTCCATGTTCCGTTGAAAGCCGAGATCAGCTTTTTGGCATCGCCGGTAAAGTTGTTAA
Source organism: PVC group bacterium (ex Bugula neritina AB1) (assembly GCA_001730085.1). Taxonomy (GTDB): domain Bacteria. Next base: position 34,288 of record MDLB01000106.1, read on the forward strand.
ATCTGGAGCGATTGCTGTTAGAGGGGGTGCCTTTAAGCCGAGAACGTCTCCATATTCTTTCCAAGGGTTGGGAGAGGAAGGCTTGAAATACTTGCAGGAAATGAGTCAGGAGTTTTCTGTGCCTTGTGTAACAGAAGTCATGGATAATCGTGATGTTGACTTAGTTGTAAAGTATGCCGATGTTTTGCAAGTTGGTGCGAGAAATATGCAAAACTTTAGTTTGTTGAAACAGTTGGGTCAATGTGGCAAGCCCGTTATTCTTAAAAGGGGAATGTCTGCTACAATTGAAGATCTTTTACAGGCAGCTGAATATATCGCAGCTTCTGGTAATCTTAATATCGTTTTATGTGAAAGAGGTATCCGTACTTTCGAAACAGCTATCAGGAACTCTTTTGATGTTAGCTCTGTTCCAGTATTAAAATCTTTGACACACCTTCCCATTATTATTGATCCGAGTCATGCTGCGGGTGTTTGGGAATATGTCGCACCTTTGGCTTTTGCTGGGGTAGCTGCTGGAGCTGATGGTGTTATTGTTGAAGTTCATGAAGAGCCGGAAAAAGCTTTATCTGATGGTCCTCAGGCGTTATTACCTGCAAAGTTTGAATCGCTTATGTTGAAGATGAACGCTATTGCTGACATAGTGAAAGAGGGATAGTTAGCTATTTGTGCTAAAAGAATGACACGATTGGAGAATAGATCTCACATTTTTTTGGATTTTGTATGAATTTTTTACTTTAAAAATGGTTGTTATTTTAAGTAAATATTAATTTATTTCAAAATAAAAAAGATCATAAAGATTATTTAAAAGATATTGTTCTATTTTTTCAAATGACTCCATATTTTTTCTTAAAAGAAGATTCAGGAAAGAGTATGTCGTATTTTGTAAAGATTATAGGTATATAAAATATTTTCCAAGAGTTGAAATGTTTTTGCGTATTATTGAGATTGATTTTTAAAGTTTTGAGGAAATATGATCAAGATTGATAAAATCACAAAGTCTTTTGGGGCTAAAACGGTTTACTCAGACTTTAGTTTGGATATCCCTACGGGATCTTTTTTGGCTGTTTTAGGTCGAAGCGGGACAGGAAAAAGTGTTTTATTGAAAAACATTTTGGGGATCTTAAATCCGGAAATCGGGGACATATGGGTTAATGGCCTTTGTGTTAACCGTGCTTCTCAGAATGATTTGGATAAGATGAGAGAGAAGTGCTCCATTGTTTTTCAAGGGAGCGCTCTGTTCGACTCTTTAAAAGTTTGGGAAAATGTTTCGTTTGCGTTTCTTCAAAAAAAATCGTATTCAGAAAAGTACTGTCGAGAAATCGCTTATCGGAATTTAAAATGGGTAGGTCTTGAATCTTCGGCAGAGCTTTATCCTTCTGATTTGAGTGGAGGGATGCGTAAACGTGTCGCGATAGCTAGAGCTGTTTCTGTGAATCCAAAAATCATTTTGTACGATGAGCCCACAACGGGTTTAGATCCGATAACGACTAACATGATTAATGATCTTATGGCAGAGGTTCATGACAAGTTTAAAGCAACTTCTATTGTTGTTACGCATGACTTGGAAAGCATGTATAGAGTTTGTGATGAGGCGGCCATTTTGTATAATGGGAAATGTGTGTTTTATGGCCCAGTTAAGAATATTAAGACTTCAAAAAATCCTTATGTTGAACAATTTTTGAAAGGTGATACCGATGGACCTATGGGGAGGTGAGTATTTATGAAAAAATCCTATTTGGAAATTAAAGTTGGCATTTTTATCATTTTTGCACTTTTCTTATTTGTAGTAGGTATTTTCTTTGTTCAAGATATTAAACTTTTTTCTGATCAACGTGAAGTTAAGGTTTTATTTAAACATACAAATGGACTCGAAGTAGGTGCGCCTGCTTGTTACTCGGGTGTAAGAGTTGGTGAGGTTAACAATATTCGTATTTTATACGATGAGAATATGGTTGAAGTTGCTGTTGGTTTAAATGATAAAGTTGTTTTAACCGAAAGTACTATAATAAGTATTAACAGCTGGGGTATTATGGGGGAGAAATATGTTGAGTTTATCATGGGAGAAGGAGATCCTTCCCTCTTGATAGATGAATCGCTACCTTTGATAGGTCAAAATCCGGTTTTAATGAGTGATATGGTGAGAGACTTTAAAGAATTTTCCACCAAAGTCAATAAGATGTTAAATACATTTAATGATATTTTAAGTAATCCTGAAACACAAAAAAATATTAAGTCGACGATTGAACAAACAGCTCGTGCGGCAGAACATTTGAGCGAGTTAACGGAAATGATCTTCGAAGCGCTAAAGTCAAATAAAAATAATTTTAAAAAGACTATTGATAGTATTAATAATACTTCTTTTAGCATTAATAATAATATGCTTATTTTGGAGAAACTATTGCAACGTATAGAAGAGGGAGAAGGATTTATTGGAAAGTTGATTTCAGATGAATCTTTATATTTGCAAATAGAAGAGTTAATTGAAGATATTTCTTATCATCCTTGGAAACTTTTGATAAAGACAAAGAAAAAGAAAAAGAAAAAGGAAAAGGAAAAGGAAAAGGAAAAGAAAGAAAAGATTAAAATCCATCGGGCTTTTGAAAAAAAAACTCGCGCGCTTTTTCCCTCTAGCAGTAAACAACTTTTGTCACGGCATTAAAAAATGGTAAAAATTTATGAAAACTAAGCAAGTTTATGTTTGTCAAGAATGTGGAGCGCAGAGTCCAAAATGGTCTGGAAAATGTTCCGAATGTTTTGCTTGGAACAGCTTGGTCGAGGAAATAATAGAGTCTTCTAAAAACCGAAAGAGCTTTTCTACTGAAAAAGCCGTCCCAATTCAGTTGGCTAACTTAAAAAAAGAGCAACATACACGTCTTTCTAGCGGTTTTTCTGAGCTCGACCGTCTTTTGGGAGGAGGTATTGTTCCTGGGTCCTTTGTTTTAATTGGAGGAGAGCCAGGGATAGGTAAGTCAACCTTACTATTGCAGGTTAGCTGGGCGTTGGCTGGCAAAAAGCACCATGTTTTGTATGTTAGTGGAGAAGAGTCTGTTTCCCAAATAAAAGATAGATCTTTACGGTTAGGTATCTCTGTGGACGATCTTTTTGTTTTGTCCGAAGTTAAACTTGAGATGATAGTTGAATGTATCAAGGAAACAAAACCTAGTTTTGTTATTATTGACTCGATCCAGATAATGTATAGGGAAGATATTTCATCGGCACCTGGGAGCGTGAGTCAAGTTAGAGAGTGCTCAAATACATTGATGCATGTGGCCAAAAGTTTAGATGTTTCTATTTTTGTTGTTGGACATGTGAACAAAGAAGGAAGCTTAGCTGGACCAAAAGTTTTAGAACATATTGTGGACACAGTCCTCTATTTTGAAGGGGATAGACAGCATCTTTATCGCATTGTTCGTTCTGTGAAAAACCGTTTTGGGTCAACCCATGAAATGGCTATTTTTGAAATGAGAGATGTGGGGCTTTTAGAAGTGACAAATCCCTCTGAATTATTTTTGAGTGATAATGAAGAAAAAATCCCCGGCTCGGTTGTTGTTCCTTGTATGGAGGGGACTCGACCTCTTTTAGTAGAGGTTCAAGCGCTTTTGAGTGACTCTCATCAATTTGGGCACCCTCGCAGAGTTTCTACATTGATTGATCATAATCGAGTATCTCTTTTGATCGCTATTTTTGAAAAGAGATTAGGTGTTTCTCTTGCTCAACAAGATGTTTTTATACACCTTGTCGGAGGCATAAAAATAAATGAGCCTGCGGCCGATTTAGGTGTTATGTTGGCTATGATGTCTAGCTTTCGAAACCTTTTTGTTTCTTCGCGCTTAGCTGTTTTTGGAGAAGTTGGGCTTGGAGGAGAGATAAGAAATGTTGCGTATGCGGAAAGGCGTATTTTGGAATCTGAAAGGTTGGGATTTGAAAAGTGTATTGTTCCAGCAAAGTCTGCGGAAGCTTATAAGGGGAAGTCAATGGAGGTTATAGGGGTTAAAACTGTAGCGGAAGCTATTGAAGAGGCCTTAGAATTATGAGAGTTGGTTTAGGATTTGACATACATCAAACAGACGTTAGAAGGCCACTTGTTTTAGGTGGTGTGACGATTGACTCTCCTTTTGGCTTAAAAGGGCACTCTGATGCGGATGTTCTAACTCATGCTATTATTGATGCCTTGTTAGGAGCTGCAGCTTTAGGAGACATAGGTGAATTTTTTTCCGATACAGATGCCAAAAATTTAAATAGATCTAGTTTGGATATCTTATCTGAAACAGTAAAAATGTTACGTGAAAAAGGTTATTTTGTTGTAAATATTGATGCGACTATTATTGCTGAGAAACCTAAGCTCATGGATTATAAATCTCAAATGATTTTATGTTTGTCATCTTGTTTGCAGGTGAGAAAGTCTTGTGTTAACGTTAAGGCCAAAACGCATGAAAAAATAGGGCCTTTAGGAAGATCTGAGGCGATTGAGGCGCAAGCCATTGTTTTGATTGATAAGGAGAAGAATATCTAATGGATGTTCGTGTACGTTTTGCACCAAGCCCCACGGGTTTAATGCATATGGGTAATGCGAGAACAGCTTTTTTCAATTGGCTTTTTGCTCGTAAAAATAATGGAAAGTTTATTTTAAGAATAGAAGATACAGATGTTGAAAGGTCAACCGATGTTTTTACCGAAGCTATAACGCAAGACCTGTCTTGGCTACATTTAAACTGGGATGAAGGATATGATAAAGGCGGGGAATATGGTCCTTACCGTCAAAAGGATAGAGGCGCTCTTTATCAAAAACACCTGAATGTTTTAAAAGAAAAAGGTGTTGTTTATCCTTGCTACTGTACGCCTGAAGATTTAGATGAGATGCGTAAAAATCAGATAGCTAAAGGTCAGATGCCAAGATACGATTCACGTTGCCGTTATCTTAAAGACTCTCAAAGAGATCAATATGAACGTGAAAATAAAAGTTTTGTTTGGAGATTTGCAGTCCCAAAGAGCACGATTGTTGTTCAAGATATGATCAGAGGAGATGTCACATTTGACTCGGATAGAGTTTCCGATTTTGTTTTAACGAAATCGAGTGGATCTGTGACGTTTCACTTTGCAGTTGCTGTTGATGATGCTTGTATGAAAATTTCTCATGTTATTCGAGGAGAGGATCACTTAACGAATACCGCAAAGCATGTTCTTCTTTTTGATGCATTGAGCTATGAAAGGCCAAAATTTGCTCATATGCCAATGATCTTGGGACCAGATGGCTCTAAGTTGAGTAAAAGAAATGGGCTTTCGTCTCTGGCTGATTATCGCAAGCAAGGTTTTTTGCCAGAAGCTATTTTGAACTATATGTCTTTTTTAGGTTGGGCACCCCAAAAATATGAAGATAAAGAAATCTTTTCGTTAGGTGAGTTATCAAAGTATTTTGATGTAGGTGATATTGGAAAATCTCCTTCAATGTTTGACTTCGTCAAGCTTAAGTGGGTTAACTCTAAATACTTAAGTCGCTTAGATATAGATCACCTAACAACAATGGCTCTTCCTTTATTAAGGGAGTCAGAGTTTATTAAGGATGATGTTAGTGAAGAAAATTTTGTCCAAGTTAAAAATATTGTGGCTCTTGTTCAAGATCAAATCAACTCTCTAAGTGAATTACCTAGCTTATGTGAAATGTATTTTAAAGATACTTTGACTCACGAAGACCCTGAGGTGAAGGTTGTCTTGGAAGAGCGCACAAATAAAGAAATTTTATTAACTTTTAAAGAAATATTAAAAGACTTAGAAGAGTTCTCAGATAAAAACTTAAAAGAAACATTTAAGATGGTTCAAAAAAAAATAGGGGTTAAAGGAAAAGCCTTGTATCTCCCTATCCGTCTGGCTTTGAGTTCAAAGATGGATGGTGCTGAGCTTTATAAAATGATTCAAGTTTTAGGAAAAAAACGTTGTATAGATAGGATTAATAAAGCGATCCTCTTATGATAAAAGACTTTTGAAAAGGGCATCCGATATTTTTGTGAAGAGGTTTTTTTTAGCAGGATGAATACGACTAATCTGATTTGACAGTAAAATCTTTTATATGCTATTCTTACCACGATGACCCTTTTGATTTGTGGACATGAAATGCCTATTTGTATATATTTAATTAGGGGCGATTTTTTTATGGAAGATAAGCGTTTATATCCGAGAGTTCGAGGAGACTTAGAGTGGCTATTTGTTGTTCAAGTCACCTTGAATGATGTCTCTGTGATAACAGAAACAAAAAATATTAGTTGTTCAGGAATCAAGTGTTGTGTTGATGATTTTTTTCTAGAAAATACCTGTGTTGAGCTTGTGTTACTCCTTCCTTTGACCGTAAAGGGACTTATCTTCGAAAAGGTAAAGTGTCGGGCAAGAACTGTCCGTTGTTTTTCTTTTCTTCAAGAAGGTAAGGATGTTTATGACGTGGGTTTTGAATTTATCGATCTTGCTGAGGAAGATCAGAAAAAAATAGAACAGTATGTTGTTCATGCTCAAAGTGCTTGACCGAACTGTTGCTTAAACTCTTCGTATCTTTGTACATGCTTATTTTTTGAATTTTTGGAGCTGTTGCAAAATACCTCAGACTCTTTCAAAGATTTTGATGGTATTTTGAAACGGTTTTGATCTACAAGGTTCTTAGCTTATTTTATCTCTATCAGGCGAAGAGAGATTTTGTTTCTTGAAAGGCTCTTGACGTAAGGCTTCGAGTGCTGATAAATTTTTTAAATGCCTAGATATTTCAGAGTCTTCGGGAGAGAATCCTTTCACTTTCTGAAAAATAGATTTAGCTTTCGCTAAGTTTCCTTGTTGGATATGATGTTCACCTATTATTTTTAAAGCTTTTAGATCTGCCGGACTTATTGTTAGTATTTCTTGTATAAATGAGATGGAACCTTTTTTGTTAATACGTTGTGAAAGAAGATAGGCTTTCCAGTAATAGCTTTTTATTAAAGGGAAGTGCTTAATGAGTTTAAAATGAAGAGAGAGAGCTTTGAGGTCTTCATCGCTAAAAAAAAGGTATAAGGCATAAATTTTTAGAGGAAAAGTTATTATCTTTTTTAAGAAGAGGTTTAAAAGAGAGGTTTTTTTTTCTTGTGCTATCCTTATAAGACACATGTGTTGATAGTGACGTATGTCTGTATTTTCAGGATACCTTTTTAAAAGCTGATTGAGTAACTTCTCTGCGTACACATAATCACGTTTCTCGAATAAGCCTAGGGCTTTGTTGAGGGTTTCCGATTCCAAAAGATCCATACTATGAATCCTATCAAGATTTTGTTATTATCGTCAATAGTTATTTCATTAGAATCTCAGCTCGTTGTTTTGGGAAAAGTCAAATGCATAAAGATATTGTTTTAAAAAAGCTCACAAAAAGGATATCTCAAAATCTTTGGAGCCCAGAAGCGCTCACTAGTCATTGTGAGAGAATGTCTCAAACATACTTCGATCGGTTCAAATTAGAAGATATTGAAAAGCATATTATTTTAGTTGATAGGCTTTTGAAAGGAGAGACTTTTTGTTGCGAGTGGAAAAAATCATCTAAAAAACAAAGATATGAGCTTACCCTTATTTCTTACGACTATTCTTGGCTAACAGTTGCCTTGACAGGTTACTTGGTTATGCATCGGTTTGATATACGAAAAGGAAATGTCTTCACATATACAGAAGAGTGTAAAGAAAAGACGAGCTATCGAGAGTCTCGTAAAAAAGTGGTGAATGTTTTGGAGGTTGTTTACTGTGGAGAAGAAGACCTTTTACTAAAAAATCAAAAGGCATTTGAGGATGACATGCAGCTTTTTTTTGAAAAGCTTTCTAACAATGATGTTGAAGCTTTTAAAGGTTGCTTAATGAATCAAATAGGATCTTTCTTAGATCAAAAAGAGATGATAAATTTTCCTATTATGCCGATAGATATAGATATTTTAGTCAAAAATGAATATATCAAAATCAATATCAAAGCAGCGGATACGCCTTTCTTCTTATTCACTTTACTCTTAGCTTTAAAAGCTCAAAAGATAGAGGTGATTGATCTTTTAATAAACACGCTTGATCAAAATGTTTATGATGTTTTGACAGTTCGAGATACGAGTAAGCGACTGTATCGCCACTCCGAGGAACTTCATAAATTTAAAGTGGCGATTGCTTTTATCAAATATTTTACTTATTGTTTACCTTTGGCTCCGGATGCTTATCAAGCTTTTCGTTGTTTTGAGATGTTTTTGGATCAAATTTGGGAAAAAAAAGACTTTTCCAAGCAGCTCATGTCTTTTTTGAACATGGAAGACTTGAGTCTTTTTGCTAAAATATTTGGTTCAGGAGCATATTTGTGGGAGCAATTTTTAAAGATACAATACAAAGCGTTTGTCCCCTTTGTTATTAAAAACCAAGATATGTTATATCGCTATCCTTTGAAAGAGAAATACGAAGATCTTTGTGGAGAATTAAAAAAGGTTTCAAATGTAGAGATTTTTGTTGACAAAGTGAATCAGTTCAAAGATGAGTGTTTGTTTGATTTAGATATGAGGCAGTTGATATATCCTCATTACTCTTTTAGGGATTTTGGTTCAGACCTTAGTTTTTTGGCTCAAAAAGTGGTTATGTTGATAGCAAACTTTCTTTATAAGGAGCTTTGTGCAAAAAAAGGTACCCCTCAGTTTGAAGGTCGAGAGTGTGGTTTTGCCTTGATGCGCTTAGGAAAGTGGGGCGGAGATGAGCTAGGATATGCCTCAGATTTGGAAATGGTGATGATCTATGAAGGTTATGGAGACGTTACAGGTGAACTTTCTTTAACAAATCAAGCCTTTTTTAATCTTTTGATCCAAAAAATAAAAAAGTGTATTCGAGTTAAACGTCAAGGTATTTTTGAAATAGACTTGAGGCTACGACCAGATGGAGAAAAGGGTGAGCTTGCGGTTAGTTTTAATCGCTGGAGAAAATATTATTCGGAAAAACAAGCCCGTAGTTATGAAGTCCAATCTTTAGTTAAAATGGACTCTATATGTGGTACTTCAAAAAACTTGATAGAAAAAATTATGCAAGCTCGTGATGATATTTTATATAACGGAGAGCTTGATCCTGTTCCAGAGTTCATCAAGTTGAGAAAACAACAAAAAGAATCTTTGGTTCACCCTAGGAAAAAAAATGTTAAATTTTCTTCAGGAGGTCTTGTTGATATTGAATATGCTATCCAAATGCTACAGATAAAGCATGGCAAACATTTGCCCGCGCTTAGAACCCCGCGAACTCTTAAAGCTATGGGGAATTTATTGAGAAATGGATATATATCTCCTGCAGACTATGAATATTTATCAAATGCGTACTCCTTTTTGAGGAGGATGATCAATGCTTTACGTATGGTTCGAGGAAATGCGAAAGATTTAGTTGTTCCAGACCTTCAAAGTGACGAGTTTTTATTTTTAGCCCGTCGCATGAAATATAAGTCCGAAAAGGGTCTTTTGATGCAGGAAGTTTTAGAAAAAGACATTGAGTATCATATGGGACAAGTCTCAGATTTTGTGCAAAAAACCTTTGTTGATAAATCTACGAATAACAAGTCAGTATTAACGGTTTCGGATATTATTTTTTCGAAAGAGGAAGTTTCTTCGGATCTTGTGAATCAGATTCTTGCCTCGTATAAATTTGATAATTCTTGGGAGGTGTACAAGTCGATCCGAAAAATGTACAAATTTGTCGAACATAAAAATCACTTTTTGGCTTTGCTTTTGATGATTTTGAGACAGATAGAAGACTCTCCTGACCCTGATAAAGTTTTATTTCTTTTTGAAAGATTGTTCACGAATGTTTCTATAGATATCTGTAGGGAGTGGTTTTATGAGCCAAAAATACTCGATATGATAATATCTGTTTTTGGACACAGTGACTTTCTTTCTCAAATCATACTTAATGACCCAATGGCTATGGAAGAAATTTTTCATTGGGAATCCAAAAATGTTTTTCAGAATCATCAAGGTTTAAAAATTGAACTTGATCAAATGGTTAATAATGTTAAAGATATGGCCGATTATTTTGACAAAATGAGGCGTTTCAGGAATAAGGTTATTTTGAGAATAGCGCTTAGAGATTTTTTTGATTACGCAAAATTTTCCCAAGTTGTTCAAGAAATATCAAGTTTAGCAGACGTGATCATAGATCATGCTTTTCAAAAGATTTTATCTTTTTATGAGATTTTGCACCTTTACGATTCTCAAGTTATTATTGCGTTAGGAAAACTTGGTGGACAAGAGCTTAACTATAGTTCAGATATTGACCTGATTTTTATTATTGATGATGATATTAATGATGCTGACCGGAAAGCTTTATTAAAAGCTAACCAAGACCTGATTGAATACATAATGGATAAGAGTATTTACTTTCAACTTTATAGGATAGATATGAGATTAAGGCCTTATGGTTCTTTCGGATCTTTGATAGTTAAAGAAAGTATTTGTAGAAAATATTATGAAAACAATGCTCAAGGGTGGGAACTGCAGGCATGGTTAAAAGCAAGAGGGATAGCTGGTAACCTGAAGATGGGAAGAAACTTGATTAAAGATATTCAAGACAAGTTGCTTGATAATCCTAGACGCCCTGAGATAGAAAAAAGCATGAAAAAGATGAGGCAAAAGAAATTGAACATGTTGGACAAAAATGGTGTTTTAGCTACTGATATTAAGTCTGGTGATGCTGGGATTCGAAAAATAGAACTTTTTATACAGGCCTTGCAAATTAATCATGCGAGCATTTATCCTGACTTGATTTCTGGTAATACGGTTTATGTTTTGAAATGTTTACAACATCATGGTATTTTAGAATGTTCTTTTGTGAATGAATTGAAAAAAGATTATATTTTTTTGAGGCGAGTTGAACACTGTTTGCAAGTTTTAGGTATGCAACAAACCCATATTATGCCCAATGGGAATAAAGAATTGTTGAAACTAGCGAAACGTATGAGGTATATTGATTTTGGTAGAAATACAGCGGTGAAGGCTTTTTTAAAAGATTTCACAGCGACAAGAGAGCGCCTTTTGGCTTTAAAGTGATAAATACAGATCGTTGCAAAGTTTCAAAAGTTCCTCAAATGCGAAAGGTTTTTTATGTTTGAAAAAGATATGATTTTGAAAGATAGAGTCGAGCAGGTTTTTGAAGGTCAAGAGAGCGAATTAATGATGACTCTTAAAGATTTGGCCTTTAAGGCGAAAAAAAGAGGCTTTTTGGATGTATCTGTTGATAAGGACGATAAAAAGGAAACGGAGAAGTGAAAACGTTTGATTTTTCGCAAGACTTAAAAAAATTATTAAAGCCGATTGATGAGATTCCTTCCTGTTCACCCTTTTTAATGGAAGTGAAACATATTTTGCAGAAAGACCCTTTGGATGTATCGAGTGTTAACCTTGCTTTAGATACAAAAATTTCTTATGAGAGTAAACTACTAAAGATAGTTAATGGACATTTTTTTGATTTTTCTAGAAGCGTGAGTTCTTTGTCACAGGCTTTGAGTTATTTAGGTGTTTACCAGTTTTATCAACTGGCATTGTTTTGTGAGATATTGGAAGTTTTTGGAGGGGCAGATTCTAAAACAGATTTTGATAGAGAAGGATTTTGGGAACACAGCTTTGCTTGTGGTTTAGTTTCTTTTGAGATAGCGCGTCATATGGGGTTTTTAAACTTGGGAGAAGCTTTTTTTGGAGGGGTATTTCACGATATAGGAAAGCTTTTTTGGGATCAATTTCTATATAAAGATTTTAAGAAGATTTTAACCCGTGTTTGCAAGAAAGATGAGTTGATGTTAACGGTTGAAAAGGAACTCCTGAATGTTACTCATGCTGAGCTAGGAGGGTGGTTTTTGCAGAAATGGCAAGCCTATCCAGTTTGGAACCGTGCGACACTTTATCATCATAACCCAGAGCCACATATGGAGCAAGATCCATTGGTTGCGATTGTGCATGTGGCAGACATTATTAGTCGTGCTCTTTTGCTCGGAAACCCTGGGGATGATAAGATCCCTAAGATGAGTGAAAAAGCTTTTAAGAGTTGTGGATTGAGCTTTTCGTCCTTAGAAATTATTTTAAAAAAAGTGGATCAGAAATTTTCTCAAATGGATTCTTTTGTTCAAGTTTCTTTAATGTAAAATATCTCAGTTTAATTTAAATATGCTATTGAATCCGTTACCTTTGTTCGTTTTTTCTTTGTTAGCTTCTTATGGTGCTTTCTTTTGTCATCATTTTTTAGTTTTCATCCTTTTTTTTATTCCTTTTTCTTTTTGGCTTTTGTGTTTCTTTAGAAACCATCGCTCACAGGTCCTAAGACTTTTTCTTATAGCGATTATTTCGGGAAGCTTTTTAGGAGAGGGTGTACGTTGTCGACAGAAGGTGATGAAAAATATCTTTTACCTTTTGCAGCAAGAAGAGGAGGTTATGGTTGAGGGGGTTATTTCAAAATCTTTCAAAGTCAAAAAAATAAATAAATTAAAAATCAATGCCCATAAAATATATATGAAAAAATCTCAAAAGATTATCAGTTCACAGTTGCCATATATTTTATGTGACATAAACCTTTTTGATAAAGAAAAACTTAAAAAAGGAGATAAAATAAAAGTAATAGGTAAATGCCGTTTGATGAAAAAAAAGGATGAAGGTTATTATAGTTTTTTGTTAAAGAATAATATTGTTCTCATTATAGAAAATGCTTTTTCCTTTCAGGTTAAAAAAAAGGATAAAAATCATTCGAAATATATTAATTCTTACTACTTTTTTAGACAGGGAAACCTTTTTGACTGTATAAACAATATAAGAAATTTTTTTTCTATCGGGATCAATTCCTTTCGGGATAGGGCGTTATGTTTTTTTAACTCTTTAGAAAGTTTTTTAGGACATGATATTCTTGAAATATTTAAAGCGTGGGTTTTGGGGCACCGAGAGGGAATGAGTCGTTTTTTGAAAAGGTCTTTTCAAAAAAGTGGCACATATCATATTTTTGCGATATCAGGTTTGCATGTTTTTATATTTTTTAATTTGATTTTAGCGATTTTGATTTTTTTTAGGTTGCCTTTTGTTTGGGCAACAGTTATTTCTATTAATCTTTTATGTTTTTTTGCTATTTTAACAGGTGGAAGCTCGTCTGTTGTACGTGCAAGTCTCATGTGTGCGACGGTTATGATGATGAAAAATTTTGGTCGCTCCATTCGCTTAGAGAATCTTTTTTTTTTTACAGTAGGAGTTTTTGCTGTTTTAGATCCGGCTTGCTTAATACACTTAAATTTTCAAATGTCATTTTTAGCTATAGCCTGTATTGTTATTGTAGGAAAACTTTTAAAAATTTGGAAAAGAAGTGATTGGCATCCGATCATAAAAAATGGGATTGATGTGTTTTTGATGTCTGTTTTTTTGATGTTGGGAATGGCTCCCGTAATGTTGGCAACATTTGGTGAAGTAGCATGGGTAAGCCCTTTGAGTAATATATGCGTGGTGCCGTTAATGATTCTCGCGCTGTACCTGTTTTTTGTGATTTTATTATTTAAAGCTTTTCATTTAAATCAATTCCTTTTTGGTATTATGATCAAATGTGAAAAAGCTGTGATGGAAAGTTTGCTACAGATTGTTTCTTTTTTTTCTAAATTTCAATTATTAACATTAAGTATAGATAATTTTTATATGTACTTATACTTTTATATGATTTTGCTGTTTTTGCTTTTTATTCCATTTTATTCCATTTTATCGAAAAATGAATATTGATAAAGGTCATTTTTTTAATATTAAGAGGCTTTCCTAACTCATAATGTTTAATATTTTTTAAGATCTTTTTTAGATTGAAAAATATCAATTTCTGTGAATTCATTTTTAAAATAATTTGAATAAATCTTACTATTAATTTTTTTATAAAGGATCTAAGAGAATCATTTAAAAGAGATATTTTAGCAAAAATGCTCTCCCTCTAATGATTTTGATTTTTTTCAAAAAGGTCAAGAAGTTTCAGATAGAATGGAGAAGATGGACACATTTGCTTCTTTTATTCGCTCATCTTAGGTTATGTTGAAAAAAATTCATAAAGATAAAATGTAGAACCCATGATGATATATTTTTGATATAATTTTTTTTAATACTCTGTCACATTTTGATTGACAAATACTTAAATAAAAATTAGAATAGGTTCTTTTTTTGAAAAATACCTGAAAGTGTCGAAAAAATCTCTTCATATTTAAATTGATTTTAATGAAGAGGCTGTTTGAATGTTTTTTTCCCAGATATTAACTTGACTATTGAAATGCATTCGTATCTCTTGAGCGATAGCTTTTTTTTGTTTACTTTGCGATAATTTCGCTAGCTTTTAACTGTATTCTATTGCGAGCGTTTTTTAAATTCAAATTTTTTTGATGTTTTTGAATTAAGAGATTTTATTTGAACGGGTTTCCACTTTTGTTTTAAGAAAGAATGATAGGGATTATGGATAATTATAAAAGAATTGTCATGAACTTGGAGTGTAATGAGGTAAGAGTTGCCGTTTTGGAAAAAAAGCAACTTAAAGAGTTTTATGTTGAGAGAAAAGAAGAAAAGAGGTATGTTGGCAATATATATAAAGGTAGAGTAGATTCAGTTGTTCCTGGGATTCAGTCGGCCTTTATTGATATAGGTTTAGAAAAAAATGGTTTTTTGTACGTCACAGATGTTATGGACCCACAGGACCTTAGTGACCTTTCTGATGATGAGGACTTTGACTTAGAAAAATTTAAGTCGACCCGAAAAACGCATACGCCTATTGAAGAGATGCTCGCTGTTGGGAATGAAGTTTTAGTTCAAGTTGAGAAAAACCCTATAGGGAATAAGGGTGTACGCTTGACCACATTTGTTAGCTTGCCTGGAAGATTCACCGTTTTAATGCCCTATGTTAAACACAGGGGTGTTTCACGTCGCATATCTAGTTATGAGGAAAGATCTCGTTTGCGTGAAACCATGGAAAATGCTCGGTTTTTAAAAAACTATGGATGTATTGTTCGGACAGCCGCTGAAGACAGAGATAAAAAGCAGATTTTGAGTGATTTTCGTTATTTAACAAGAACGTGGAATTCTCTATTAAGAGGTATGGAAAAAAAAGATGCTCCATCTCTTTTGCACGAAGAAACAAACTTAGTTATGCGTGTTGTGAGAGATTGCTTTGTTGAAAGCATGGATGAAGTTGTGATAGATAATCACGAAGAATATAAAAAAGTTAGATCTTTTCTGGGTTCATATTTGCCGGAAGCTCGAAAAAAGGTTTTGGAATATAGGAACAAAGAGCCTGTCTTTGAGTTTTATGATATTGAGAGACAAGTTAAAAAGATTTATTCAAGAACAGTTTTATTGCCATGTGGTGGGTACTTGGTGATTGATGAAACAGAAGCTTTGGTCGCTATCGATATCAATAGCGGAAGAAATGTTGGTCGTGGTGATTTTGAAAAAACCGTTTTGAAGACGAACTTGGAAGCCGCCATAGAAATCCCTCGTCAATTACGATTGAGAGATATCGGAGGGATTGTGATCATTGACTTTATTGACATGAAGAGCCGTAAAAATCAACAAGAAGTTTGGCATACTTTGTTGAAAGAGGTTCGGAAAGAAAAAAATCGTATCAATATTTCTCCCATTTCTAAAATGGGTTTAGTGGAGATGACGAGGCAAAGAAGTGGTAGTGGGGTCTACTCTATGCTCCATGAGCATTGCGAGTCTTGTGAAGGAAGAGGTTATGTTAAAACAGTCGTGAGTTCTTCCTTAGAGGTGATTAGAAATATCAGACTTGTCTTTTTGAGAACAGACGAGACGCATGTTCTAGTTTTTCTTAATCCTGCTGTAGCTGACAGTTTGCTGTCTCTCTACAGGGAATACATCATGAGTATTGAAAAAAAATTCAAGAAGCGTGTTGATATCCGGAAGGATTGGTCTTATAAGCGAGAAGAATGGCATTTCTTTTCAGGGGAAACTAAGAAAGAGATAGAGCTGTGGAGTTAAGAGAAGTTTCTTTTTACATTTTTATAAGGAGGTTTTTTTATGTATGCGATTGTTGATCACAGTGGCAAGCAACATAAGGTTGTTGAAGGAGAGGTTATCCGTATAGATAAGCTTGATAAAGAACAGGGAGATACTATTGAATTTGATAAAGTTTTATATCTCTCTAAGGGTGAAGTTCCGCAGGTCGGAAGCCCTTATATTGGGAATGCTAAAGTTTTTGGTGAGGTGCTTGGTGATATTCGAGATAAAAAAGTTATTGCTTTCACTTACCGTAGACGTAAGAGCTCTAGCCGAAAAGTTGGTCACCGTCAAACCTATTCATGTGTAAAGATTAAAGAGATCAAAATTTCTAAGGAGGATTGATCAATGGCTCATAAAAAAGGTCAGGGTAGTGTTAAAAATGGTAGAGATAGTCGAAGTCAACGATTAGGTGTTAAAAAGTTTGGGGGACAAATTGTTCGAGCCGGGAATATCCTAATAAGGCAAAGAGGAACAAGTGTTCACCCTGGTAAAAATGTTGGTAAAGGTAAAGATGATACATTGTTCGCTCTTATTGACGGAGTTGTTCGGTTTGAATATAGCCGAGGAGGTCGTAAGAGTGTGAGCGTTTTTACTGCCACAGCTTGATACGATATATCTTAATATATGAAATTTGTAGATCAAGCCGTTATACGCGTTAAATCAGGTAAGGGAGGTTCAGGTTGCTGTAGTTTTCGAAGAGAAAAGTACGAGGCAAAAGGAGGTCCCAATGGTGGCGATGGTGGTCGAGGAGGTGATGTTATCTTTGAGACCAGTACTCATATGTCAACCTTGCTTGACTTTCAAATGAAACGTGAGCATTTTGCTAAGTCTGGATATCCTGGAGAAGGTAGTCTTCGCAAAGGTAAGCGTGGAGCTGATATTGTTTTGAAGGTTCCAGTTGGCACGATGATCTATGATAACCAGACAGGTCTTTTAATGGCTGATATGGTGAATGTGGGTGATGTTTTTTGTGCCGCCAAAGGAGGTCGTGGAGGTTGGGGCAATGCTCGATTTAAAACTTCTGTTACTCGATCCCCAAGACACTTCGATAAAGGTCTTCCTGCGCAGGAACATGAACTTCGTTTAGAACTAAAAGTTTTGGCAGATGTTGGTCTTGTTGGGTTACCTAATGCTGGAAAATCAACTCTTATTAGTCGCTTTTCTGCAGCAAGACCAAAGGTTGCTAATTACCCCTTTACGACACTTCAACCTGTTTTAGGTGTTGTTGATCTTGGATATGGCGATTCTTACGTTATGGCGGATATTCCTGGTCTTATTGAAGGTGCACATACCGGAGCAGGCTACGGGGATGACTTTTTGAGACACGTTGAAAGGTGTCGTCTCCTGATTTTAATAATAGATGTTGCTGATATGAGTGCCGTTCCTTTAGACTCTTACCGTATTTTAAAAAAAGAAATGAAAGCCTACTCACCTGACTTGGTAAATAAAAAGACCATATGTGTTTTAAATAAGGTCGAGGTTTTAACAGACGATAACCTTTCAAAACTCTTCCGAGAAGAGGTCGAGGAAGATGTTTTTGAGATTTCTGCGGTTACAGGTCAAGGTCTTGATGCTTTAAAAAAGAATATTATTTATCATTTGCGAGGCTCTTCGAACGATGACTTGTGATTTTCACGGACAAAAAATTGCTCGTGTGGTTGTTAAAGTCGGGTCAAGTTTGCTCATTCGTAACGGGAAAGTTGATCGAGTTTGGATGAGAAATTTTGTAAAACAGGTTGTTGCCTTAAGACAAAGAGGTCTTGAAGTCGTTGTTGTCTCTTCTGGAGCCATTGGTTATGGTGCTCAGCTTCTAAATAAGGATCGCGCTCAATTAACTTTGCCAGAACATCAAGCTGCCGCAGCTGTTGGTCAAGCGCATTTGATGCGTGCTTATGATTATACTTTTAGACGATATGGGGTGATTTCTGCCCAGATTCTTTTTACCCGTGAAAATTTTGATCAAAGGTTGCGTTACTGGCATGCGAGTAATACATTGAGCACGCTGTTAAAGGAAGGTACTGTGCCTATTGTGAATGAGAATGATACTGTTTCTGTTGATGAAATCCGTGTAGGGGATAACGATACATTGGCAGCTTTAATGACTCATTTGACGAGAGCTAATCTTTTGGTTGTTTTGACAGAAGTCGATGGTTTGTATGATTATGATCTTAATGAAAAGATTGATATCGTTCCGGATATTAACCAAAAAGTTTTAAATTTGATTCGTCCAGAAAAAACATCTTTAGGAACGGGCGGAATGGGAACGAAAGTCGCTGCAGCTAAAATGGTTACACAGTCGGGAGAGAGTGCTGTTATTGCTGGGGGAAGAATTCCTAATGTTTTGGATCGTTTGTTTAAAAGTGAAACGGTGGGGACTTATTTTCCTCCAAACTTACGCAGGATGTCCAGTAAAAAAATATGGATAGCTTTTGCAGGAGCTTCTAGAGGTCGCATTTATGTAGATAAAGGGGCTTCTGAGTCTTTGAAGAAAAAGGGGAGCAGTCTTTTATCTTCTGGGGTTCTTTCTGTGGAAGGGGACTTTGAGCCTGGAGATTTGATTGATGTTCTTGTGGGAAAAAATCTTGTTGCGCGTGGGTTGACAAATTTTAGTGCTGGCAATATTGATAAAATCAAAGGGTTTAAAGCTTCTGAGATAAAAAAAATTCTGGGAAAAAAAACTTATGAAGAGGTCGTAAATCGGGATAATTTAGCTTTGGTTTCTTAAAGAGGGGCTAGAGTTTTTAAAAGTGATCCGAAAAAGATTTTGAGTCACTTGATAAGAGGATCGAAGTTTTTTTGAATATTCCCAAGTGATATAAAACGCGAAGATTTTATGACGATTTGAAAAATAAAGATAGGATTAAAAAATATGGACTATCTAGATGTTGTTGAACAGGTACAAAAAGCTAAGTTGCTTTCTAAAAAGCTTGCTATTCTTGATGAAAACAAGAAAAATCAACTTCTTGAATATATGTCTCAACAGTTAGAGCAAGACTGTGAGAAGATAAATGCTGCCAACAAGAAAGATGTAGATAAAGCGAAAAAGGAAGGTCTTTCCGGTGCAATGATAGACCGTTTAACTTTGGATAAAAATAGAATTTTAGACATGGTTGAAGGGGTGAGAAAAGTAGCTTTATTGGAAGACCCTGTAAAAAAAACTTTAAAGACATATCGATCCAAAAATGGATTATTGATTAAAAAAGTGAGTACACCGATAGGTGTGATTGGTATGATTTATGAGTCTCGACCTAACGTGACAAGTGATGTCGCTGCACTTTGTATTAAATCTGGAAATGTGGTTATTTTAAAAGGCGGGAAAGAGGCTTTTTTTTCCAATCAAGCAATTGTTAAATCTCTACACTTGGCTTTAAAGAGAGCGGATGTGGAGTCAGGGTATATCCAAATGATTGAACACACGCACAGAGATGTTGTGGATGTTATGTTGAAACAGGTTGATTCAATCGATTTGATTGTTCCGAGAGGAGGAACATCCTTGATCCAAAAAGTTGTGAAAACATCTTTGATCCCTATTCTGAAGCATGATAAGGGGCTATGTCATATTTATATTGATGATTCCGCGAAGCTAGATGATGCTAGGGATATCACTATTAACGCTAAGTGTCAAAGGCCTGGGGTTTGTAATGCATTAGAAACATTGTTGGTCAGTGAAAAAATCGAAGCTTCTTTTTTGAAAGACCTAGTTAGGGATTTGCAAAAAAAATCTGTGCAAATCCGTGCGTGTCAAAAAACTTTAGATCTTCTTCAAGATGAATCTCTTTTTGAGGCTTTTGAAGAGGATTGGGAAACGGAGTACCTTGACCTTATTCTTTCGATAAAAATCGTTGAGAATTGTGATGAGGCTATTTCTCATATCAATAAATATGGTTCGGGGCACTCAGATGCGATTATCACAGAAAGCTCTGTGAATGCTGAAAAATTTTTATCAGAGGTTGACTCTTCAACAGTTTATCACAATGCTTCAACTCGCTTTACAGATGGGGAAGCTTTTGGTATGGGAGCCGAAATAGGTATAAGTACAAATAAGTTACATGCAAGAGGACCCGTTGGTTTGGAAGAGTTGACAAGTTATAAGTACGTTGTTCATGGTGATGGACAGGTGCGTGAATAAGAAGAAGCGCTTTGGGATTTTAGGAGGGACGTTTGACCCTTTTCATTTTGGACATTGGCGGATGGCAGAAGAAAGTGTTAGTCAAATGAACTTGGATAAGGTTTTCTTTGTTCCTGCCTTTGTTTCGCCCCATAAAAGTGCTCAGGCCGAAGCTTCTGGGGATTTACGTTTGGAGCTTTTAAAGGAAGTGGTTCAAGAGAATGATAAGTGGGAGTGTAGTGATTGGGAAATAAGGAAACTTTCAAAATCTTATAGTATTGATACCGTTAAATTTTTTTGTGAGAAGTACCCTTTTGCGGATTTTTTTTGGATAATGGGGTATGATCAATGGGAACAATTTTATAAGTGGAAAGCTTGGCGTGATATTTTAAAACATGTCGGGTTGATTGTTTGCTCGCGAGAGGGCTATGAAAATGTTTATGATCCTTCTAAAGTAGGCTTAGATAAAGTTCACTGGTTAAAAAATGTGAAAGAAAAAATCGCTTCGTCGGAGCTTAGGGCTGATTTAGCAAAAGGGCGTTCTATTGAAAAAAAAGTGCCACGTTTCGTGATGACGTGGATCAAGGAAAATCGACTTTATGGATATACAAATAACGACAGATAAGTGTTTAAATATTTTAGATGAAATGAAAGCCAAGGATACGGTTGTTTTAGATGTCCAAGGTAAAATGGATTTTTGTGATCGCTTGATCATATCGACAGCGAATAATCCGAGACATTTATTTGCGATAGTTAATGCTCTTATAGATGCCTTTACTTTGATCAAAAGGAAGGCCGTTCATAAAGATGGCGATGGACAAAGTGGCTGGATGGTTACAGACTTTGGAGACGTTGTTGTTCATGTTTTTTTAGAGCATGTTCGCCATAAATATGATTTAGAATCTTTGTGGACAACAGAGTATGAGGATCTTCTTAAAATGCTTTCTAAAGAAGCTGAGGGAGATGTTTAATGATAAAGTTGAGAGTGATTTCTATTGTCAAAAAAGCTTTGCTTAGAACTATTGAAGCCTTAAAAAAAGATGGGGATGAGGAAGCTTTGCTTCTTTTGAATGACCTTGGAACTATTGATATCTCTTTAGAGGTCCCAAAAGATGATAAACATGGGGATTTTGCAACAAACTTGGCAATGCTTGTGGCTAAGAAAATAAAAGTTAGACCTCATGATATAGCAAAAAACTTAATCACACAGGTTTTGGATATTAATAAAAAAGAAGAGCTTATCGAAAAAGTCGAAATTGCTGGGCCTGGATTTATAAACTTTTTTATTTTTAAAAAAGTTTATAAAGATGAAATGTTTCGTATTTTGACAAAAAAAGAAGACTATGGGAAGTCAGATATTGGTAGCGAGAAAAAAGTTCGCATTGAGTTTGTTAGTGCTAACCCCACGGGTCCTCTGCATGTAGGTCATGGACGAGGAGCAGTTATAGGAGATGTTTTATCTTCTATTTTTACATTTGCTGGATATGATGTTGTCCGTGAGTACTATTTGAATGATCGTGGTAACCAGATGAATATTTTGGGACGAACAGCACGAGAGTGGAAAAAAGCTTTGGGGCAAGGAGAGAAACCTGCTTTTTTAACAAAAAGTTCAGAGGGTGAGTCTTGGTATAAAGGGGCTTACATGGAAGATGTTTCACAAGGTATTCAAACAAATCTTGAAGAAGAGGACTTCCATTGGGGGCTTGCTGCTGCGGATGTGATTTTGGAAAAAATCAAAAATGATCTTGCGTATTTTGGTGTTAAACCTTTTGATGCGTGGTTGAGCGAAAGACATTTATATGACTCAGGTGATGTTGCAGAAGTGGTAGATACTCTCCGAAAAAAAGGATTGATTATAAAGAAAGAAGGTGCAGAGTGGTTTTTATCTTCCGAAATGGGAGATGATGCGGACCGTGTTTTGAAAAAAAGCAATGGTGAGTGGACCTATCTGACGGCAGATATCGCCCTCCATGATTTTAAGTTTCAAACGGGATGTGATCAAGTTATTGATATTTGGGGAGCTGATCACCACGGATATATAGCCCGTGTCAAAGGAGCGGTTCAAGCTCTTGGACATGACCCTAAACAAATGAGTGTTATTTTATGTCAGCTGGTTAGGCTTATGCGTTCTGGTGAGCCTGTTCCTATGTCAACACGTTCGGGTGAATTTATCGAGTTGAGAACAATCATAGAGGAAGTGGGTAAAGATGTTGCTAGATTTTTCTTTTTGATGAGAAAAGTTGATGCACATTTGGATTTTGATTTGGACGTAGCTAAAAAGCAGTCAATGGATAATCCTGTTTACTATATTCAGTACGCACATGCTAGGATTTGTAATATTGAGAGTGTTTTTGATGAAGAAGGCTTGACTCAGAGCTCTTTGAAAGATATCCTCTTAGAGGAGCTATCTTGTAAGGAAGAGGTTTTTCTAATGAAAAAGTTGTCTCGTTTTCAAGAAGTCATTGAAATCTGTGTGATTTCACAAGAGCCTTACTATCTAACTGTTTACCTGCGAGAGGTTGCAGCTTCATTTCACTCTTTTTATAGAAAGTGTCGTGTTATTACCAGTGATAGTGAGAAAACACAGGCTAGGTTCGCTCTTGCTCGTGCCACGAAACATGTTTTGAAAAATGGCTTGGAGATTTTAGGTTTATCAGCTCCATTGAAAATGTAAAATCTATAATGAGGAGATGAGGCGATGGATGTTAATATTATATGTACGATGGGGCCAGCTTCGGAGCATATCAAAGTTTTAAGAAAAATGGCTGAAGAAGGGATGAATCTTGTTCGCTTGAACTTTTCCCATGGAACACATGAAGATCATGCTAAGTTTATTAGCACTATCGAGGCCCTTAAAGGTGAGGGTTATGATCTAAAAATCCTTCTTGACTTAGAAGGGTATCAAATACGGATAGGGAACTTAGAGGCCCATGGAGGCGGAGTTCAACTTAATGAGGGCATGCGTGTTTTTTTAGCGCGAGATCCTAAAGAGGTTTCAACAGATAAGCTTGTTATCCCTTTAGAGTATGCGAGTTCTTTTCTTGATATTGTGCCTAATGTTGATATTTATATTGATGATGGTCAAATCCTTCTCCAGTGTATAGAGTCTAAAGAAAACTATATAAAAGCGAAGGTTATTGCTCCTGGTTTTCTAAAACAAAATAAGGGAGTTAATATTCCTGAGATCAAACTTAAATTTGATGTTTTTACTCCCAAAGACCGTCGTGATATATTGTTTGGCATAGCGCATAAAGTGGACTATATTGCACAGTCATTTGTTCGTCACTCTGAAGATGTTAATCTTGTGAAGCAATATATAAAAGACAAGAGCTATGATTGTAAGGTTATCGCAAAAATAGAAAACCGAGAAGGCATTGATAATATTGAAGAAATTATTGAAGCTTCCGATGGTATTATGATTGCGAGAGGGGACATGGGGGTGTCTATCCCTTTGTTTCAGGTTCCTATTATTCAAAAAATAATAACTTTAAAGTGTAACCATTCAAATAAAATGGTTATAACTGCAACTCAGATGTTGGAAAGTATGACATATAATGCTCGTCCTACACGTGCTGAGGTGACAGATGTTGCTAATGCTGTTCTAGACGGAAGTAACAGTGTGATGTTGTCGGGTGAAACAGCTATTGGTGCTCACCCTGTCTCAGCTGTTAAGATGATGAGAAGTGTTATTTCGTACACACTTGATGAACGTAAAAGTTTGAATGACTTAGAGCAGTCACTTTCTGATTTGAAAGAATGATTTAAGGTCACTTTTAAATATTTTATATTACTTCGAATATGAGATAAGTCAGGAAGGTTTGAATTCAAAAAACATATAACTTGAGGGGAAATTATGTCTATTTTGGGGCAACTTGTGCTAGTTTTTTTTCTTGGAACGATGGCTCAGTGGGTTGGATGGAGGTTAAACTTTCCTGCGATTCTCTTACTGTTGGTATTGGGAATTTTTTTTGGTCCAGTCGCAGGCATTATTAATCCAGATCAAATCTTTGGCGATCTACTTATGCCTTTGATCGCATTTTCTCTTGCCGTCATTTTGTTTGAAGGAGGGTTGACTCTTAAAATTTCTGAACTACGTAAATCAGGATCCGTTATTTTTCGGATGATTGTTGTTTGTTCTGGGATAACTTGGTTACTGAGTACTTTAGGAGCATACCTCATTTTAGACTTTAATTTAACGATGTCTTTCTTGTTGGGAGCCATTTTGGTGGTCACCGGACCTACTGTCATTTTGCCAATGTTAAATTATATTAAGCCAGCAGATAGAGTTCGATCTATTTTGAAATGGGAAGGGATTGTCAACGATGCTATTGGAGCTGTTCTGGTTGTTTTGGTCTTTGAAACAGCCTTAACCTCTGGCTTCACAGAAGCTGGGAGCTTGTTTGTATTGGGGATATTAAAAGCTCTTGTTGTTGGGACTTTTTTTGGGCTTCTGGTCGCTTTTATTCTGATTTTTTTTCTAAAGCAGCATTGGATACCTGATTTTTTGCAAAACTCTTTTGTTTTGATGGGGGTTTTGGGTGCCTTTGTTATCTCTAACTTTTTACAACATGAATCAGGACTATTAGCTGTGACTCTTGTTGGTGTGATCATGGGTAACCAGAGATTTGCATCGATAAGACATGTGATTGACTTTAAAGAAAACTTGCAGGTGATTTTAATTGCAGGTTTATTTGTTATATTGTCTTCGCGGCTTGACTTGCAAGAGATAAGAATGATGCAAGGAAAGGGCTTCTTGTTTGTTGTTTTTCTAGTCTTTTTGTGTCGACCTTTAGCGGTTTTTCTTTCGACCTATCGTCAGAAATTAGCACTAAAAGAACGTATTTTTATTTCTTTTTTAGCTCCAAGAGGGATTATTGCCGCAGCGGTAAGTGTTGTTTTTAGTGCAGAGCTAGAAAAAATGGGAGTTGAAGGTGCAAGGATGCTTGTTCCTGTAACGTTTATTGCTATTTTGGGAACGGTTTTTATTTATGGACTTTTAAGTAAACCTTTGGCTGTTTTTTTGAAGCTCGCGCACCCAAATCCACAGGGTTTACTGATTTTAGGATCTCATAGGTTGGCACGTAACTTGGCAAAAATTATAGCGAGTGAAGGGGTTCAAGTTGTCTTGGTTGACTCTAACTTAGGAAATGTAACGAAAGCTAGAATGGCTGGGCTTCTTGCTTACCGAGGAGATATTTTTTCGGAAAGTTTTGGAGAAGATTTATCGTTGAATGGGATTGGTTTCTTTTTAGCTTTAACAGAAAACGATGAAATCAATGCTCTAAGTGCTTTGCATATGTCATATAGATTTAATCGTTCGTCTGTTTTTCAACTGCCTCCAGACTCTTCTTTTCATATGGAAAATGATAAAGAAAAACTGTATGCACGGATTTTATTTCAAGAAGATTTAACATATAAAAATTTATATCATTGTTTAGAAAATGGAGGGCAAATAAAAAAAACAAATCTTTCAGAAGAGTTCACTTTTTTAGACTTTAGAGATCACCATGGAGGAACGGTAGTTCTTCTTTTTGTTTTAACAAAACAAGGAAAGATGAACATTGTCTCGACAGATCAAAATTTTCATCCACAACCAGGAGATGTTATCTTTTACCTTAATCCATAAGAGTATGCGGAAAATTTTATATTTTTTTCTAAAGGACTTTTTTTAATACTAAACTTTTTTAAAAAGAATAGAAGTCGTATTGCAAGTTTATTGGCAATAGGATCTAAACTTTTTGAAAAACTTTAAAAGAGTGCTTAAGAGTTTTTTGTAATAGGTTTAAAGTGCGAAGGAGGTGTGTTTTGCGTGGAATAGCTTTCGTTGTTTCTCAACTGCTTGTTTTTAGTATTTTTTTTCCAAAAGGCTTATTTTCATTAGCGCCGCAATCTTTAAAATATCATATAGACATTAAAAATTCTGACAGAAGTGCTGCCAGAGAAGCGGCTAAGCTCGAAGAGATTAGATCTCTTGTCCGTAAAAAATTTTCAAAAAAAGGTATTCTAAAATCTTTTGTTAAAAATGTTTCTTTTTTCAAATGGATGTCTATTCAGGTGGTTTGTGTTTTCTTATTGGGTGCCGGCTGTATATTACTCCCTATTTTATCTATCTATTTTAAACTTTTAAGTCTATCTATAGGGATTTCAGTATTGCTTTTAATTATGGGTTGCTTTATTTTAATTTATTTAGTAGTAGTTTTAGTTATTAATGTATCTAAAGTCTTTCATGTTCAAAAAGATTATAAAAACTTATTGATGAAAGATAGTTTTCTTAGATTTTTTAAAAAATGTTCATCGCTAAATGATTTACAAGATCTTGCTGAGTTGAGGAAGGGTGCAGCTGTTACAATTTTAAATGCTTTATTGAAGAAGGAGAACATATTTGAGATTTCGGCTATAAAAAAGTATTGGGAAGATATGTTGCAGGTATTATATGAGAACTATGATGATGATGATTTTTTCTTTAATGAGTTTATTATTAAAAAAATAGAAGAAGTTGATGGTAGTCATTATGAACACATTTCGATATCTGTGATAAGTTATTTGTTTTTTATTTCTTTATTTTCGATTGGAATTGTACTTTGTATTATAGGTTGTTTTTCTAGTTTTTTTCTAGGGGTTTCAATTTCTTTATTTCCTAAAACTTTGCTTGTTTTTTTTGGTTTGGTTTTTCTTCTATGTTCTATTGTTTTTTCATGGTGTGTTAGTTATGGGAGAGCACACACAAGGCATTCTATAAGAAAAGATATTCTTTTTGAACAAGGAATAGAAGATTTTAAAGAGCAGGAAGAGGGCAAAGATTTTTATATGATAAATTTTCTAAAAAAAATGAGAAAAATCATCTTTTCAAAATGTATGACTTACTTTTTGATCATAGGATCTATAGCTCTTTTTATTATCTCTTTCTATTATTTAACAAGTTTTCTGTTTTTGTTATTTCTAATGACATCTTTTTTTCTTTTAGCGATAGGCTTGGCTTTTAATTCTTTAATAAAAAAGGCGAAAGATAATATTACATATCAAAATGGCTTAAGTTATAATATAAAAAAACCCGCCTTGATGCAGTTTATTTCTGTTTTTCTAAATGAAAAAGATGGTTATCAGGAGAGTGATCCTAAAAAGAGAGAAGGTTATTTGAGTATTTTAACTAGATTTATTGATAAGAGAGTTGTTTTAAAATTTAAACATTTGCTTTATTTAGTAAATTTTATTATAATTTTTTCTTTAGTTCTTAATATTCTATTGTCTTTACTTTTTAGGTTGATTTATTTAGATTCTTTTTCATATTTTTTTTCGAATGTTTTTTTTCTTATTAATGGAATCCTATTGATTTTTCTTGCTACGCTAAATTTTATTATATTTTTTTATAAAAAAGAATTACAAAAGAATATCTTTGACGACAGAGATAGGGAGGTTTTTATTAGGAAACTTTTCTTAGGAGAGCTTATTAGAAATAAAGAGCTTGAGGCTCAAGTAAAGTATAGTTCTTATCAGATTTCGCAAAAAGATTCTTCGTTAGTTGAAGAGCGGATTTCCGAACTTAAAAAGATGAATAAGGCTTTAAAAAAGAAGGTATATGAACTAAACGCGCAGATAAAAGAACGAGAGGATACGAATGATCATTCGAGAGATGATATTGTCTATCGAGACGTTCAGCCAAAAAAGTTTGAACAGGTAGTGATGTCTGAAGTTGACTGCGAGCTATGGGATCTGACTTATAATGAGATGTTTGAAGCTTATAAAGATTTAGCAGAGTTAACCGCGAGCAATGTTGAATCAATAAATATGATGATTATGGATTTGTTGAATTCATATGTGTTCTATGCTTTTGAGTTTAATAAAAAATATAAAAAAGAATATAAAAAAGAAGCAAAAGAATATAAGCATGATTGTAAAAATATCTTAGGTGAGCTTTTTAGAAATGCTTGCGAGTATCTAGATCTATTTGATATTTATGAAGATTATGCTAAAAATTTTAACAATATAACTGATACTCTGATGAAAATTGATCAAAAAATGATTGAAGATGGTAGGTATGAGGAAAGTTTATTTCCAGAGGAATGGGGATATATTCAACCAGAGTCGTTTTTATCTAAGAATCTTTGTCTTATTAAATTAGAAGAATACTGGGATGAATTAAAGAAAAAGACAGAAGCAGAAGAGGAACGTTTGTTAGAGTATCTAATAGCGGCACCTAAACTGATGAAAGAGCTTTTACGTAGTTACTTTGAAGAGGAAGATGATTTAGCAGGTAGGTCGGAGGAGCAGTTGAATATTGAGGGTAAAGAGGATACAAAGTCTCAATTTTTTTGTAGTGAACTAAAAGATGTGTTTAGGAAGTCATGCATGAACCTGAATGCTGTCCCTTCTGTGGTTATACAAGATGAGGGTGGTTTTGACAAAACGCTAATGGATCCAAGTGGGAAAAGACATAAGGTGGTTCGATCTCATTCTCATTCCGATAAAGTTCATCCAAATGGTTATGGACATGAGCAGTTTCTTAAACACCCAAGTAAGATTGGTTCTTTTCTGGAACTTCCCCCTGGTTTTAATAGTAAAAAGGAGTTCTCTGTAGACAATCTTGCTGATCTTATTGCGGAGCAATCTCGTCATAAACAAAAAGACAGTCATAAGAGCAGTAGTTGCTTATTAGGCCTCGCGGCGTAGAAGATTCGAATGAGGTTATATGAATTGAGAGTCTTTTTGATAAAGATAAAAGCTTAGATAGATGTAAGATATTTTAAGAGATCATTGAAAAATAGGGCATAAGTTTTTTCGTCGTTTTTTAAAAAATGGTTATTTCTAATAAAAACATACCTGCTGAGAATACGAACTTTTTTCGAAATAACAAAGTGTTGTAAAACTTATTTCAGTAAAGGATATGGGATATTTTCTAATAATTTTATGATATAAAAATTTTAGAATGTTGACTATTTTTTAAAATTTTGTTATAGTTTTTCCCTTATGTTGGCCCGTATAGCTCAGCTGGCAGAGCATCTGACTCTTAATCAGAGGGTCCTAGGTTCGATCCCTAGTGCGGGCATATTGAAAGAAAAAATTTAAATACAGCTATAAAGCGAAAGTGGCGAAACTGGTAGACGCACTAGACTTAGGATCTAGCGCCTTCGGGTGTGTGGGTTCGAATCCCACCTTTCGCATGTTTTTATAATATAAGCGGGAGTAGCTCAGTGGCAGAGCGCGACCTTGCCAAGGTTGAGGTCGGGGGTTCGAATCCCCTCTCCCGCTCCAAATATGGATTTTGTTATCTGCATTTGTGAAGATAATGAAAAATAAAAGGGGCGATAGATGATGAACGTCTTTGTTGAACAAGTGAGTCCTTGTAAAAAGCGTGTTTCTGTTGATTTTGAGCATGAAGATGTTAAAGATGTATTAAATCATGTCCTAGGGTCTTTTTCTAAAAATGCTCAATTGCCAGGTTTTCGCAAAGGGAAAGTTCCTCTTTCCATGGTTGAGAAATGTTTTAAGAAAGAGTTGGATCAAGAATGTAAAACTCACCTTTTTCGAGAAACATATCCCGATATTATTCAAAAAAATGAACTAGAACCTTTATTTGATCCTATTGTAGAAGAGTTTTCTTTGGAAGCGAACTCCCCTATGAAGTTAGTTTTTCTTATCGAAGAGAAACCTGATTTTGATTTAGTCAAATATAAAAATCTTGAATTGAAAAAAAATGAATATATTTGTACCGACGACTTTTTTGAAAAGAATTTTCGCCGAGTACTTTTCTCTAACTTTGAGTTCAAAAGAAGAGAAGAGGAAGAGGAAGCTGTTGTTGTAGATGGTGATTTTTGTCATCTTAGCTATACTATTCTTTTGGATGATGAGGAAATTTTGAAAAGAGAGAGATACGGTTTTTTTGTTGGTGAAAAAAGTGACTTTCGATCAGAAGGATGGCATGTTGACTGTGATGGAATGAGCATTCCTGTTGCAGGCTTAAAGGTTGGTCAAGAAGAGACTTTTGATGTGACTTTGCCAGAAGATTCTTTTGATGAAAAATATGCAGGTCAAAAGGCTAAACTTCAACTTTTGGTCACAGATATTTTCTTTAAAGACGATCTAGATGAATTTTTACAAGAAAACGATGAAAATAAAGACCTTGAATCTTTTAGGCAAAATGTGAAAGAGCAGACCGTTGATATGTTTGCTAGACAAACAATGGAAGCTTTAGATGCGACTGTTTTTGAAGAGTTGCTCCGTTTGAATCCCTTGGAGTTTGTTCCAGAGTCTTTGGTTCAAAACTGGGAAATTTTACTCATGAGAAAACGGATGAATGATATGCTTAAAGAAGGTCAGGATATGAAAAATGTTGAGCTTCAACTGAGTAAATCTAAAGATTATTTTCACGAAAAAGCTGAAGAAATGGCTAAAATAGATCTTTTAATAGAAAAAATTGTGGAAGAAGAAGACATATCTTTGTCCGAAGATGAGCTAATAGACTATGCTCGTAGAATGAAGAAAGAGGGTGATAGACAGGGTTATGAAGATTTTTATGAAGGTCATCCAGAGGAGAAAATTCTAATTGAGCTTCGTCAGAAATTACTCCGTGGGTTATCTCAGGAGAAAGTTTTATCTTTTGTGAAAGAACAAGCTACGGTTGTTTCTGAGAATAAAGAAATATCTTGAGAAGTTGTGAAGACGGGTATTTGAAAAAAATCAAAGAGGGAGATACTGTTTATGTCGATACTAGTTCCAATGGTTGTTGAAAGATCTGAAAGAGGTGAGCGTTCTTACGATATTTATTCTCGGCTTTTGAAAGATCGGATTATTTTTATTGGTACTCCTATTGATGATAACGTGGCAAATATAGTTATCGCTCAATTGCTTTTTTTGCAAATGGAGGATGCTCATAAAGATATCCACCTTTATATTAATTCTCCTGGAGGTTCTGTTACGGCGGGCTTGGCTATGTACGATACGATGCAATTTGTTAAATGTGATGTCACAACCTACTGTTTAGGACAATGCGCCAGTATGGGTGCAGTTCTTTTGGCAGCAGGTACAGCCGGTAAAAGATATGCTTTGCCCAATTCACGTGTTATGATTCACCAGCCTTGGGGAGGTGTGCAGGGGACGGCTTCCGATATTAGTATTCAAGCCAACGAGATTTTGAAAATGAAAGAAAAACTTAATGGTATTCTTGCTCATCATTGTGGTCGTTCAATAGAAGATCTTGAGAAAGATACAGATAGGGATAAGTTTTTATCGGCAGAAGAAGCTTGTAAATATGGCTTGGTTGATGAAGTTCTTTCTTTTCAGGCTAAGGATAATAAAGAGTAACCCCTAGATTGAAAGAGTTTTTGTCATGTTAAAGTGTTCTTTTTGTTCAAAGTCACAAAGCGAAGTTTCTAAGTTGATCACAGGTCCGGATGTTTCTATTTGTGATGAATGTGTTTTTTTATGCATGGATGTTGTGGAAGAAGACTCTTTGGAAAAACGTTCAACTGGTGCTAAAAAAAAGCCAACCTCAGGGGAAAATTTGCCTCTTATTGATTTTAAAAACATGCCTAAACCCGAAGCTCTTAAGTCTCTTTTAGATGAGTATGTTATAGGCCACAATGAGACAAAGAAAAAATTGTCTGTAGCCGTTTATAATCATTATAAAAGATTACAATATAACCAGAATCAAGATGGAGATGTTGAACTTGAAAAAGCGAATCTTCTTTTGATAGGGTCAACGGGGAGTGGTAAGACTTATTTAGCAAAAACATTGGCGCAACTTTTAGATGTTCCCTTTGCTATTGCTGATGCAACAACTTTGACCGAAGCTGGCTATGTCGGAGAAGATGTTGAGAATATCATTTTGAGACTTTTGCAAAGTTCTGAGTTTAATGTGGAAAGGGCTCAAAGAGGTATTGTATATATTGATGAAGTTGATAAAATCGCTAGGACGACAGATAATTTGTCAATAACACGAGATGTTTCTGGAGAAGGTGTTCAGCAAGCACTTTTGAAGCTTTTAGAAGGACATGAAATCAATGTGCCTCCTCAAGGAGGTAGGAAGCATCCTCAACAAGAATATATTCAAGTAGATACTTCTCAGATTCTATTTATTGCAGGAGGAACTTTTGCAGGTCTTGAGAATCTGATCAGTAATCGATTGGGAAAAAGTAGTATTGGCTACCTTGCTGATGATCAGTTGGAACAAAAAGATAAAAATGATGACCGAGAATACCTTTTGAGTCATTTGATGCCTGAGGATTTGGTGAGATTTGGCCTTATCCCAGAGTTTATAGGTCGTTTGCCTGTTATAACAACGTTAGCTTCTTTGGAGAAAAAAGACTTGGTGCGTATTTTGGTTGAGCCCAAAAATGCTTTAATAAAACAGTATCAAGCTTTTTTTGAGATGGAGGAAGTTGAGTTGATTTTCACTAAAAAGTCTCTTGAGGAAGTGGCTTCAAAGGCTTTGGAGCAAAAAACAGGAGCTAGAGGCTTGAGAGGTATTATTGAGAATATTTTATTGGATGAAATGTATAGCTTGCCATCCTCTGATAAACCTGTTGAGAAATGTTTGGTTGATGAGGAAGTTGTTTTAGGCGAAAAGAAACCTATTCGGACTTTTCTTAAAGAGACGGCAACAGATCCGAGAGTGGCTTGATTTTGATGGCTTCGAAGGACACACATTCAGAGATAGATCTTCCTCTTTTGACACTGAGAGATACAGTTGTTTTTCCCCTGGTAAAGGTTCCTCTTTTGATCGGTAGAAAAACATCTCTCCTTGCAGTTAAACAGGGTCTTTCAGCTGATGATTCATCGATTTTAATTGTTGCGCAAAAAAATATGCATGTTGATGTTCCAACAGTAAAAGATGTCCACACTGTTGGAGTTAAGGCTAAAATTGTTGAAAACGATTGGTTGCCAGATCGCAGTTTGAGCATGATTGTAGAAGCAAGTCATACGGTTAAGTTGAAAGATATTAATAGGGATGAGGAGAGAGGTCTTTTCGCATCTTTCGAGATTTTGTCAACAACTATTGATGAGAGTACAGAGCTTTTAGCTTTACAAAGAACTCTATTGGAGCAATTTTCTGAATATATTCAACTGATGGGGCGTTCGTTAGAAGATGTTTCTTTGGATGTTTTACGTGGGAAAGATGCCCCAGAGTGGATCACAAACTTTATTGTGACATTTATTGATATTTCTGTTGAAGACAAGCAAGAGCTTCTTGAGGAAATATCTCTTCAAAAAAGAATGCATATGGCTAGTTTGCGAATCCAAAAAGAGATAGATATTTTGCGGATGCAAAATAAAATCATGGGGGATGTTCGGAATCAAATCGATAAAAGTCAGAAAGAATATATATTACATGAGCAAATGAAGGCTATATCTAAAGAACTTGGAGAAAAAGCTACATTTGTTCATGATGAAAATCAAGAGCTTCAGGATCTTTTAGAAAAAACAAAATTGCCCAAAGATGTTAAAACTTATATTGAGAAAGAGATCCATAAACTTGGGGCTATGATGCCTCATTTGCCTGAAGCTGCCACAATAAGACATCACGTTGAATTGATTTTGAGTTTGCCGTGGTTTGACAGTTCCGAAGAACAACTTGATATGACCAAAGCTTTTGAAATCCTAGAAAAAGGACATTATGGCTTGCAAGATCCTAAGGATAGGATTTTAGAATATATTGCTGTTTCAAAGCTAGTTCCAAAGGGAAGAGGCACTGTTCTATGTTTGGTCGGGGCACCCGGAGTGGGTAAAACATCTTTAGCGAAATCTATGGCAGAAGCGATGGCTAGGTGTTTTGTTCGAATCCCTTTAGGTGGAGTAAGAGATGAAGCAGATATTCGTGGACATAGGAAAACTTATGTTGGGGCGATGCCTAGTAAAATCATACAGGCTTTGAAAAAATGTGGCAAAAATAACCCTCTTATTTTGTTAGATGAGATTGACAAAATGGGGCATGATTTTCAGGGTGATCCGGCTGCAGCTCTGCTTGAGGTTTTAGATCCGGAACAGAATGAGCAATTCCAAGATCACTACTTAGGTTTAGGCTTTGATTTGTCTAATGTTATATTTGTCGCCACAGCGAATAATGAATATGATATTCCCTATGCTTTGCATGACCGTATGGAAATGATTCGCTTGGAGGGATATACGGAGCAAGATAAGTTAAAGATAGCTGAAAAATTTTTAATCGTTAATCAAATAAAAAACAATGGCTTAGAAAAAGATAATAAAGCTGACCATAAGTGTCCATCTGTGATTTTTCATGAAGAGACTCTTTTACAAATTATTCGTGAATACACACGTGAGGCAGGCGTTAGAGAGTTAGACAGGATGCTTGCCAAAATTTCTCGTAAAATCGCTAAGAAATTTGTTCAAGGTGAATTAAAGAGAAAAAGGAAGCTTCATATTAGAAACAAAGATTTAGTAGACTATTTAGGGGTTCCTTCTTTTTTTTATAGTAAGACTGCCAAAAAAGGCTCGATTGGTGTTGTTATGGGATTGGCTTGGACATCGGCGGGTGGAGATGTTCTTCCGATAGAGGCAACGAAAATGAAGGGGAAAAATAGGCTTATTTTAACAGGTCACTTGGGTGAGGTTATGCAAGAATCGGGGCAGGCAGCGTTAAGTTATTTGCGTACACATGCTGAGTATTTAGATTTGGACCCTAACTTTTATGATAATTATGAGTTGCATATTCATGCGCCGGAGGGGGCAATACCTAAAGATGGTCCATCAGCAGGGATAACTTTGGCCTGTGCTTTATACTCTGTTTTGAGTGAAAAGGTGATGCCGTCTGATATTGCTATGACGGGAGAGATAACACTTACAGGTAAGGTTTTAAAGATTGGCGGTTTAAAATCAAAGCTTTTGGCTGCGAAACGTTCTAAAATAGCAAAAGTTATAATGCCAGAAGAGAATAAAAAGAATTACGAAGAAATACCTGCAGAGTTAAAAAAAGATCTTCAAGTTCACTTTGTTTCTCATGTCAGAGAAGTTTTAGATATTTGTTTTCAACGAAAAATGAATTAGCGAGGTATAGCTTTTGTGAAAAGTATGACAGGATATGGTTTTGCTCAAAAAAACTTTGATGGGCGTGTTCTTTGTGTTGAAATAAAATCTGTTAACAAAAAACATGTTGATATTTTTTTTAAAATGTGTCGAGATTTTTTAAGTTATGAAGACACGTTAAAAAAAAATATTTTAAATAAAATCAAAAGAGGTAGAGTGTCTGTTCATATTTTTTTTGACAAAGAAGCTTCTTCAGAAAAGGTAGAAATAAGTTTAAATAAAGATCTTGCACGTCAAAGTTATGATTTGATTCAAGAACTTTTGAAGGATCTAAACTTGAAGCAAGAAGTCCCTATTCAGCATTATCCCAAATTTCAAGATTTCTTTCAAAACCCTATAGCGAATGATCGCAAAATTCTTTCTGTTGAAGAGCTTTCAGATGTTTTAGATTCAGCGTTAGACCTTTTTGATCAAGCTCGATTGAAAGAAGGAGCTTGCTTGCAAAAAGATCTTTTACAAAGAATTTTTTCTGTACAAGAAATGTTTAATCAAATCGAAGGAAGAGTTGATCTTGTAAAAAATGCTTACCGTGAGCAAATAGAGAAGAATGTTCGAGACTTGGTTAAAGACTTAAGATTTGATGAAGGTCGAGTACTCACGGAGGTCGCTATTTTTGCTAATAAGATCGATATTTCGGAAGAAATCACTCGGTTTAATATACACATAAATAACTTTAAAGATAGTGTGGAAAATGCGAAAGACGCTGTGGGGCGCCGATTTGACTTTCTTTTACAGGAGCTTCATAGAGAAATAAATACCATTTCTAGCAAGTGCTCAGATGCAAAAATATCTGAGCTTGCCGTAGATATTAAGTGTGAACTGGAAAAAATACGAGAACAAGTTCAAAATATTGAATAAAGCTTAATATGAAAGCCTTGAAAAGTTTTTCTGATATTTTTTGCAAAATTTTTCAGAAAGAAGCTATATGAAAGGCGTGGAGTTTTTTTAAATTAATGTATAATATCTTTGATCATAGGGTTTAAAAATAGTGATAAAAAACTCTAATAAGGGTCTCTTTGTTGTATTATCAGCTCCTTCGGGAACAGGTAAGACAACAATTAAAAACCGACTTTTACAGAAAGACTCTTTTGAATTTTCTGTTTCATATACTACAAGGGAGTTGCGCTCGGGAGAAAAAGATGGAAAAGACTATCACTTTGTGAGTCGTGATATCTTTGAAAAAAAAATCATTGCGGGTGAATTTTTAGAGTATGCAGAAGTTCATGGTGCCTATTATGGAACATGTATTGATTCATTGAAACCTCTTCTGGAGGGGATAAATGTTTTGTTAGATATAGATGTTCAAGGGTATTTGCAAGTCAAAAAAAAATACGAAAATGCTTTGGGCATATTTATTTTTCCTCCATCTTTGTTGGAGTTACGAAGCCGCTTAGAAAGTCGAGGCTTAAACACAGCTACAGATATAGAAACTAGGTTGAAAAATGCTAAGGAAGAAATTCTAAATTGGGATCGATATGATTATGCGGTTCTCAATGATGAAGTTGAAAATACGACTAAAACGATCCATGGGATTGTTTTAGCCGAACAAAGTTCTGTTAAACGAAAACGGTGGGAGATTAATACTGATGCTTTCAATAAGTCTTGATAGATGTAAAGGCGAAGGAATTTTTCGGATGTGTACGTTAGCTGCACGGCGGTCACAAGACCTTTCTCAGGGAGCGATCCCTTTATTAAAACATGACCCTTCCCTTAAAGTGACAACGCTTGCTTTAAGAGAAGTTCTGGGTGGATTTGTTTTTGAAAAAGTTTCGAATGAAAATGAAGAAATAAGTTCAGCGACTCTTGAAGAGGAATCGGATGCCTAAAAATATCCTTTTAGGAATATCGGGCTGTATTTCTGCCTATAAAATGCCAGAGTATGTTCGATTTTTTATAAAAAAAGGTTACGAAGTTAAGGTTATTTTAACTTCGTGTGCTCAAAAGTTTGTCACGGAAACAACCTTGGCAACTCTTTCGCGAAATCCTGTGTATATAGACATCTTTGCTCCTGAAAATGGATGGATGCCACAGCATATTGCTTTGGCTCAGTGGGCGGATGTTTTTCTTTGTGCGCCACTTTCGGCTGACATGTTGAGTAAAGTGGCTTCCGGATTTTCAAATGATCTTTTGTTAGCGACATTATTGGCATATGAAGGATCTGTTGTTTTATGTCCGTCTATGAATGATGTGATGTATAAAAATGAAGTTATACAGAGTCACTTGAATTCTTTGAAAAAAATAGATAGATATTCCTTTATTGAGCCTGTAAAAGGTGATTTGGCTTGCTTGTCTCATGGCATTGGTAGGCTGCCAAGTGTTCAAAATATATACGAAAAGATTATTCTTTTATGAAAATTTGTGTAACAGCTGGTCCTACGAGAGAATTTATTGATCCTGTTCGGTTTATTTCGAGTCCGTCTTCAGGGAAGATGGGGTATTTTTTGGCTCAAGAAATGTTGAAGCAAGGCCATGAAGTGACTTTGATAAGTGGTCCGGTTTCTTTAAAAAAACCGACGGGTATTATAGTGAAATATGTTCAAACAGCTAAAGAAATGAGAGATCAGGTTGTAAAAGGTATAGCTAACTTTGATGTTCTTGTTATGACAGCAGCTGTATGTGATTACTCTTTGCCAGAAATACATACAAATAAGATCAAAAAAAATGATTCAGAATTGGTATTATCTTTGGTTGAAAACCCTGATATTCTTAAAGAGGTTTCAAAAGTGGATCATGACGCTTATGTTGTTGGTTTTGCAGCGGAATCGGAAGACTTGATTGAGAATGCTAGAAAGAAGATGTTTGAAAAAAAATTGAATATGATTGTTGCTAATGATATCACCCAAAAAGAAACAGGCTTTGCGAGCGATGATTTTGAAGGTTTTATTTTACGTTCGGATGGAAGCCTTGAAAACATTGCTAAATGTTCTAAATCAATAGCTTCTAAATGTATTTTAAAAGCGATATGTG
The DNA here is from genome assembly GCA_001730085.1 of PVC group bacterium (ex Bugula neritina AB1). Taxonomy (GTDB): domain Bacteria. The sequence goes on from MDLB01000106.1 coordinate 72,406, forward strand.
AGGATATTTGTGAGAGTTGAACTTGGGAGAAACTGATGGGAAAGACTGATAGCTCTACGTTTAAGGAAGGCTTCAAGTTAGATAAAAAAGAAATCCTTTCTTTGATAATGGATGAAAATGTACATTATGTTTTGAAAGAATTTTCACGTTATGTTGAAGACTATCCAAGCCCGATAGACTTCTGTCTTTGTTCAAATTGTGTCTTAGATGTTATTGCGTTAACATTGAATAGTTCGCCTAGTCATTACCGGTGTCTCGGAAGGCATGCGCATAGAGAGATGGAGGAAGTTCAAAGAATATGTCACGATGTGAGAGTAGCGATGAAAAAAGCGATTGTTTTAGTGAAAAAAAGACCTCATCACGGGTGATGTTCTAAAATGATTTCTGTTTATATTCGACGAGTTGGGATTAAAAGGCGAGTTAACTTAAGACTTATAAGGGAACTGGTTTCTTATATTTTAGAACAAGAAGGCAAAGGTGGATCTTCGCTATCTATTAAAATTTGTGATCATAAAACGATCCATCGAATGAATAGGCTGTATTTGGATCATGATTGGCCTACAGATGTTTTGGCGTTCCCTATGATAGAAGATGGATCAGAGGATTTCTCTGATGTTGAAGAAAGTTATATTGGAGACTGTGTTGTTTCGATGGAGATGGCTTTCGAAAGGTGCAAAGAATTTGACCACTCTCCCGATGAAGAGCTAGCTTTGTATATTATTCATGCTGTTTTGCACATTTTAGGTTACACAGACAAGGAAACAGAGTGTCGAAAAATCATGAGGGCTAGAGAAAGCAAATATATGAGAAAATTTCAAGAAAAAATTTTGCATGATAAGTTGATTTATGGAGATTCAAAGTCGTGTTTATTATAGAGCCTTTATCTATTCTTCTTTGTTTATTGGCGTCGTCTTTTTTTTCAGCATCGGAAACGGCTATGACAGCTATGACGAAGTTGAGAATCAAAAAAATGATTGATCAATATGGGGAGAAAGCTCTTGCCTTGGAAAAAATGGCTGAAAAGTGGGACAACATACTGATAACTCTTTTGATTTTTAATAATGTCGCGAATATTGCGGGAGCTTCTATTGCTACTGTTTGGGCAACACGCCTTTTAGGAGGGGTTTTGCCAATGAATCAGCTTGTTGCTATATCGACCAGTATTATGACTCTAATAGTTCTTATTTTTGGAGAGATTATCCCTAAAACCTTAGCGAAACGCTATGCAGAAGAGATATCTTTGTTTTTGATAGGGTTTTTACATAAACTTTCCACATTGATTTATCCTTTGATTCAGGTGTTTAAATTTTTATCGGTAGGTATTATGAAGCTGATGGGCGCTCGTATTGAGGATATACAGAATATGCTAACGGAACAAGAGATTGTTGCGCTTGTTGAAGCTGGAGAGAGAGAAGGTGTTATAGAAGAAGAAGAGCGAGACATGATCTGCAGTGTTATTGAGTTTGGGGATACGTACGTTCATGAAGTCATGGTTCCTCGAGTGGATATGGTCACTATGGATGCTACGATGACGTTAAAACAGGCGTTAGAAATGATTCACTCAGGCGTCACTTTTTCTAGGATTCCTGTGATAATGAATTCAGCAGATAATGTTGTTGGGGTTATGTATGCTAAAGACTTGATGAAATATGTGACAGACCCTTATTTTGAAAAAATTTGTGTGATAGATATTTGTCGGAAACCTTTTTTTGTTCCAGAGAGTAGTAAGCTTGATATTCTTTTGCAACTTTTTAAAAAAGACAGGATCCATATGGCGATTGTGGTTGATGAGTATGGGGGAACAGCAGGGTTAGTAACGATTGAAGATCTTCTTGAAGAAATTGTTGGAGAAATCATGGACGAACATGATGGGGAAGAAGAGCTGATTTGTCGTATAAATCACAGAGTTGCACTTGTCGATGCGAAAACAAAGCTTTCAGACTTGAATGACTGTTTAGATATAGATTTGCCAGAAGAGGATAGTTATGACACCTTGGGGGGCTTTTTGATATATATATTTGAGGAAATGCCTACTAAAGGATCGTCTATCAATTATGAGGGGGTGAACTTTCAAATACTTGAGGCTGACAAAAAAAGAGTATACAAAGTTCGTATAGATATCAAAGATGATCAAAAAAAAGGTGTTGATAGTTCAAATGATGAAAATATTTCTGGGAACAATTAGGTCTAACTTTGTTACAGGAATTTTGACCTTTCTCCCCTTGGGGGGAACAGCTTATTTGGTTTACTTCGTGGTGGTAAAAGTTAGATTGTTACTTTTATATATCACGCCAGAAAAGTATTCAGTTTTTCTTGAGCACCCTCACTTTGGATGGTTGTGGCAATTTTTAACATTGTGTTTAGCTATTTTTTTATTCACATGTTTAGGTTTTTTTGCCAAAATGTATCTGGGAAGAAAAATTTTAGAGCTGAGTGATGAATTAGTTAAGAAGATCCCTTTAGTTAATAAAGTTTATAAATTGATTAAGCAGATCAGCTTAGCTTTTTTGGGTGCGAAGTCTCAATTTTTTACGAAAGTTGTTTGTTTTGAATACCCTAGGAGGGGATGTTACGCTATTGGGTTTTTCACTGGGTATGCTCAGGGAGAGTTGGTTAGGGATACAAAGATGGTTAACTTGTTTGTCCCGACAACGCCAAACCCAACTTCGGGATTTTTTTTAATGGTTCCAGAAAATGACTTGACGTTTTTAAAAATGAGCCCAGAAGATGCGATGAAGATCGTTATTTCAGGAGGAGCTTATTCGTTAGATGAGGACATATCCTTTACGAAAGATATGAAAGATGAAAAAAATTGACGGCATTGTAAAAAGCTTAAATATTCTGTTTGCTAGAGATAACAAGATATGCTAAAATATGCTCTGATTTTTTTCTTTGTGAAAAATTATTTGTGGCGAGATTTTTTAGGTTACTTTTTTTATTTTATAAAGCTTTCACAAATATTTTGATACAGCAAGTGATCGCTGATTGATAAAAAAATCACTTGGTGAATTTAAAAATCTCTTTCTTTTAAAGAAGAGAGGATGTTAAGTTGAAATATCTGTGTTATAATTAATTTTTTTTAATGCAAGACTTTCATTGAATGACTTAAATTTGTTGATCAAGTAAAAGTAAGGGTTTACAAAAATCCTTGGTCATTTGTGATTTTTTTATGGCTGTGATCCTTGTTTTTAAAAGGAGAAAGAGACATATGCAACAGAAAGCATCTTCTTTAGCTTTGAAAGAAGATTTTTTATCTTTTGAAATAGAAGAACAGGATAGTGGAAAGTTTTTAGCTCGTTGTCCTGAATTTAGTCTTTTTGTTTTAGAAAAGTCTGCGGACATAGCTTTAAAAAAGCTTGAAAGTTTGTGTTTGCATTCGATTCTTATTTTAGAAAATTGGGGTATATCTGATTTTGTATTTTCTCTTGTAGAAAGAGATGACCATATTGATATTAGAAAATGGTTGAGTTTGACAAGTCATTAAAAAATTGCGATCTCCGGTAGCTCAATTGGCAGAGTAGGTGGCTGTTAACCACTTGGTTACTGGTTCGAGTCCAGTCCGGAGAGCCATTTTAGACGAACAGATCCTGCGGTCTGTTCGTCTTTTTTTTTAGTATCGTTTAAGCCTTTTATTAACTAGGTGGCTGGGAGGTTTCTGAATTCCTTTCAGAAGCTTTCTTTTTGCTCTATTTTTAAAAATAAGACTAGTTTACTACTCCCTAAAGGGTCGGAACGCGAGTTTTTTTTGAAAAATCGCGTATTCTAAAGGTGAATATCAATTTTTTCTAAAGAAGCAAGAGTGTAGTGCTATACGTTAAGTCAAGCACAACTTCTTGAATAAAGGTCCTTTTGTTTACATAAATTATCGAACGCATTAGGAGTAAAATAATTTATTACAGAGTGAGGGTAGTCCTCATTATATTTTTTAATAGCTCGTATAACCTCCGAAGAGGCAGAAAAACCATTGTCCCATTCATT
>MDLB01000107.1 GCA_001730085.1 PVC group bacterium (ex Bugula neritina AB1)
AATACATGTTTATGCTTTAGCTCCTGTAAGTGAAGTAAGCACAGAAAATTTCTGTTACATTTGTCGTAAACAGTTTAGTCGCAAATCCAATTTAAATCAGCATTTTAAAAATATTCATACTGATGAAAGACCTTTTGGGTCTAGCCTTAGTAATAAAAATTGTAAGACCTCCTCCAGTTTAAATGAGCATTGTAATAAAAAAACTGTGCCCTGTACCAATTGTGCTAAAAAGTTTACGAGCACCACCAATTTCAATCGGCATTTTAAAGAGACTCATACTGATAAAAAATTTTTTTTCTGTAACTTTTGTAGTAAAAATTTTGCGCTAGAATGCTCTCTAAATCAGCATCTTAAGACTCATCTTGCGAAAAAACTTTTTGCCTGTAGCATTTGTAATAAAAAGTATAAGCAATCCTCAAGTTTAGATACTCATCTTAAGACTCATAGTGAGAAAAATCCTTTTCCCTGTGAACTTTGTCCTAAAAGCTTTAAGTACCTCTCCACTTTAAGACGGCATTTGAAAGAGAATCATACTGATGAAAAAATTTTTTCCTGTAAATTTTGTAGTAAAAATTTTGCGCTAGAAGCCTCTCTAAGTCAGCATCTTATGAGTCATAGTGAGGGAAAACTTTTTACCTGTAGCATTTGTAATAAAAAGTATAAGCAATCCTCAAGTTTAGCTAGGCATCTTAAGACTCATTCTGACTATTTATATAATCCCTCTGCAACAGCAAATCCCCCTCTGCAACAGCAGATCACTATGCAACATACAAATCCCTCTGTAACAGGATCTCCCTCTGTAACAGGATCTCTCTCTGTAACAGGATCTCCCTCTGTAACAGGATCTCCCTCTGTAACAGGATCTCCCTCTGTAACAGGATCTCCCTCTGCAACAGGATCTCCCTCTGCAACAGGATCTCCCTCTGCAACAGCACCTATAGCAAATCCAGATAATTTTTACGACATAAACGATTTAACTCCATACTCTCACATAATAAATAAAATTCTTGGAACAGAAGCAACAGAAAATCCAGATAATTTTTACGAAATTTTTCCCGACATAAACGATTTAAGTCAACCCTCTGCAACAGCAGGTCCATATAATTTTCCCAAATTTTTTCTCGACATAAACTATTTAAGAGAACCCTCTGAAATGCCAAATGAAATTTTTGAACCAGAAGAATGTTTTACATCAACTTAAAAATAATAATTCTAGATAACTTATGGTAAGTAAAATTTTAAAACAGTACTATTTTTGTATCAATATAATGCCAATTATCAAGAATATATATTGTGATTATTAGAAACTGGAGGATTCTAGAATTATTATCATTTCAAGCCGAGAAGAGCTCTTCCTTTAGGAGGATGTCAATCATGGTAATTAGTATAAGTTTTTTCTATTGCTTCGCATATCTGTTTATAAATTGACGTATTTTTTTTGTAGGCTTTTTCCTTTAAAAACTCTTTAGTTTTTTTATCTACTAAGAAGGCTAACTCTACAATTTTTTTTCATTGTTATTTTCTCTTTTTGAAGAAATAAAACTGTCAACTGGACCTTCTAAATCTCTAATACTTTAAGACTAAAGAACAAAAAATATCGACAGTTTCCAAATATCTCAGACATTCATCTTCTTCCATATCATTGGATTGCTACTTTCATGATCAGCTGCGCGATCAGGAATTGTTCGGAAGTTGACATACTCCAACCTCACAACTAAAGCACGTCTTTTTAGACAGATGATGGAATTTTTGAATGCATATTTAAAAAAAATAAAGTTAAATATTCATTTAAAATCAAAGGACCACCAACTGACCATTCCCAAGCATATCATCAAGGGCTATGGGGTTCTCCCCTGCTCCCAATAAGGTTATTACTATATCTGGCTCTAGGAAATCATTACCACCATCAGCATCAATATAAAGTAACAAATCTTGGTCCAACACTCCTGTTTGACAAAACTCGCTAAGATTATCTCCCTCTACATAGTCCAAAACTTCGGAAATATCAATTTTATCAAGATCTGACTCCTCTGACGATATCGTTTTGATCAAAAAATCTCGGATAATATCATTCCCATCATTGACATCTTTATAAACAAAAGTGTCCGCCCCCCCATTACCTGTGAGGTCATCCATAGCAGCCCCTCCTATTAGGACGTCATCACCCGAGCTACCTTCGAGAATATCAGATTCAGGGGTTCCCCATATATATCCAGAAAAAGAAACCTCGGAGGTTGCGAAGTTGCTCTTCACTCCATCCGAGTCTTGCGTGACAAATATAAATGTTTTTTTCCCCATCAGAGCATCTTCACTCATATTTTTATATAGCAAGCCAGAAAGAAGCTCCACCATTGCATCTTCTAGGAGTGTTCCTCCTGCAAGATCTGTTAATGTAACTTGATATGTCTCTTCTTGTTGCATAACAGAAGCAAGAACTTTTTGTCCTCCGTTTAGAGAAAAACTCGTCCGAGCACCAGGAGTCAAAGACAGCTCCATACCCCTAAATACCAAAAAGTCATTCTCTTCTACTATAAGACCCTTTATGTCTATTTGAAGATTATTATATCTTATCGTGTCGACATCAGAAACATAAGCGTTTTCCGTCGTTATAGGTATAAGCTCATTAGCTTTTCCCGAGACAAAGAGATCTTGTCCCGCTGAACCATCTCCATTCAAATCGAGATAGGAAGGCATTGTTGTCGCCCATTTATTGAAAGAGTAGCTGGCAAAATCTTTCATGTCTTGGTCCGATAAAGTCGTATTCCAAACTAAAACTTCCCCGATATCTCCTTTAAAAAAGTGGTCATAACCACCGATGAGTGAGTTCTGATTAGAGAGGTCTATGGTATTCACATTCATCCCCCCCAGTCCAATATGCCCTTCATCTTTCCCTTGAATAGAAACATTCTCAAGCTCTCCAACAAGCTCCCCATTCAAATAAATCTTTAAAGTTTTGTTCTCATCACTCTCACCTCTTGCATCATGAACAAAACCAACGGTATAGAAAGTATTATCTTCTATTTCAGCAATAGCAAACGTTTTGTATTTATGATCATCATGCCAATCATTCGCGTTCCATGCTCCCGCATATAACTTACCATCTTCCATGATATTCAAAGCATAACCACTGTGAACCGAACCTTGTTCATATAAAACTTGTTTTCCTCCATTATTCGTTCCTGACTTAAATACAAAAGCAAATGATCTTTGATCATACCCTGCTTCAAGAGTATTGATATCTTGATGATTATCAATTTCTAGCATTTTTGAAGGAGAAAAACTCAGAGATGGATATCCATTCATACCCTCTTGGTTATAAATTGGGGCATAAATGTCATTAGATTGATAGGCATCATGCATATACTCCGATCCCGAGACATCCTTCCATTCAAGAATAGAAACACCATTGATTAAGGACGTATCATCTCCGATCCCTAAAACATTTTGTGCATCCCAACGCGCCACTAAAGATGTCAATGGAAGCTTTCCAAATCTTGGCATATCTGATTCATAAAGGTCCTCAAAGACATCTCCATCACTCACACTGATTTTAAACTTTGGAAGAATATCTTCTCCATAATGTTGAAAGGTAACCTCTCCTGTCAAAAGATCTTCGTGGGTAAACTCTTTCGAAATCACTCCTCTCACTTTAAAAGTCCCACCCTCTATTTCATCGACTTTAAAGCGTAAGGCGGACGGAGCAATATCAACATCCGAAACACCTATCATCTGATCTGTGACTTCAACAGTTTCTCCTTTATTAACACGCAAAGATGACTTCGTGACAACCGGCACATCTGTCATAATTTGAAGGTCATTAATAGCCTCTAAATTCAAGCCGGATATGTTTTCCAATGAAGCATGTTCAATATTAACAAAAATCTTTGATGTCCAGTCCACTTGTTCCGAGAGATTTATAATTATTTTTTTAGGATCAGTTGAGGGGATTTCAATAGAAAGTATATCTTCTTCAAAAATCTCCTCCCCATTCTCATCCCTCATTGAAACTTTTTCTAAAAGGTCGACACCTTCAACAACTCTAACCTCTTCATTAAAAAAGATCGATATTTTACCTTCATTTATGTTGACCTTATTCGTGACATACATCGGATTAGTGAGATCTATATTTATGCGAGCTGTAACCTGTTCTGCCATATCTCCTTCCAAGTTTTCTGAATTAATCTCACATTCAAAAAAGTCCTGATCTTGAAAAGAGGGCATTTGTCCGTTTATATCAGAACTCCCTAAATCAATTGACCAATAACCGTTTTTTTGAGCTTGCGTGACATACTCATAGGTCACAGTATCAAAAGTAAATCTCACCTCAACCTTTGCATATTGATCCACATACCCTTCCAATAAAGGATTTGTCGTAGATTGAGCTTCTTTTGTTAAAAGGAGAGTTTCTCTGGATTCCCGAGTACTTGGAACAAGAAAAGAAATATCTGTCTCTGCTTTAGAAGCATTGCTATTTTCCACATCGGCCATAGAAACTATGATATGGTCTCCCATTCTAACCGTAGCACCACTCCCTAAAGTGATCGAGAATTTTTCTGCATAACCCGAAACTTCATCCAAAGGCACTATAGCTGGCGAATCTCCAAAGCTCCTAGCATTCGTCACCGACAATGATGCCATTGTGATCGATGAGACTTTTACAGGTTCTGAAAACTGCAATAAAAAACCATCATCTTTTATTCCATCAGCATCACTGTCAAGAGCCACAATCGGATCAAAAGCTGCTGCCATCGGACGAGCAAGGTTCGGTAAATCATAGATAAAGTTAGAACTTGCCTTGTTCCCATTGAGATCTTCGATTTGAGATTTCTCTAATGTGACTGTATTAGAAGCGTCAACTGTCGCAGAATAAGCCAGCTCGATCATAAATTCTTTGGCATAAAGAGCGCCCCCGATCTCTTTAGCATTAAGAGTTTTAAATTCAGCATCTACCCCCCAGGTATTGGAGTCCAAAATGAAATCACTCAAACTCAAATCTTCTGTTTTCAAATATTCCGATGCAGAAAAAATCAGTTGGTCTCCTCGACTATAAAGAGTGTCTTCATCAGCATCATAAACTCTCAAGGACTGCATCATAGGCGAAGAAATATCTGGAACTTCTAAAACAAGGTTCTCAGTAGGAAATTCTCCTGTATCTAACTCGAGGAACTCTTTTTGGATCTCAAAAGTATCTCCTTCGATGATATTAGCATTCTCACCCAAAACTATCCTAAAAGTATCAGAGTAATTACCTTGAATATTCAAAGCTTCAAGAGTCGCCGAGTCTCCAAAAGTTTTACTCGGTCCAACAGGTACGATTTTTTCTAACGTAAGCTCCGAAACGGAAACAGCATCAGCGAAAGTGATCAAAAGACGATTATCTTTCACCCCATCTCCCATGGGCAAGTCTTCTGCCTCTACGACCGTTGACAACGAATCAATTTCTACTTCGTTTAAAACATCTAACTCATAGTTATTGATCAGCTCTAAGCCTTCACCATCTTCTGCAAAGACATTAAATTTGTATCGTTTCTTTTCCTCATAGTCTGGTGATTGGTTAAAAAATAGATAACCTTTTTCAGGATCTATCGTAAAAACTTCCAGATCAATTGCATCCAAAAAGTAGGTAATATCTTCGTCATATTCCCCAAAGTTATCAAAGGCTTGAAAGTCATGAACAATTTTATCTATCGGTAGATTCTCTCTAACTGTCAAATTTTCTACACTCTCAAACATAGGGCCTTCATCATCTTCATTCACAACATTAATCCGAATATCCTGTGTGATTTGAGTGCTTTGATCATCTCTAGCTGTTAAAATAAGTTCATAGAAGGTCTTTTGCTCATAATCAGAAATCTCCTTTAAAAAAAGTTCCCCCGAACTAGCATCAATAGCAAAGCTCTCTACATCTTCACCTCCTAGGGCATAAACTATATTAGAATTGGTCTGATCCGTGGATTTCCCATAAACCTGTGGATCATAAAGAGCTTCCTGTACAGGTGCATTTTCAACAACACTCACCTCTTTTGTGTCTCCTCCTACAAAAAAGAGAAGGTTTTTTGTATCAAAATATTGAAAGTCAGAAGATTGAGAATACTCTTCGTTATAGTTTCCATAAAGATCTATCACGTCTCTTTTCTCAATTTTGATCCCTACAGGAAAAGCCTCAACGGCATCACTCCCTTCTGGTGGAGAGACTTGAAAGGTCCAAGTAACACCATCCTCACTTATTACATTGTCAACCACCCATTTGGAACGATCTAAATCGTTTTGGTCCATATCCACCAACATAATATCTTCTGCCGTAAAGGAAGTCCCAACACTATGGCTAAAAATCAGCGTATACGTAATCGGGCCATAAGCCATTTCAAAATCGACACTGTCTGATATCTCCAGAACTTTGGGCGACTCTGCATGAACCTCAAGTGTTGATAAAGAGGTTATCCCTCTATAATCCGATTCCCCAAGATAAGTGATCGAAGCTATTCTTTCTCCGCTTTTAACTTCTCCGGATATATTTCTCAACTTCACCGCCTCAACAAGACTTTTGATTTCTTCGCCAGAAAAAACCTCTCCATCATTTTTGGAAAAAGTCAAAGATCGATCAACCGATGAATAAATATAATCAACACCTTCTGTATCCCCGACTTGGACATTATCCATGACTTTATTCATTTCCATCGACAGAAGTGTATCAACAGAAATCTGATCGGTAGCAGTGTCCAGTCCTTCTCCACTAAAGACTATCTCAACTTTTTTGATATCCATTAGAGAAGGCGCTTGAAGTGTCGAACAAAAGCTCACTCCTTCGAAAATCGATGCTTTATTCACCTGGTGGGTGATCATTCTTTGGGCACCCTCTTCGGAATCACTCAAGTCAACCTCTTCAAGATCATTGATATTAATATCTAAAACCCTTATTAAACGTTGGCCATCCTCATAAAGTAACTCTATCTCAAGTTCATAATTTTGTTTTTCTGCAAAGTTGGGAACCTCAATAAATCTCAAAAAACCATCTTCATCTATTTGAAAAAAAGCCGCATCTTTTCCAGCTAAAGTATAGGTAACATTAGAATCTTCGGCTAAAGAATTTGCACTATAAATGATAGCTTGATCCGCAATATGTTCAGAAATATCTATCATATCTAAAGATTCTTGTGGTCTCTCTAAATCAATACCTAAGTCAGAAGCCGCAATATCTCTCAATTCTTCATAAACACTTGTATCTAAGACATCTTCTTTGAGATTATTCTGTAAATAGGTCAAAACCTCCTCTGAAGTTAATCCTTTTTCATTTTCCATGGCAGAAATACCCGCCAACACTTTCCCGTATTGATTAACCTCACTAACTTCATTACCATCAGCATCAATCAATGGAATGATGGGGGTGCTTAAAATATCAATATCACCTAAGCCCATCGCCTTACCTATATTCTTATTAGCTGTGGAGATTTTTTCTTGGATATTTTCTCCTAGCAAATCCCCTATCGGCTCAACAAGTCCTCCTTGACTCAAAGGAATCCCCAATTGGCGAACAGCCATTTCTGTCAGATTTGTAACATTCATCGTGAAAGACGTTGATTCAGTATCAATATAGCCTATCGATCTTGCTGTCATTTCAAAGTCTTTAGCTTCCCCTGTTCCTTCATCAATATAATCAGGCCCCAAAGAAGCATCAGAAACCTCCAACAATACGGCTCCCTCATAAGAAGAGCGTAGTGTCACTTGAAACTCTCCAGAATAATCCAACTTAACCCCTGCCGCAAGGATTTCTCCAGCTTGTCCATACATCATTAAGGACAAGCCATGATTGGGAACAACCGGCCCCCAAACAAACTTCCCTTTAACTTTATTGGAGTGATCTTCCGAACCTCCCCAAGCAACCCAGCTCCCCAGAAGACCTAAAAACCCTCCGACACCTAAAAGAGAAGTTGTGACATTGGTTCCACCAAAAAACTTAAAAGAAAAGTCATCGGCAAAAACACCTTTTTCAACCTGATTATCCGAAAATCTTTCTCCATCAAAAGGGATCAAGCTCATGTGGTCACTATAAAAGTCAACATGTTGATCAAACGTTTCCCACACATCTTTGTCCCCAATCATGCCAAAGAGAAGCTCTTTTTCACCATAGGCATAAATCAAATAAAGCCCATAGTCTAGCTCGACACCCATAGGAACATCCCAAGAGTTTAAAGTGTAGTCAGAAGCAAATGCCGATGGCAATGTTATAAAAGCACCATAGCTCTCACTAAAAAAATCGAAAAAAGTGAGGGTCACACCATTCGCATATTGCACGTGAACATCATCTTCCTTTACCGCCACTATAAAACTTTCAATATCAGCCACTTCGCCCATATCTATGTTTTTATTTAAAACAAGGTATTCACACCCAGCTTGAACATTAACCTGCGTGTCTTCAAATATTTCAAATCTCTCAACTTTATCCGCACTTTTGACAATCAAAAGACATGTCGGTTGTTTGTGCTTCATTCCGCTAAAAAAGTGACTTTCTGACATTTGAAACTCCTCATTTCACTTAAAAGGTCGCTCAAGACTTATCTCTTCTTCAAAACCGGCATAAAAATGATAAGCCGCTTATCGGCGATCTCTTTCCCTTCTAAACATTTGAAATCATGTTGAGCGTTCTCTAATAATCATCTCGACATTTTTTCTTTATATTCTTTTAAAATTTTTTGTCCCTTTGAAAAAAGCCAGATAGCTAATATATTTAAAAACTTTTCCCAAAGCGAAAGACTGTTGTTCGAACTCTTTCAAGAAATCTCTTCGTGTATTTCACAACAATCTCATAGGTGTGATTATTTATGATTCCCTCAAAAAGTATTATACAATTTCACAGGTATTTTTTTTATATTTTTTTTTATTTAAAAATTAACCTGTCCTAAAAAAGACATATTTTCCTAATCCGCTTTTCATTAATAAAGCAGAAAGTTTTTCACAAGGAAATTCAAAAGATGTTGGAGAATATTGAAAAGCTGCGGGAAACATTGTAAGTCTCATTTCCATGAATCATCGGGGGGATTTCACAATAATCTCGCTTCATTATATGTCTTTACCACACACCCCCCAAAAAAAGCAAAAAGGATTCAAAATAAAAAAATTTTAACACTTAGATTACTCTATCTCAAAATTCAATAGTCAAAATTCCTTCTATAAGAAGATCTCTCTTCCTACAAAACTTCTCCATCTATCATATTTTTTAGAAACCTATCACATATAGTCTGAGAAATTCCCTTAGATTTTCGCACACACGCACCCGCTCTTTTCCCTATCTTAACACGTAACTCTTCATTTTGCTCCCAAAGGGTCAGTTTCTCCTTCAAGTCCTTTTCATCTTCAACTTGAAGCAAGGCCTCATGGCTTAAAAAATCCTTAACGATTTTATCGAAGTTAAACATATAAGGGCCACAAATAATAGGTTTCTCCCATACCGCAGCTTCCAAGGGATTTTGTCCTCCTCTAGGAATAAAGCTCCCTCCAATGATAACGATATCCGAAAAAGCATACATCTTAAACAAATCTCCTATCGTATCAATCACGCAGACATCTTGCGTCCACGTCTTCGTCAGAGATTTTTTCAATTCCGAATATGTAACATAAGACATCTTTTTTTCTTTGACCTGCTCCACAACTTGCGAAGATCTTTCAGGATGCCTCGGAACAAGAATTAAATCCCACTTTTTAGAAGATTTCCTAGCAATTTCTTCATAAACCTTCAAGAAAAGCTCTTCTTCTGGATCATGGGTACTGGCAGCTAAAAGGGTGATTGTCTCTTTTGTTGATACATCTAACAAGGTCGACTCCTGCACCTTCTCTTTATTTGTAATCGCCGCTTCATATTTGAGCTGACCTATCACATAGAGACTTTTTGCCGAAAAACCAATAGTTTCAAAGCGCGATTTATCCTCATCGGTCTGACACAAAACATAACTGATTTTTTTCAAGAAAGGCTTTAAAAAGAATGCTATTTTCTTATAGTTCCCTAAAGATTTTTTAGATAAACGAGCGTTCGCCAAAAGGATTGGGCAAGGCGCCAAGGCAATGAGTGCTGGCCATATCTCCGTCTCCATGATAACAATAGCTTTCGGTCTAACAAAAAAATAAAACAGCCCCACCGCATAAAAATAGTCAAACGGTGCATACAGAATAACAGCCCGATGCCCCCAGTTTTTATCAGCCAATTTTTGACCAGTCCGTGTTGTTGTTGTGATAACAAGCTGTTGGTTTGGAAAGTTTGTTTTAATCTTTTCAATCAAAGGCTCCGCCGCTAAAAACTCTCCAACCGAAACGCAGTGAACCCAAACCGTGTCCTTCTTTCTAAGTTTTCTATACAGAAAGATCGGATAAAATCCCATTTTTTGGAGTAACCCCTCGCGATGTTTAGGGGTAAAGCAGAGATGAACAAAAATCAACGGCAAGAATAGTACCGTGATAGCTAAAAGAACTACCGAATAAAAGAAACAAAAGATCCCACAAATCACGTCTTTAAATCATTCCCCCTAAGAAACTACAAACAATCTAACAAAAAAATTCTCAATTCTAAGAAAAGAAATCCTCAAAATAAACATCCAAGGATGTTTAAACCCTAAAAGTCTATCGAGACATCCCCGCTCTTTAGGCAAAGAGATTTCACGAAACGTTAATCATGAAGAATCATCTCTGCCTGCGTTTTTCACTTTAAGGTTTGTTTAAGTCAGCAAAAAAAGGCCCTGAGGCATTCACCCCCCCCTCTTAGGTTTATATCAAAAAATCTTCCCGATATCAACGATCTCTTTGTCACAAAAAAAACAGCCCTAGCCTAATCAAAGGCTAGGGCTGTTAAAATATTCAGTAGAAAATCAATTAGAATTCAACTACTACGCTACTTAAGAATTCGTAAGCGTTTTCGTCATTTTTAAGACCCGGAGTAGTACCCTCTGGGTCTAGAAGAGAACCTCTAAAAGAGAAGGTAACGTCTTCTGTGTAGTCATAAGATAGAGATCCTATAACTTCGATAAAATCAACATCTGCATCAACAGTTTTGTCTAACTCAGCATAAACCAAGCTAAGCTCAACCTCAACATCCGCGAAAGGAGTGAAAGAAGCTGAACCTGTGAAAGCTTTGATGTTTGTAGATCCTGTACCAAAAGTCGCCAAGTTATCGTCATCATAATCATTAGCATATCTATTAGCGATCTGATCAATCAAGTTACCGATACCTCTGGCATAATGAGGAGCACTCCATGCCTGATTCTTATCATCTTCTGAGTCATCATCACCTGAACGGTAGTCATAGTGAAGACTAACGACTGGCTTGTATGGGTGTTCGAAAGAGTACGAACCTCCGATGATCGCAGCCCAAGAAGCTCTGTCAACAGCTTTAAACGCAGCATTGTCTGCATCATAAACTGTTTCATCTCCCCACTGGTAAGCAAGCTCAGCCTCGAAAGATAGACGAGGATCTACACTGTAAAGAGGACCTTCAATACGTCCACCAAGTGTGTAAATTTCGTCCTTACCAAGATCATTTGCACCTGTAAAAGTATAAGTAACAGGAGTAGTCGCAGGCGTAACTTCTGTAAAAGCATCCTGAGTTTGGATCCCTTCATCAACTTCAAGAGTCACATATCCAGAAAGAACAACCTCAGAAGGAAGAACTCTAGAAGCACTCAATCCGTAAATCATGCCATCGTTATTGTTGTCTTTATCAAGACCTGCAATAGCAGCGGCAATATCACCATTAGTAAGAGTAGTATCGTTTTTGTTAGCTGAAAAAGGTTTGTCTTCTTTAGTTTGCGCAACAAACATATCGAATCTTACAGTGTCAAGATCGATTTGTCCACGGATAGCGTCAAAACCTGCTTCCAAGCCATACCAAGCGTTGTCGATAGAGCTGTTAGGGCTAGGGTTAGGTATACCATCAGCGATAACAAGACCAGAACCCCAAACGATTTCTTGACGACCAATAGTCAAGGTCAATGGAGAATACATGAATTCTGAAATTTGAACATACGCCAAGTCAAGATCGATGTCATCTTCAGAAATAGAGCTTCCGATGTTGTCAGCGGAATCCCACTCTCTCTGGTTCAACACACGAACGTAAGTCTTAACGTTGTCTGTAAGGTCAGCCTCAACGTACAAACGCGCTTGTGTCAAAAAAGACGCGTCAGAATCAATTGGGCTAGATGTAAAAGACATCGCGTGGTTTTTAATATAATGTGCTGAGATATCCCCACCAACTTTGATGGATTGTGTTTCAGCAACAGCAGTATCACTCATAAAACATGCAGACGCAATCATGCAAAATGCAGAAAGTCCGCTAAATATTCTTTTTCTCATAACAATAAGAACTCCTTAAAACTGACTTTTTCTAAAACTTTAGAAAAGTCTCTATCTATGAACAGTTAACACCATTGTTAACCGAATATCTAAATCACCAAGCAAACCATCCAGTGGCACAATAAGTAAAAAAAACACCCCCTTCCTTGCCTTTTCTTCTAGAAGCTTTGCGATGTCAAATGCTCTATGTTAAGTATCTCTAACAAGATTAGGACTTAACACGCTAAATTTATCACTTGTTGGTGTCCATGTCAAGTCTCTTAAAGCAAATATCCCTTTTAAACGCCTAAAAAAGCGGAAAAAATATTATGAAACATCTCGTACTCTCTCTTTAGAAAAATCAAAACTTTTTCACCATGGAACCTTCTCTTTATCTCTTAGCTAAAGGTGCCGACTCCTTATCCTTTTTCGGACGCTCCCTCCTAAAGAAGAAGAAAGAATCTAGTCACTATGTAGACATCTTATCTCTAATTAACCGAAACCTGATAAAAATTTTTCCTCTAAAGAAGGTTCTTTGTTTTTTTAGAAAAGATTCTTGCCCCCATCCATATCTTTAAAAATAAGCTTTACAGGAACCTGTTCCTCTCAAAAAAGACTCATATCATCTATAGATAGCGGCTTCATCTATAAGAAATGACAAAACTTTGAGAAAGGGACATCAGAAAGGTTAGTCCGTATCTTTCAATAAGACCGGAAGCTTGAAGGTCTTTATTTTTGATTGTTGCAGAAAGATTTGGAAGAAAGCTTCTGAAACTGGGCTTCTATGTCCTCGAGAGTTAGCTCTTCTGCAGGTAAAATTCTTGAATTCAACGAGATCTTGATCGACGAAAAAGGTTTAGGAAAAACATGCCGGTCCCAAGAATTAGCTCGCCAAGATGACGTCTGCTCACAAATAACAACATACAAAGGAATTTTCATCTTTCGCGCCAAAAAAAGAACGCCAGGTTTAACTTTTTTAGCAGGGCCTTTCGGTCCATCAACAGCCACGACATAAGCATTGAATGAGTCCTTTCTCCTTAGCAACTCCAGAATAGCCTTCGCCCCACCTCTAGAGCTTGAGCCATGTATAGCCTTATACCCGAAATATTTAAGAACTTCAGCAAGAAAATACCCATCTTGACTAGGACTCACAAGTGTCATCATTTTTTTGTAAGAAAAAAAGGGAACCAGGGAAAAAAGACTTTCATGCCAAATCCCTATAACAGACAAAGGCAACCTTTTTTGTTCAAAAAAAAGACGGGCTTCTTCTGAGTACTCAACGCGAATCGTCTTTGACCAGCCCCACATGATAAGAAAAATAAACGGAGCCAAGAAACGATAATACCAAGCAAGTTTCTTTTTTTTATGAGGAGAATTGCATTTCATAGAAAAATTTATACTTCCCACCCTTCTTCAAAAGCTCCTGATGCGTCCCCTGTTCAACGATTTTACCCTCACTGAGAACCAAAATACAGTCCGCAGCTTGAACCGTCGCCAAGCGATGAGCAACAATCAAAACGGTTCGACCAACAAGCAAATGATCTATCGCCTCTTGCACCAGCTTTTCCGTTTCAACATCCAACGCAGAAGTCGCCTCATCCAAGATCAAAATATCGGGATCTTGATAAAGAGCTCTCGCTATCGCGATCCGCTGCCTTTCTCCTCCCGAAAGAAGAACGCCTCTTTCTCCCACATAGGTGTTATAGCCATCTTTCATCTCCTTAATAAAGATGTCTGCATTCGCCAATCGAGCGACTTCCTTTGCTCTTTCAACGTCAACCTTTTCTGCCCCATAGGTTATATTGTATAAAATCGTGTTATGAAAAAGCGTCATATCCTGAGAAACCATGCCAACAGATGAACGCAAATCTTTCAAAGAGTAGTCTTTAACATTCACTTTATCCACAAAAACGTTACCCTCTTGTGGATCATAAAACCGAGGAATCAAGTTCAAAAGAGATGTCTTACCCACCCCTGTTGAACCAACAATCGCAACAACCGTTCCCTTTTTTACCGAAAAACTGATATTTTTCAAAATATACTTATCTGGGACATACGCTATCCCCACCTTTTGGAAGAGGATCTCTTCTTTAAAAGAATCTAAAGCTCGTGGATTCTCTACCTCTTTAATAGTCGACTCCTGCTTAAAAAGATCAAAAACACGGTCAGCAGAGGCTAAGGACTCTTGTAAAAGAGAGTACGATTTGCCAAGCTTTTTTAGTGGTCGAAAAAGAGAAATCGCGGCGACTGTAAACAACAAGAACTGCCCCGGCGTGATTTCTCCGCTCAAAACTTGTCGTCCTCCCACAATCAAAAAAAAGGCCAAACTCAGAGCAACCGTCACTTCCATCAAAGGGGAGAGCAATGAGCTTCTGCGAACACACTTCATCGCCATCTTATAAAAGATAGCTGTCTCTTCCTGAAAACGCTGAACCTCCCTTTCCTCATTACAAGATATTTTAACTTCCTTGACTCCCATTAAGCCTTCCTGTAAAAGACTTGTGACATTCCCTAGTTTTTCTTGACTTTTTGCCGTAATTTTTCGTATCCGACTCGATATACGGATGATCGGGGCTATCAAGATAGGTAAAAATATCAGCGTCAGGATAGCTAAGCGCCAATTCAAATAAAAAGTGATCCCAATATACATCACCACATTCAACAAGTCTAAAGCGATTGCCGCAACCCCATGAACAAGAGCCTCGTGGATACGTTGGGCATCCATAGTGAGCTTACTGATCAACTGCCCGATATGTTTTTTTTGAAAATAATCTAAGGATAAAGAGTGCAGGTGCTCATAGGCATCATCTCGGATCTCTTTCACGATTTTAAAGCTCACTTTTTCTTGTAAGTACTGTTGAAAAAAAAGAAAAATCCCCTTAATAAAAAATAAAAGAATGAGGAGAAGGGCAATCATTCTTAACAGATCTTTGCGAGATCGAGCAGAAAAAAACTTATCCACCTTCTTCTCGATATCAAATTTGAATGGTCTAATAAGCTTTCTTTTAGACGAAAGGACTCCCGACAAAGAGTCATTATCAGAAAGTTGAATTGACGTCGCAACCTTTTTTTTAGAAACTTCTGGCTGTTCTAAAAAAACACGGTCAATCAAAGGAACGATCACACTTAAAGAAATGCCATTGGTCATGGTCCCTACGAATATAACAAAAAGCAAAATAACAAAGCTTTTAAGATGTCCCCTTACATAAAAGGATAACGAACGATTATTTTGATCAGATTTCACGTAATATTTCTTCCGCAGCTCGCTGACTAACGCCACCTCCTTTGAGCTGAGATTTCACCTCATCCATGTCTTTCACAACACGGTCATAAATCTTTTGATCCCTCAAAATCCTTAAAGTCGCCCTAGCGATGATCCCCGCCTTCGCTCTATGTTGTAAAAATTCCGGCACAACAGCTTTTTTCGACAATATATTCACAAGGCAGACATACTTAATATTCACAAGTATTTTAGCGATAAAAAAATTAATCCAAGAGGTCTTATAAATAACAATCATAGGAACACCGATGCATGCACACTCCAAAGAAGCTGTCCCAGAAGCTACGATCACAGCTGCACTCTCCTTCATTATATCTGTTGCCGACATTTGCACCTTTAGGAAGACCTTCTGCTTTGCCATGATCCGCTCTATCTGATCTTTACACATATCATTGGCCGCAGAAACCACAAATTCATACTCTTCCGGGAAAGAAGAAATCGATTTTAACATTTCTGGGAGATGCCTTTCGATTTCTTTCGCCCGACTCCCAGGCAACAACCCTATCTGTTTAGACACAGGAGGAAATGACCTTAAAGGAACGTTAGAAAAATCTTCGCGATCAAGCAAAGGGTTTCCCACATATACCACTTGATGATAGTTCCTTTTTTTATAAAAGTCTTCTTCAAAGGGAAAAATCAATAAAACCTTATCCACCCAACGCTTTATCTGAAAAATACGAGCCTCATTCCACGCCCAAATTTTTGGAGAAATATAATAGATCGTTTTCAAGCCTTCTGTTTTCGCCACTTTCGCAGCCCTCAAATTAAAGCCACCATAATCAACAAAAATAACAGCATCTGGCTTATGATCTCGGAGCAAAAACTTTAATTTTGCTAAAAGCTGAAAAAAAACAAAGGGTTTTTTTAAAACACCAGTGAATCCAATCGTAGCTAATGGCATCATATTGTGCAAGATTTCACAGCCAGATTCTTCCATCTTTGGGCCACCAAAACCTAAAACACGAAGAGCTTTACCCTCACTTTTCATTTTTTTGATCAGTTCAGCAGCATAAATATCTCCAGAAACTTCTCCCGCTATGATAAAAACAGTTTTAGCCTTACTCATTAAGAACCCTCTTCAACATATCCATAAATAGTGATCCCATAAGATGCCGCTTTCTCACAAAAAGATGTCCTATCAACAATAATCGTCTTCCCTGCCTCAATCGCCAACGTTTCAACATTCGCCTCTTTAAGCGAGTTTAAGGTTTCAAATCCTACCGTTGGAACATCAAACCTCATATCTTGAGAAGGACGACTCACCTTCACAACCGTAAGGCCTCTTGAAACATACTTACCAGCCCTAAGAATTGTCTGGTCCGTCCCCTCCATTGCTTCCACCGCGACAATATTTTGCCTGGCAACAGCAACCGTTTGACCTATATCAAGTTTCGCCATTTTTTTTGCCATAGAAAAACCATAGGCAATGTCTTTTTTTTGCGCAGAAGATATATCCTGCCCAGACATACAACCCTCCAAAGCCAATTGACCTTTCAAAAAAAGTGTCGAGTCAAGAACTTTAAACCCAAGAGCTTCTATATAACGGATCACTTTTAACAACAAGTTCTCATCTTTAAAAGAAGTATCTTTACCCATATTTTCAGAAATAAAGGTTGTCGCAGAGCTATCTTTATAAACACTTTCTTTATGGATTTTTCCAATCAAAACAACTTGCCAAGCGCGATTCAAAGACAAAAAAAGCAAGGCCTTTTTGAGTTCAGAAAGTTCAAACCATTTGATCTTGTATGCATATTTTTCAATAGACGGCAACGTTTGACCTCGGACACCTACAACATAGACTCTGTATCCTTGATTTTGAGCTTCCTGCGCCACCCTTTCTGGTAAAAACCCTCCACCGGCAAGAATAGCCAGTTTTTTCACCGCGTTAGACCTCTTTCAAAATGCCCATCTCCCAAGAAATCTAATATGGGCTGTATACATTTTTCATCTTGATATTTCTTTTCGATTTTTTTTATGGCCGCAACAACAGTAATCTTTTCACGAAAAATCCATTTATGAACTTCTTTTATCGCACTGATTTGTGAATCAGAAAAGCCTCTCCTTTTCAAACCCACTATATTTATGCCAGACATAGAAGAAGGATTCCCTCCAACAAGTCCATAAGGAACAACATCTTGCAAAATAAGTGTCATCCCCCCCACCATAACATGAGATCCTATGCGAACAAATTGGTGAATCCCAGATAAGCCTCCTATTATCGCATAGTCCTCAATCGAAACATATCCAGCTAAAGCAACCGAGTTCGCCAATATAACATTATTTTTAACCACACAGTTATGTGCCACATGAGAAAATGCCATCAACAAGCAATCATTCCCAATCGCTGTCTTTTCTCCCTCAAAAGAACCTGGGTTGATAGTGACACTTTCTCTAACCGTTGTTCGCTCTCCGATCTGAACATAACTTTCACATGGTCGATACCTCAAGTCTTGAGGGACAGAACCGATAGTCGCGTGAGGGAAAATGATACTTTCCGCTCCAATAGAAGTATATCCATCTATAACAGCATGACTTTCCACCCGAACACCTTTATGCAGTTTCACATTAGGACCAATAATAGCATACGGACCTATATAAACATCTGCATCTATCTTCGCTCCCGGATCAATAATTGCTGTAGGATGATGGATCGAACCGTTTTTGCTCATTTATTTTTCCTCATCAACAAAAGCAAACTTAAATCTACCCTGAGCGACAACTTCTTCACCAACATAAGCATGTCCTTCAACAGCACCAACTTTATTCCTAGCGCGAACAAGAACCACTTTTAGTAAAAGCGTATCTCCAGGTAAAACAGGTCGACGAAACTTTACCTGATCCATACTCATGAAGTAAGCTATAAGCCCTTCCTTATCTACTTTCGCTAACATCAGACATGCCGCCGTTTGTGCCAAAGCCTCCAAAATCAAAACACCAGGCATGATCATATGCCCAGGAAAGTGCCCTTGAAAAAAAGGTTCATTAACCGTAACGTTCTTAAGCCCCACAGCTGTCTTTTCACCATCTGTCTCAATGATGCGATCAATAAGCAAAAAAGGGTATCTATGAGGAATGATTTGCTGAATATCATTAACACTTAAAACGCGCCCTTGCTTCATAAGGTTTTTCTTCGGAGGATTCTCTACCCCTTCTTGCTTCAATATCTCTTTTTTTAAGGCCTTCACCAATTCAACATTCAAGTGATGCCCCGATTTATGAGAAACAATATGGGCATTAATCCGAGACCCCAACAGAACAAGATCTCCTATAATATCCAAAATTTTATGCCGAACAAATTCATCCTCAAACCTCAAGTTCTCATTAAGGATCCCTTGATCTGTTATAACAACCGCATTCTCTAGGCTTCCACCTTTAATCAAACCCTTATTTTTCAGATAATCAACTTCAAAATCAAAACAAAAAGTCCTTGCACGAGCAACCTCCTCAATAAAAGTATCTGAAGAATATAAATAAGACTTAGACTGCTCCGGAAGATATGGATGTTCATACTCAATAGTAAAAGAAATCCTAAGACCTTCATAAGGAAGAGCTGTTAAGGACATCCCACTTTTTTCAACCGCTATTGGTTCGGAAACAGCAAAACACTTTCTAAAAGACTCCTGCTCAATCATTCCTGAATCTTTGATTTTTTCAGCAAAACAAGCGCTGCTCCCATCCAAAATAGGAACTTCATCTCCATCTATTTCAATAAGCGCGTTGTCCACCCCTATACCTATAAGCGCGGAAAGAAGATGTTCAATCGTATGAATAAAAACATCATCATGGGCAATAGTCGTCCCTCTTGCTGTATCAACAACATAGGAAACTTCCGCAGGCACTTTGGGATGACCCTCCAAGTCAATCCGAACAAAAACAAAGCCATGATCAACAGGGGCTGGCTTCACAACCAAGGAAACTTGATGCCCTGTATGAACACCTATTCCTTCAAAGCAAACAGGTTCTTTCAGTGTTTGTTGTCTGGCCTCAATCATCTTTCTCTCCTAACAATTCCTCCAACTTCTCAATTTTTTGCTGCATTGCTCTCATCGATTTATACATCTCCGGCAACTTATTGCGCAGCACAACATTTTTCTTTTCTTTGCTATGCTCATGCGCAGGAAAGCCCGAATAAACACCGGGAGTAGTCAACGACTTCGTAACTCCTGATCTCGCTGCTAAAATAACATTAGAAGGAATCATCAAGTGCCCTGCAACACCACTTTGAGCCGCCACTGTCACAAAGTCATCCAAAACACTGCTTCCTGCAAACCCAGATTGCGCAGAAATAATACAGTTCTTACCAATAATCACATTATGTGCTATTTGAACCTGATTATCTATTTTGGTCCCCGAGCCAATCGAAGTCCTATCAAACCGGGCACGATCGATCGTAACGTTTGCCCCCACTTCAACATCATCGCCTATAGATACAATGCCGATTTGAGGAATTTTGACATGCTTTCGAGCCTTTTGAACATATCCAAAACCATCACTCCCAACAACTGTCCCGCTATGTATCACAACCCGATCTCCCAAAAGAGACCCTTCTCGAATAACAACTTGAGGATAAATATGACAATTCTTACCTAGTGTCACATTTTCTCCAATAAAGGTCCCACTTTCTATAAGAGTATCATCCCCTATCACGGAACCCTCTTCAATCACGGCATACGAACCTATCGCAACTTTTTCACCCAAAACAACAGAGGGGTGAATTTTAGCCGTTTCACAAATAGACGTTGGTTTATTGCGAGTACCCCCTAAATACTTCTCAGCAACCTGTGCAAAAGCAAATGAGGCATTTTTGGTAACAATGCAAGTTTTTCCATCAACGCCTCCTGCAAAATCAACAATATAAGCAGAAGCATCTCCTTTAACGATTAATGATCGCCTTTTGGCATTAGAAAGAAAAGAAACATCTCCATCTTTCGCACTCTCAACCCCAGCCAACCCTTTAATAATAGCCTCCGGATCTCCAATAACAGATCCATCAACTAAAGCTGCAATATCTTGAACTGTCGGCAACGGGGACTGAAATCTATTTTTTTCCATATTTTTTTGCTAATGCTTTCAATATTTCATCCGTAATATCAATTTTATCCTGACTAAAAAGAATAAACATTTCAGTATTATTCAAAATCATATCATAGTCTTCTTTTAAACCATAAGCTTCTACAGTTTTCTTAACTTCTTCAATAGCTTTTCCTCTCCACTTTTCATCTAAAGCTTTGAGTTCTTTATTGACCTGATAAACATACTCCTGCAATTCACCTATTTTCTCCTCTATTTCGGCACTCTTTTTCTCTTTTTCAGAGTCGCTTAAAATAACGGACTTGCTCTCATACTCTTCTCTTAACTTTTTAATAACACTTTTCTTTTCTTCAACTTTTTGCTGTCTACTATCGGTTTCTTGCTTAAGTTTTAAAGCAGCTTCTTTCATCCCGCCGTAATTTCTCCAAATACGACGCATATCAACCACTCCAACTTTTTCAACATCGTAATCATCACCTCTGGCGACAGAAACTTCCGATATTCCTGATAAGAACAATAAAAACCCAAAGAAAAACATTTTGTTTCGCATCTGACTACTCTCCTCCGTTTTAGCATTTTTAGATTATTAAAAATAACACATCATACACTTTTATTTAAGAAACATAAAAAGTTACCATAAACAGTCTCGTTTTGTTAAAGTTTAGAAAAACCCACCCATGCTAAAGTGAAGACGGCTATCATCTTCATGCTCCTCAGCATCAAGAGCGAATCCATAATCAAGCTTAACGGGACCAAGAGGCGTTTTTATCCTAACCCCTACACCCACACCTGTTTTCAAGTCTTTCAAAGTCACATCTTCCGCATTTTTCCAAACATTCCCTGTATCGACAAAAAGAGCCCCTCTGATCATTTCGACAAGCGGGAACGAGTATTCTAAATTAAAAATAAAAGTAGAGTTTCCACCTATCGGCTCAAGATCTTCCTGAGGGCCAACAGCTCTATCTTCATACCCTCTAACCGTTGAGCCACCTCCTGCATAGAATCGCTCATAAAAAGGTATTTCCCCCTGCTCACTAGACGGCCTAATAAATCCTAATCGAAATCTCGCATCCAAAACCCCCATGTCTGTCACTTTAAAATACCAGTTTGAAGAATAGTTAGACCTAATCATCTCAACATCTCCTCCAAAAAAACCTCCCGTTGTCTCTAAGGAAACCGTATGCAAAGATCCTTTTGTCGGGAACTGAATATTATCTCGCGTATCCCTGGAAACACGAAAGCCCAACGTATTAACATATTTTTCACCAGCCTCCAAAGTGATTGCATTAGGAAGGTCGCTTCCTTCTTCAATATCTATTTTAACAGTTTCGCTTTTAAAATGACCTAAAATATATGTATCTTCACCAAAGGGATGCCCCATTCGGACAGAAGCACCTTTTCGATTCTCCCTATAATCGTCGCGATCCCACTCCCTATTGTAAACATTCATACCTAAAAGGAGTGGCTTCCCTGCAAGCCATGGTTCTGTAAACCCAAAACTATAATTTTTACGCGTTCCCCCAATTTCTGCTCTAACATCTAAACGCTGACCACCCCCCACAAAAAAAGGAAAGCCCAATAAATCAAAGTTATTTTGAGCAATTTCAATAAACCCAACAAATTTATCAATAGAACTGTAGCCTCCTCCAAAGCTAAACTCACCTGTTTTCTTCTCTTTTACATTAACAAGCAAGTGTCTATATCCAGGCTGAGTCCCCTCTGTTGTCTCGAACGCAACATCCTCGAAGTAGTTTAACCTGAATAACTTTTGGCGACTCTTTTTCATTTTTTCTCCATTAAACGGCTCTAATGGATGAACTTTTAACTCCCTGCGGATCACGTTATCTTTTGTTCGAGTATTTCCCTGTATCAAAATCTTTTCAATATGCACAAGTTCATTCTCTTCAACCTTATACGTGACATCTACAATACCTTTGCCTCTGGTGACAAAAGTAGATGGAAGAATTTTGGCATGAACATGCCCTCTATCAGAATAATAGTCTTGAATCGCACGTTGATCCATCAAAAGTCCCAGTTGATTAAAAGGCTCACCTTCTACCATTTTTAACGATGACCGAACTTCTTCAAGAGGAAAAAGCTCAACCCCTTTGATTTCAAGGATACCAACGCGATACATCTTTCCTTCTTTTATTCGAAGGGTAACCGTTAATGCTTTCGAATCGTCCTCATAGGTTAACTCGGGTTCTTCTATAACGGCATCAACATATCCCAAAGAATTATAGTAATACTGTAACCTCTGAACATCTTCTTCAAGAAGATCCTCCTTAAATACCCCACTTCCAAAAAACCACTTTTCTTTCAACTTGATCATTTTTTTAAGTTTCGCCGTAGAAACGTGCTCATTGCCTAGAATATTTATTTTTTTTACAAAAACACGATAAGACTCATAAATCATAACAACAACATCAACTTTTCTCGCAAAGTTATCAACTGTCACCTGTGGGTCTATTTGAACTTTGTAAAAACCTTTTTCCCAGTATTTATCTTCAATCTTTTTCACTGCCTCATGCAAGGTTTTTTTATTAAAAATATCTCCTTCAGAAAAAGGAAGCTCTTTAAACAGTTCTTTTTTACGAAAAACTTTATTCCCTTCAAACTTTATGCTAGCAACAGAGAATTTTTCTTCAAGAACAAAAGTTAAAACTACCCCTTCTTCAACATCGTCCATTTCAATATCTATATCAGAAAAATATCCCAGAGAGTAGATCCTTTTCATATCATCACTAAGAACATCTTTCCTAAAAGCCCCTCCCTTTTTTGACTCCAACTGAGACAAAATAGACTCTGTGCTTATGGAAACATTCCCAACAATTTCAACATCGACAATCCGTGAACCTTCATCTGAGGCTAACAAGGAAGAAATATTGAAAGACAAAGACAAAATAAAAATAAAACAAATTTTAAAAAAAATATTTTTCATAAAACAAAACCTTTTTCCCAGTCTTTAACGATCACGACTTTTTAGAATTCCCCCCCCCTGTATTTGAGAATACACACGTTGCTAGGGATTTTTTAAATTTTGCCTTTTGGAGCGTTTTCCCAATAAAGCATGTCGGAAAGATTCTAAACTCACCTTTTAATTTTCGCAAATTCAGCTTTCCCTAAAGAAAAGATTATAACAGCTTTCATCTTTGTGGCAATGTTCATCTTAAAGAAAGGCCTTCTCTCTCTGATCTTTTTCTTCGGAACTCTTCTAAAAAATTTTTATTATTTAATAAAAAAGACCTTAGCTATAAAGAGGGTTCTCACCTCCCTCTAAATAAGATCCTTTAACGTTTCTGCATATGTTAAGAGCATTAAAGTGACGCAAAAAGATTCTTCAAAATCTCTTAAAAAGGATTGATCTCCCTAATTTTTTTTACGCTTAATCTCCCTTGAAAACCACCCACACGTATATGCATCTATTTTCGCTGTCAGCTCTTCAACCCTAAGCTCCTTAAGTTTTTTCTCATAAAGAGACATTTCCTTATCAAAAAGGATTGAAACCTGCTCTCTTTTTCGTTCAAAATAGATACGTGTAACCTCTTCTAAAATATCTTCACGCAATTGAACCATCATCTTTGAACGCATTTCAATACTAGCCTCATCAGAAGTATAGATAAGATCCCCAAAATCCCAAGAAAGATCAATTTTCCAATCAGAATCATGCTCTATAGGAAGACCAATCACTCTTCCATTAGAATAAGCATTAAAATTTTCAGACCGATCAGTCCCAAAAGATAAGCTTACTTTTGGCCAATAAGCTTTCTTTTGCGCACGCATAAACATTTGATCTATTTTACTTTTTGCCACATCGGCATACTCGATAGCTTTTTTTTGAACAGATTGAACGGTAGGCTCTTCTACCTTTTTTTTAGAATAAAAACTTTCAAAAAGATTTGTCTTTTTCTCATCTTTTTCCCAAGAATACACCCCTCTCTCTAAAGAACAAAAAATCTTCCCTTTCATTTTCTGCATCCCTAAAACTTTTAAAAAGGGTAAGCCTTCTTGTCTTCTTGTCCAAAAGTGATCCTCTTGATTCAGAAAAAAAACACCTTTAGCTCCACTAACCCAGAGGCCTTCTCCTTCTTCTCCAAGACACAGATCATAAATATCTTCAATCTTTGGCAATCCATCTTGAGGCAAAAAAAGAGGTTCCCAAAAATCACTATTTTTATGTCTCATTCCTCTAAGCCCTTTAGGAGAAGAGTAACATAAAGATCTTGATCCTTGATCCCAAAACAATACTTTTCGCATACTTTTATATTTTTGTAAAAAAAAGAGGTCACCTTCTTCTTTGGTTAAAGATTTATCATCCTCCCCATCTTTTGAATCGCCACCTACAACCCTAAAAGATTCCAAAACAAAAGGTATTTCATTTTTTAAAAGGTGAAAAACACCTCTTTCGGACAAAATAAATTTCTCTTCTTGCGACCCACAGATTTTAAAGATTTTTTCACCTACTCCTGGATATTTTACTTCTTTCCAATTAATCCCTTCGTCTTTAGAAGAATAAAGAGAATTTACCGTATTCAATAAAAGTTCTGAACCGCTCTCATCTGTCCATACGTTCAATATTTGATCACTCCCTCGTGTTTCATACACTGTCCGCACGATTTTTTTCTCATAAAGATATAGGTTTTTATTTGTTAGAACAAAAGCTTTTTTTTCTGAAAAAAGAACGGCAGACAAGATCTGCTCTCCTGTCGAAACATAGAAAGCTTTTTTCCAAACACCTTTTTCTTTTACCCACAAAGCTCTCTTTTCAACAAAAAAAACTGCAGAAATTTTTTCTAAAAAAGAAAGAGGAAAAATGGCAGATTTTTCTTTAAAAAAATCAAGATCTTTGACGGTTACCCATGACGAATAAACATCATCTAAAAAAAAGTATGTAAAAAAAAGTATAAACAAAAACGTCGTTTGAAAAAATTTAGATACAAAGCTGCGAAACAAAGATACCATCTCCACTTTTTACGTTGAACTTACAACAAAACACCTCTTATTTTTAAGTATAAGACTAGCCCTTCCCCGGAGTTATAAAATCAGAAAGCACGGTAGCCGTGTAGATTAAAGCTTAAAGTTCTTCTCCTTCTTTTAAAAAAGCGTTGTGATTTCAGGTCCACCTGCACATTCAAGACATAATATTTCTTCAGAACAAGCCTCCGCGTTAAAGCTTCTTTCAATAAAGCCTATGAAATATTTTGCAAGAACATCCGTCCCTATGATTTTTCTTGAAAGTTTTTTTTAAGAAAGCAAAGAAAGGTTAAGAAAAAATTTTCAACAGCCTAGAATTAATCACCAGACTGATGGGAAAGACTTTCAAATCGGGTAAACTCTTTCATAAAAACAAGATCCACTCTCCCTGTCGGACCATTTCTATTCTTACCAAGAATAACTTGTGCCTTATTTTTATTTTCTTCTGTCGGATTATAATATTCTTCCCGCATAAGCATTAAAACAAGGTCAGCATCCTGCTCAATGGCCCCTGACTCTCTTAGATCCGAAAGCATCGGCGTTTTATCTTGTCGACTTTCAACCGCTCTAGAAAGCTGAGACAAAGCCAAAACAGGAACATCCAGTTCCCTTGCCAATTGCTTTAATCCTCTAGAAATCTCGGCAATCTCTTGATGTCTCCCTTCGGAAGATCGACTAGAAGCCTTCATCAGTTGGAGGTAATCAATAACTACCAAGTCAAGCCCTTCCTTAGATTTGATTCTACGGCCTTTGGTTTTCATCTCCAAAACTGACATGCTCGGCGTGTCATCAATAAAAATATGTGCCTGAGAAAGCTTACTTGCAGCATCTGTCAAGCTTAGCCAGCCCTTCTCATCCAAACGCCCTTTTTTAAGGGCATGGCCACTTACACGAGCATACGAACAAAGCATTCTATTAACCAAGCTTTCTTTAGACATTTCTAGGCTAAAAAAAAGAACTCGCTTCTTATTCTCCAAAGCGGCCTTTTCCATGATCGCTGTCGCAAAAGCCGTTTTTCCCATAGATGGCCGTGCAGCTAAGATAATAAGCTCAGAAGCCTTTAACCCTGAACTCAAAAGATCAAGATCTTTAAAGCCTGTTGATGTTCCAGAAATTTCACCTTGATTCTGATACATTTTCTCTATCGAATCAAAACCTTCCATTATCAAGTCTTTAAAAGACGATATTTCAGAAGTTTTCCTGTTTTGAGAAATATCAAAAATTTGAGCCTCGGCTAAGTCCAACAAAGACGCCACATCATCAGACTGATAAGCAGACGTCACGACCGAAGTGCAGGAGGTAATAATTCTTCTTAAAACAGCTTTTTCATGAACAATTTTGGCATGGTGGAGGATATTCGCAGCCGTAGGAACGGAGCCCACAATAGTCGTTAAATATTCAAGAGTTCCAGCATTCTCTAACTCTTTTTTTTGCAAAAGAAAATCAGAAAGAGTGACGATATCGATTGGTTCATTTTTCTCAAACAAGTCTAAAATAGACTGATAAATCACTCGATGCGAATGCTTATAAAAATCACTCGGAGACAAAAAGTCCCCCACAGAAAATAAAGACTCCGTCTCTATTAAAATGGCACCTAAAACGGCCTTTTCAGCCTCTAAATTATGAGGTGGAGTCCTTTGAGATTGAAGCGTCAACGAAATCTCCCAAAAATAAAACAGGGTTTAAATATTAGTCTTCCGTATGAGATGGAGTCCTTTGAGGTTGAAGCGTCAACAAAATCTCCCAAAACCAAAATAGAGTTTAAATACTAGTCTTCCGAAGGAACGATTTGAACAGAAAGACTAGCCACAACTTCTGAATGAAGTTTCACTTCAACATTATGAGTCCCAAGCTCTTTTAAAACAGAACTATCTATTTTGATTTTACGCTTATCTATCTCGAAACCGTTTTCTTCCAAAATTTTGGAAATATCAGCCCCAGTTACAGAGCCAAAAAGCTTTCCTTCTTCACCAACCTTACAAGGAATAGAAACCTGAAGAGCCTCAATTTTGGCAGCAACATCTTGCATTTTTTCAATAATAGACTTTTCTCTCCTTAGATGTGCTTTTTTCTCATCTAAAACAGATTTCTCAGCACCTAATGTAGCCATGACAGCTTTTTTTTGAGGAAGGAGATAGTTCCGTCCGTACCCATCTGCAACCTCAACAACATCACCCATCTTTCCAAGCGCTTTAATATTAGCACGCAAAATAACTTTCATGAGTCACCTTCTTTCCACAAATCTAATACTTCCCTATAAGAAAAGTGCAGGGAAGTCAAAAATATTCCTTTAAGACTACTTAGCCACGAAAGGAAGTAATGCCACAATCCTTGCCCTCTTAATAGCTGTCGACAAAGATCTCTGGTGTTTAGAACAATTCCCTGAAACATAGCGAGGAACCATTTTCCCTCTTTCTGTGACAAATTTTTTTAAACGCACAACATTTTTATAATCTATCACCGCATCTTCATCCAAGCAAAACATACAAGACTTACGTCTAACAAAGGCTTTTTTTCTAGCCATTACAATGCGTCTCCAACTTTATTCTTAAAAAACAATCAATAACTTTTAGCGTTCTTATATTAAGGTCTTCTTTAAAATAGACAGAAAAAAGCCTTTAAATTTAAAAAGAACTCTTCCTAGTCAATAAGGATTTTTGCTCAATAAAAAACTCCAATGAAGCCTCTACACAAATTTAACTGCAGCTTTTATTTAAAAAGTCACTATTCAAAAGCGTGTTTTTTCCACTTCTATGAATTTTCTTCCAAAAAGCATTTTAACACAAGACCGTAACATACTCTATAAAAAGAACACTATAGATCAGTATTAAAAAAATCGCCTCTATAAAAAAGATCTAAAAAGGAACCTCTTCTTCTTGAGGAGCACCTTCTTCAATCTGAGAAGAAGCATTTCCCTTTGCCGAAGAGTCTTCCCGCGCTCCTACACTCGAAGCATCTTTCCGTCCAACGAACTGAATATTATCAGCAACAATTTCCAAAGACGTTCTTTTTTGTCCATCTTCTGTTTCCCAAGATCGGCTTTGAAGCCTCCCCTCAACAAGAATAGGACTTCCTTTTGTCAAATATTCACCACATATTTCAGCCAATTTTGACCAAGCAACAACGCGCACATAGCAAACTTCTTCTTTTTTTTCTCCAGACTGGGTAGTATAGGATCTATTAACCGCAATCCCAAGATTAGCAACAGCACTCCCACTGGGAATGTATCGCAACTCTGGATCTCTAGTCAAGTTCCCTAACAATAAAACTTTATTCAGAGTCGCCGCCATTTTCAATCCCTTTCTTTTCTTCCCTTTTTTCTCTCACCGGTTTCATCCAAGAGAGATCTTCTGAAAAATGACCTTCTTGTAAAATAAGAGATGTTAAAATAAAGTTATTCAACTTTAAAAACCTCTTAATTTTAGAAATATTCACAGGGTCAACCTCAAATCGATAAAGCAAAAAGTAGCCATCCCTTTTTTTATTAATTTCATATGCCAAACGCTTTTTGCCCAGCTCCATGAAAAATTGACAGTCAGCGTCAGATTTCTTCCAAATAGTTTCTATATTTGACAAAATATTTTCTTTTTTGTCTCCACTAAAAGAAGTATCAACAACAATCATAGCCTCATACTTACGCATTTAATTAAACTCCATACTTTTGTTAACTTTTTCACTAGCAAAAAAACTTAACTAACACTATACAGAAACTTTCGTGTTGTATTTAAGCATAAGCTCTTGCCAATCTAAAATAAAAAAATCTCTAATAGCATCTGTAGCCTTGGACAAAAGGCTAGGTAAAAGTTCTTTCTCAGGTTTAGAAAATGTCCCTAAAACATGATCAACCATTCCATATTTTCCTCGACCTATACCTAGTCTTAATCGAGGGAATTGATTCGTTCCAACTTCTCGAACGATAGAGGCTAAGCCATTATGCCCTCCTGTGCCTCCAAAAGGGCGCATCTTCATTCGACCAAAGTCAAGATCAACATCATCGCAAATAACCAAAATATTTTCAAGTTCTATTTTTTTATGTTTAACAAACAACTTCAAAGGCTGTCCACTTAAATTCATAAAAGTCATAGGTTTAACGATATAAATAAAGCCTTCATCAATCCTTTTTTCAGCAAAAGAATAAGTGTACTCATTGCGAAAAAAAAGATCCATCTTTTCAGATAAAAGGTCCCCAACTAACCATCCAAAGTTATGCCGAGTATATTCGTATTTTTTCCCTTTATTTCCAAGAAGAACAATCGCCTTTTTTTTCATTTAGTCAGCGGTTTCTTCTTTCAATTCAGCTTTTTGTCGAGTAACTTCTGGTTCTTTTGCTCCTACTTCCTCATCCTCCACTGCACTATCATCGCTGTCTTTTCTAGGCGCAACAACAGCAAGAATCAACTCTTTTGCGTCCTCAGAAACTTCAACATTTTCATCCGAAGGAAGATCTGACACATGCAAGAACTCTCCCATCTTCATTCCTGAAATATCGACTTTATATTTACTCGGCACTGACTCAGGTAGCGCTCGAACCTTTATTTCCCACATATGTTGCTCTAAGACGCCTCCCAAACTCGTAGCGTCTTCTTCTCCGACCAAAGAAATCGGCAAAGTAAAAACCATTTTTTCTTTCATAGAGATTTCTTGAAAATCAACATTCAAGATTTTATGAGTCAGTGGGTGCTCCTGAATCTCACGAACAACAGTTAGGCGAGTATCAAAAAGATCTCCACCTTTTAATTCAAACAAAAGACTCCCAACTGAAGAGCTATGCGAAAGAACATTTTCAAATTCCACAGTATCTATAGAAATCACTTCATTCCCAGAAGTTCCATAAAGAACAGCAGGTGTCAACCCCTCTTTGCGAAGATTCTTCACCTCTTTCTTGCCTTTTTCATTCCGTTTTTTCACTTCTAATATAACATTTTTCATAAATCAAAATCTCCCTTGATCAAGTAAAAGTTGAGATGATCAACTCATTCTTATATATGCACTGCATCCCATTTAAAAAGGGAGCTAATCGACTCGTTATCATGGATACGCTGTATCCCAGCAGCTAAAAGACCGCCCACCGAAAGAACTTTTATTTTCTCTAACAAACCCTCTTCCGGAACTTGGATAGAGTTAGACACAATCACCTTAGAGATACAAGAGTTTTGTATTCTTTCAAAAGCAGGACCAACAAGAACTGGATGCGTGATCGCAGCTACAACTTCTTTCGCACCTTTTTCATGAACCGCTTTAGCAGCACCAACCAAAGAGCCGGCTGTGGCAACCATATCATCAACAATCACCGCTAATCGCCCCTTCACATCTCCCAAAACATTCATCACTTCAGCATCAACACTATTAAGCCGTCTCTTGTCAACAACTGCAAGATCAACCCCTAATTTTTTTGCAAACGACCGTGCCATTTTTATTGCCCCAACATCTGGAGCTACAACAATCATATCTTCATAGGTTTTTTTTAAGTACTCAATAAAAACAGGTGCTGCATACAAGTGATCCAGAGGCTTATTAAAAAACCCCTGTATTTGATCTGCATGCAAATCCATCGCTAAAACACGATCAGCACCAGCTGTTTCAATAACATTCGCCATTAAACGAGCGGTTATTGGAACTCTAGCTTGATCCTTTCGATCCTGTCGAGCATATCCATAATAAGGCATAACAACAGTAACTCTTTGCGCAGAAGCTCTTTTAAGAGCATCCAAAATAACCAAAAGTTCAACAAGGTTACTATTAACAGGGCGACATGTGGGCTGTATAACAAAAACGTCATACCCACGGATATTTTCATTTATTTTGACAAAAGTTTCACCATCCGCAAATGAATTAATCGTAACATCTGACAAAGGAACTTTCATCTTCTGAGAAATCTCTTCGGCAAGCTTTTGATTAGCATTCCCTGAAATTAACTTAACGCCTTTATTCATAGCTGACTTTCCAAACTCTTAATTTTTTGTAATAATGTGATAGAAAATTTTATATTGTAACATACTTTTCTACATTCGAAAAAGCCTTAACAACTGTTCCCGGAAGAATTTTGCTCCCACGATGTATAACAGCACCTTTTTCAACCGTAACGCCTTCCCCTATTTCAACATCCAATGCGACATAGGACGAGTCCGGATCAACAAAGCAAACCCCTTGCTCCATAAGACTTTTCTTATATCTTTTTTGAAAGAGAGTATTAACAAAAGCCAGATCTTTTTTTGAATTAACTCCTAAAATGCTTTCAAAAGATTTTGTTAAAACAAATTTCACTTTTTTCTTTTCCGCATAAAAAATTTCAAAAATATCTGTTAAAAACATCTCTTGAACGGTCTCTCTATACGGAAGCTTTTTAAGAGCCTCAAACAATGCATCTCTTTTAAAGCAGTAAATCCCAGAGTTAATCCTAGAGATTTTTTTCTCTTCTAAGGTCGCCACTTTTTCTTCAACAACCTTATGAACATATGAATTTTCATCCTGAACCACACGGCCATATCCATAAGGATCATTAATATCACACCCCAAAAGAGCCCCTTCTACCTGATTAGAAGCAACTTCGTCAATAAGATCTGTCAACATTGTAGCTGTTAACAAAGGAACATCGCCGCAAAGAATTAAAACATAGTCATAATCAACAAAATCAGGGCAGTCAAGAATTTGAGAAACGGCATGACCTGTCCCTAGTTGCGCTCTTTGAAAAAGACATTCTACAGAAAATTCAGAAACCTCTTTTTGAACAAGATCTGCACCATAACCTGTTATAACATAGGATTTAGAAACAGGGGTATCCCTTAAAGTTTCGAGAATAATGGATATCATAGGCTTTTCAGCCACTTCATGCAAGACCTTTGGCAAGGAAGATTCCATCCTCTTCCCAAGCCCAGCGGCAAGAATAACCGCGGCAACTTTCATTGAAAGTGATCCTCCGGATATATTTAATAGAGAAAATTGCCCGACGAGGACTCGAACCTCGAATACCAGAACCAAAATCTGGGGTGTTACCATTACACCATCGGGCAAAATATTTCTTTAATCAGCTAGTCAAAAAGATCTTTTCAATGTTTCAACTAATATAAAAAAAACGAACAATTAAGAAACCTCAGCATATTGCTTTTTTCGGATTTCCTGAGCATAAGCATCTAAAACTCTAGATTGAATATACTCTCTAGCTTCAACGGTAATCGGATGAGCTATATCTCGATGATCCGACTGAAACTTCTGTTCATTCGTACTTTTCCATTCTAGCATTTTTCCACAATAGGAGCAATATCTGCTCCGTATCGGATTTTTATTATGGCACTGCAGGCAAGCCTCTTTGACTTTTCGACTAGGCATTGCTACAAACAACCCTTGATTCCCATCAATAATTTTTAAATCTCTTACAACAAAAGATCCTTCAAAAGTTATCGTGACATATGCTTTTAGTTTTTTATCCGCACCTTCTTTCGGAAAAACTTTCAGTTCCGTTATTTCCACTTTTAAACTCCTTCCCTCAACTGGATTCGCGGAAGACCGGTTTCGAAAAAAATGCATCATATCCAAGGTGTGTAACCAAGTCTAATAATTTACTGTCTTCAAACAAAGCAGGTATCTTAGAAAAAAAAGAAGACCCACTCCCTGACATCTGAAGGAAAGGAAACCCCAGGTGTCTTAAATCCTTCTTAACTTGCCGAAGATCTGGATAAAGGCTCAATGCTACTTCTTCCAAACTATTCTGGCTTGAACCATTTTCGCTTCGACAGAAACAAAAACCATCCGGATTAAAGCCATTCTTCTGCAAAAAAAGCAGTCTTTTTTTATCACAACCAACTTCTTTTGTCAATAAATGTTTCATATACCCAAAAACTTTAGACGTTGACACATTTAGCTTTGGATAAACAATTAAGCACCTTTCAGTCAAACATTCCCGACAAGAAGATAGTTGTTCAATCTTCTCCCCTCTCCCTTTAGCTCTAGCCCTTCCTCCTTTTAAAAAAAAAGGCACATCAGCACCTAGCTGCTCAGCCAAACCATAAAGATCTTCCAAAGGAACCCCTGTATAGCGCGCCATGGCCAACAACGTAGTTGCAGCATTACTACTACCACCTCCAAGGCCTGCACCTATTGGAATTTCTTTTTTCAAATAAACGCGGATAGAAAAATCTGCAGAAAAAGATTTGGAAAAAATGCGAAAAGCCTTATATATTAAGTTGTCTTTTTCTGGACAAAGATATTTATCAGAAAAAAATTCAAAACAAGATTTTCCATTAGAAACAAAAGAAAATTCCATCCGATCTGCCAAGTCAATTTCTTGAAAAACTGTATCTAACTCACAATAATCATCATCTCGAAGACCCAAAACATCTAAAAAAAGATTAACTTTGGCATAGGCCAACATTTCAAAAGCAACTGGCATCGCTTAGTTTTACTTTTTCTTTTTATGTCTATTTTTTCTTAAACGTTTTTTACGCTTATGCGTATTAATTTTTTTGCGTTTTCTTTTTTTTCCACAAGGCATTAAAAGAAACTCCTTTACAAAACAACTTTATTCAGAGGATATTCTACAATATCTCTTGCTCCAATATCTTTCAACTGAGGAATGATCTCACGAACAACATGTTCATCGACCATGACCTCCATAGCAACCCACTCCTCATCCATCAACGGTGAGATTGTTGGGATTTTCAACCCAGGCACAAGAGCTCTAACAACCTCAACTTGATTTTTTGGCAAATTCATCTTTAATCCAACTTTTGCTCCTGCCAAAAGAGCCGCCCTCAAAAGCAAGGCTAAATCATCTATCTTTTTTTTCTTCAAAGGATCACTATAAGAAGTTTTATTAGCAATAAGCTTTGTATTTGACTCAACAACTGTATCTACGATTCTTAACTTATTCGCCCTTAAAGAGCTCCCCGTTTCCGTCAACTCAACAATCGCGTCAACCAAATTAGGCGTTTTAACCTCTGTCGCACCCCAAGAAAATTCCACAAAAGCATTGATTTTTTTTTGTTGCAAATAGGCCTTTGTCGCACCAACAAGCTCGGTAGCTATCGTTTTTCCTTCCAAATCTTCAGGTTTCGTTATAGAAGAATTCTCAGGAACAGCTAAAACCCAACGAACAGCATTAGAGCCTTGCTTTGCATAGACAAGCTCCTCCACTTCTTCAACATCTGCACCATTCTCTACTATCCAATCATGTCCCGTCAATCCAACATCCAAGGCTCCACCTTCAACGTACCTAGCCATTTCTTGCGCCCGTATAAGAGTTATAGACAAAGTAGGGTCGTCAACATGAGGAAAATATGATCTCGAACTAACTGATATTTTAAAACCCGCTCTTCTAAAAAGATCGATCGTTGACTTTTCCAAACTTCCTTTAGGAATACCAAGTTTAACCACGTTATAAAAACCTTTTTGCATGATATAAAGACAGAACAATAATTGACCGATATGATGGTGGGCAGTACAGGACTCGAACCTGTGACATCATGCTTGTAAGGCATGCGCTCTACCAGCTGAGCTAACCGCCCAAAAACCAGACAACAAGAGATAAGATTGTATCATAAAAAATAACTTTGTAAATGTTTTTTTTGACTTTCTATCTTTTAGAGAGCATTGTAAAACATCCTAAAATGTTTTTTGGATTTTTTTTTTAACAAAAGCATCTTATGAAATATAACCTATGGGAAAACATGTTTTTCCATCAAAAAACTTACGAATTTTCTTTCTGAAAGATATCAAAAGGAGAATCCCCCTCGCCCAAAGCAAATTTAAAAAAAGACTGTTGCGCCTGAACCCATATATTTTCCGAAGACCCCTTATCCTTTAAAGCTTTCTCCCAAAAAAGAGACGTTTCCTTCAGCCCCCCAGGCCTATGTGTATCAAGCTTAGGCAAGCCCCACTCTTTTGGATCAATAAAGCCTTCAACTTTTTTTTGTCCAATTTTACGGATATACCTTGTCGGCCTTTTCCAACAAATATCAGATGTCCCTTCTTCCCCAAAAACAAGCGTAACATTCTCTATGCGCCCCTCCATTGCATAAAAATACCTACCTACATAAGGCTCATGATGCAAAGTCAAAATAGCATGCGTCGCTCCATATGGATTCAAAAGTTTCTCA
The DNA here is from genome assembly GCA_001730085.1 of PVC group bacterium (ex Bugula neritina AB1). GTDB lineage: Bacteria. The sequence goes on from MDLB01000107.1 coordinate 35,689, forward strand.
ATCGTATGTAAAAAACTACGAAGACCAACTTCATTGCGCGAAGAAATAAGTTCTTCATAAAAAGAATACAACTCACATGCATCCCAAAGAACAGGATAATTTTCTAAAGAAAGAGGAATGTTTTGCAAAAAAGGATTTTCAGAAGAAAAAAGATCCCTTTCTGTTAAACCATATTTAGGACCTATCCCTCGAGCCCCTCCAACAACAACAGGAATACCTGCTTCTTGCAAAAGACCTGCAACTAACGGAGAAAGGTAAACACTTCTTTTCTTTCCATCAAAAGGACTAGACACAAGCAAACTTCTCGTATTAAAAGGCTTAAAAGGAGAAGGATATGCCTGCTCCCAAGCATCAAGAAACCCTTTAATTTCATCCTTTGTCGTAGTCTTTCGGCGCATTAACAAAAACAAAGCACCTAAATTTTCTCGAGAAAAGGCCTTCTCAAAAATCAAAAGACTCATTAAATCAAATGCCTCTTGATATGTATAATCTCTAGATGATCTAGGCCCATTACCTATGATTTTTAAAAATTTAACGGAAGGATTCACAAGAAAACATCTAACTCAACGCTCAAATTTATTTTTCCCCACCTGCTTCGGAAAGGGTTTTTCTTATAGGCTTTAGGATAAAGTCAATAACTCGCCTATTTCCGGTTAAAATGCTAACCTGCGCCGTCATTCCCGGAGAAACCTCTATCGTCCTCCCTATCCTAGTCTCAAAAGGACTTTCTGGCAATTTCACATATACCCGATAATAAGTCTGTTCTCCAAAGCGTGTTTCCTCTTTTAAGGTATCCGCACTCACATAAACAACTTCTCCAGATATACCGCCATAAATAGTATAGTCATAAGCATCAAAATTAATATTCGCAAACATTCCTGGACGAAGACCAGCAATATCTGCCGGGCGAATATTAACCTCAACAATCAACTCATCATCCAACGGAACAATATTCATAAGTTCCTCACCACCCCGTAGCACAGCTCCTGGCGTTGTCAATTTAATATTTCGAACAATTCCCCTAACAGGTGCTTTTAAAATAGTATCATCTCTTTGCTGAATCCTTTGCTGCCTAATCTGCTCATTTTGACCGATCAAGTCTTCCACTTCAGCAAGCTTTTCATGAATAGATCGAAAATATGCATTTCTGCGATTAATAAGCTGAGACCTAGCATTATTCAAAAGACCTTCAACCCTTAACACTTCCAAACGACTGACATCTCCCTTTGATTTCAAAGAGGTGGTAAGTTTTAACTCCTCTTCAGCCAAAGATACTGCTTTTTCTAAAACCTCCATCTCCTCTTTAAAAGCTTTTGTCCTTTGATTAAAAAGCAACCGCTGAAAAAGAACAACATCTGGATACTTATCAACTTCCGAAGGGAAAGAAACTGTATTCAAATTATTAATTTCTGACTTTAAGCGTGATTCGTGTGCATATAAAGAAGCTAGCTTGGCCTCTATCTCATTAACAGCCGAAGAGATTCTCTCCGTTTCCATATGTGCAAGAACTTGGCCAGCCTCGACGGAGTCTCCCTCTTGAACAAACAATGATTCAAGAACCCCACCATCAACAGACTGTATAACTTGAACACGACTTTTAGCAATAACTTCTCCCGCCCCTCTAACAACCTGCTCAATACTGTAAGCATAAGTCCAATAAACAAAAACCATAAATGCAAAAAAGATAACCCAAAAAAGAACTGACTTTGTCATCCCAGCTTTTTTTTTATCTACATTTTCATACATATTCATCTCTAAGCCTCTATTTCTTTACAGATTCTTTCGCGGAAGCGATTTGCCTCAAAACATCTTCCGAATTACCATCAACCACAATTTTTCCGTTTTTCATAACCATTATCCGGTTAGCCAATTCTATTAATTTCGGCCGGTGCGTAACAACAACTAAAATATCTTTTTCTCTAACATAGTTACGCAATAGAGATAAAACCCTTGCCTCTGCTTCATTATCCATAGATGCGGTTGGCTCATCCAATAACCATATATTTGGCATAGACAAGAAAAGCCTAGACACAGCAACAAGTTGTCGCTGCCCAACAGAAAGACCTACGCCTCCCTCACTAATCTTAACCTCCATCCCTCGAAGATTATCGGCAGCAATTTTATCTAACCCCAAATATTGAATAACTGATAAAAATCGCGCATCATCGACCAATCCGGACATCATCATGTTGCTTCGCAAAGTCCCTTTAAAGAGATGAACATCTTGAGGCAAATAACCAATAGTTTTATTAATAATATGCTGATCGAGCTGCCACATATCTGCATTACCCAAAAGAACTCTTCCCGAAGAAGGAAAAGACAACCCTGCAAGCATCTTAAGAAGTGTAGACTTCCCTGAACCACTCGAACCCAAAATAGCGACACGGTCACCTTCTTTTAAAGATAAAAATGGAATTTGCAATCTAAGAACAGGCTCTTCTTTGGAATAAGAAAACTGTATATCCTTTAAAGTCAAAGAGTTCTCAATCTTTTCGGGAGCCAAAGAGTCTGCATTCTCTTCTCTAAAAGGTTCTAAAGACAACAATTCATCAAGAGCCGCCATAGAATGCCTAACGTTTTCCCATTGACTCAACCTCTGAACCATTTGAACAACAGGACCTGAAACCCTTCCAGACAAAATAGTACATGCAATCAATCCACCCATTGTCAACTGACCCGCTTCGATCTCTCCAACCCCAACAAAAACAGTCGTAACATAAGCAATACTAGACATTGCCATACTGCTATTTTGCGCAATATCTATGACCATCTTATTCCTAAAAGAAGACCTCGACGATGAAGAAGAAATCGCCTTCCAAGCATCACTAAACTTCCAAGATGCTCCTGAACTAAAAATAGTTTCTGACCCTCGAATCGTATCAACAAGAAGTCCTTGTCTTTCACTGGACCTACTAATAATTTCTTTAGAAAGAGAACTCATCCGAAAGCGAATCCAAAGCCCTATCAATACAGAGATAAAAAGAAGAACAACCGGAACAAATCCAACACGACCACCTACTGCAAAAATAACCACAATAAAAAAAGCAACAAAAGGCAGATCCGTGAATGTAAAAATAATAGACGAAGAAAAGAAATTACGCACTGACTCCAACCCATTAACCTGAGAAGTTAAAGTCCCTATACTTTGAGGTCTACGGTCGGGTCGAATATTCAACATATGATCATAAACTTTTTGTGAAATTTCACGATCCATATCGCTTGAAACATTATTCAAAATCCACGTGCGAATGTATTTCAAAAGCCAATCGACAAAAATAATCACCCCTATCGCAAAAGTCAATGTGAGCAAAGTGGCACGCGCGAAAGAAGGAACAACTCTATCGTAAACCTGAATAGAGTACATCGATATCGCAACTGCCAAAACATTTATAAGAACTGTTGCCAATAAAACCTCTACGAACCATCTTTTAGTTTTAAACATAGCTTTAAAAACCAACCCCAAAGAAGGACTACTGATAGATATTCCTTTTTTACGCGATTGTAAAACTTTTAAAAGCAAAACCTTTGATTGACCCAAAGACTCTTCTGAGATCGAAGTTTCAGCAAAATCCTGATCCGTTAAAACAAACTCACTTTCTTCACAAGAGTGAACAACATACCACTTGTCATCATGAGATACAAGCGCTGGCAAATATCGCTTATCCAGTCGATCCCATGGGATCAAAAGTCCTTGAACATTACGACAGTTAACCTTTTTAAAAACATAGTAAAGTTGCTCTAATAAAGGTTTTGCTGCAAGATCTGGATCTTTTTCAATTTCTGAACAAGCCTGTTGCAACTGAGTAGGAGAAACAGCAACGCCCAACTTAGACAATAAAATTCTAAGTGTATTATGCTCTAAAAAGTTTTCTTTTTTAAGATCTTCTGACATGCTTCACCCCTGCATATGAATCTAAGTCCCCAATCAAAATAGATATTTGCAAAATTTTTTGCAATTCTTGTGTCCGCACACCTTCAAGTTGTTGTTGCAGAGAAAACTTTTCTTTCTGAAGGTTCAAAATTTCCAACCAAGACTTATGTCCTGAGTCAAACTGGCGCAAAAAAGAGGTTTGAGTATCTTTGATCAAGTCCAAAGAGCGCTTCAAATACTCTTGAATTTCTTTTTGGGTCTTGATCTGATATATCAAGTCAAGTAATTTTTCAGCAACATCAACTTTCACATCTTCCACTCTCTGCACAGCAACTTCCATTTGCTGTTTTTTTCTCTTCACATCAGCTATTTTTTGAAGCCCCATACCTGCCCAATCAGACTCCATAACAAGTCCCGCTCTTGTTTCTTCCTTCACATTGGAAAACATTTGATATTCAAACCGCCCCTTAAAAGTAGGGAAAAACTCCCTAAAACTCGCCTTCAAAGAATTTTCCATGCGGTCAAAAGCTATCTTTTCAGCTAAAACTTCGACCGAGTTTTCATGCGCTCGACGAACCAGTTCAGATGTATCTAAAGAATGAATATTTTTTGAAAAACAATCTTCATCTAAGTAGTTAGTCGAATGCAAGGACTCTAAAGATCCAAGTTTATCATCAAAAGTGATAAGCCTCAGCTTCTCCAAAACTTGCTCAACCCTACCTCTAACAGTTGCAAGAGTACTTTCAGCATCAAGAGCTCTAACTTGTGCCAATTGAACATCCGCCTTAGGGGCATAGTCTCCTTCAAATCGACTCGTTATAAACTTCACCAAAAGATTATGTTCTTCCAAATTATCCTGAGCAAAAGCGAGCTGCTTACGCGCACCTATCAGTGCCACATACTGAAAAGCAACTTTTTGCATAACCTCACGACAGGTGGACAAATGTTTAATTTGAGATTCTTCTAAATTGATTTTTTGAGATTTGACACGGGTATTGATTTTTCCAAAGTCAAAAACGACTTGATCAATCTGAGCAACAGCCTTACTTTCCTTGTCATCAACACTTCCATAGCCATTAACAATAAACTTTGGAAAGAAATCAGCCCTTGTCTGTTTCACAGAGAATTCGGCTGAATTAATTTCAGCTAAAGCAACTTTAACTTTCGGATGATTTTGAACCGCAGAAATCAGCGCTCTAGAAAGCTGGCCAGCAAAAATTTCATCCCCTCCAACACTACTGAAGAAGAAAAAAAGAACACAGGTTATGCGTAAGCTTTGCATATAAAGACGCATTTATATCTCCCTTTAACTATTTTCCCAAAAAACACAGTTCAAAATTGTAACAAGATTTTTTGAAGAAAACAAGAAAAAAAGAGTTAAGAAGCCTCCTCTCTATATTTGGATTTTTTTCGACAGAGGTATGCAAGCCTGTTGCGAAATATAGAAACTAAAAAAACACTCCAAAAAAACTCCGAAAAGCCTCTCGGAGAGCCTCTCAAAAGAGCGACAAGCCTTACTGCAAAAGAGTATAAAATATTACTTTAAAAACTTTTTTAAGTTTTTAAAAGTTCAACCTGTGTTAGGTTAGATTTCTACAACCCAAACATCTTTAAATAATTATTATAAATCTTTGTCAAGATGAAACTATTTGACTTTGTAAAATTTAGCTCGCACTGTTTAGTTTGTCACAAGCTTGTTTAAGAATATTCAATGTTATTTTATGAGCTGGAGTTGAGGTTTCATCAGAAGCTATACTTGGGAAAAAGCCTCTTTTCTTAATATCCTCAAGGTTTAAATCTTGTCTTTCCCAAAGACATTTTGGAGAGTTCTTCTGACATAAAAGTTGCAACATATTTTGATCCCCAAGCCCCAAGTCAACAAACTTATGCTTTACTCCATCTTTGCCTAGTACAAAACCCGTATCTCCTCCCTCTGGAATTTGGGTATAACATCTATCTCCAAAGGCAATCACTTCTTCTGCAACTTCAGAAAGAGAAGTATCGTCTCGTCTAGAAATGTCTTCCATAATTCTCTTAACCGCAGATTGTTTATCCGATCTACATATAGCCAAAGTTTTGTCGTCCCATAGAGAAACTTTAGCATCTGGCTTTTCTTCGTTTTTAAAAAAAAATTCGATTTCTTTACAAAGAATCTCTATTTCTTTTGTTTTATCACGCAAAGGAGGATGATCTCCCTTAAATGTAATCTGTATCTGTGATAAACCATTTCTTGCCTCATTTTTAAGATCTTCAGTCTCACTCGTTATCGGATTGACAGTCAATTCGTAATCTGTCCATATTTCTTTAATAGCGTCAGTAATCGCCTTGTTAAATTGGATATCTAATTTATCTTGTAAAACATACTTCTTTGAATATTCCTTATCTAAACTAAACCTTTTTTTATTAGAGTCAAAAACATATCTTGCAGCACCTTGCAGAGCATATAAGACAAAATTATTGAATAAACAATTCAAAAGTAACTCTGAATTATTGGACTTTAAAATTCTTTGAACAAGAGGGTCCAAAATACTCCTAAATGCAATCCCTTCATAAGCAGCTGTTACTAAATAAACAGACTTCCCGTTCAAAAGAAAGGATATAAAAATATCTAAAAGATCATCAGATACTGGAGTCATTCGAGCATCTTCAGATAAAGTGTCATCCACATCAAAAACCAAAATTTTTGAATTAACAACAGTCTGCGCAGCCATTTTTACCGTTACATCACGAAATCTTTCGAAATGTAACTTTTGTTCCTCACTAAGTCTTTGAATGTCAAAATCTTTCCCAGACATCGTATTAATAATTTCTTCAAGCTTTTGCCTGTATCTTCCCTTGTGGCCATCTTCTTCAATAAGCGAACTAAAAACAGCAAGTGGAAAAAGGTTAGAAACATATATAAACATTACGAACATCATAAATAATAGTTTTGCTTTCATATAATCTATTTTTCCTTTAATAAAATTGAAAAACTATAACCAGACCTCTGAAAGAATATCATTTTAAGTGCCACGTGTAAAGTTCACTTCGAAGGCTTAGAATACGCTACCTACTCTCCTCTACAGTTTCTTAGTTTAGCATAAACATTTGACACCTTATTTAAACTCATGCTATTCTTATTAAATAATAGCTTATGAACACAGAAAAACATTTAGATTCATTCGTAGAGCTTATTCGATTGGCATCCACTGATTTACCTCACGATGTTGAGGAAAAAATCGTTCAAGGACTTCAAAACGAAGAAAAAGACTCTTCTGCATATAAATCTCTAAAAGCGATTGTTAATAATATTTCTATTGCAAGAGAACAGTCTCTCCCTATGTGTCAAGACACTGGCACTAATATCTACTTCATAAAAGCGCCATACAGTGTGAGACATGCTGATCTTGTAAAAACGATAAAAAAAGCTACAACGATCGCAACCGAAAAAGGCTACTTACGCCCTAACACTGTCGATACTTTAACAGGAAAAAATTTAGAAAAAAATTGGGGAGAAGGTCAACCTTTTTTTCACATAGAACAAGTTGAAGCAGATAAACTTGAAATAAACCTTATACTTAAAGGTGGTGGTTGCGAAAATGTTGGCGCTCAATACTCTCTCCCCGACGCTAGTATCTCTGCGGGTAGAGACATTTCTGGCATCAAAAAATGTATCCTCGATGCCGCTTTTAAAGCGCAAGGCAGAGGGTGTGCCCCAGGAATTTTAGGCGTTGGAATTGGAGGAGATCGCGCAACCTCATATTTATTATCAAAAGAGCAATTCACTCGGACTCTTAACTCTTCAAGTACTAATCCTCTTTTAGCCTCTATGGAAAAAGAGCTTTACGCTAAGTGCAATCAACTAGAAATAGGACCAATGGGTTACGGAGGAAAAACCACAGTACTAGGGGTTTTAATTGGGTCTCAAACAAGAATACCTGCTTCTTACTTTGTGAGTATTTCCTATATGTGCTGGACTTTTAGAAGAAGGTCTCTGATCTTTGAAAACAATAGGATTTCCTATGAATAAAGGTTTATCAAAAAAAATATCTTTACCTATAGATGACGCGACTATTCGAACATTACGGATCGGAGACAACCTTGAAGTTAGCGGAACTATTGTAACCGCCAGAGATATGGCTCACAAATTTATGGTTAAAGAGTCTCCTTCTTTCCTAAAGCCATTACTCAAAAATACATTCATTTATCACTGTGGACCTGTGATCCGAAAAGAAAGCAACGGATACCGCTTTTTAGCCGCAGGCCCTACCACAAGTATTCGAGAAGAACCTTACCAAGATAAAGTTATCAAAGATTATCAAGTCAGAGGTGTTATTGGGAAAGGTGGTATGGGTGCTAAAACCTTGAAAGCTCTACAAGAACATGGTGCTGTTTACCTTCACGCAACAGGTGGCGCCGCCCCTCTTTTAGCTCAACATATCATCTCTGTCAAAGATGTTCACATGCTTGACGAGTTTGGAGTTCCAGAAGCAATGTGGGTAATAGAAGTCAAAGATTTTCCCGTATTAGTAACCATGGACACAACAGGTGCAAGCCTCCATGCAGAACTTATTAAATCTTCTTCGGATCTTCGAGACAAATTGATGGACACGCTGTAAAATAGCTAAACAATCTCTCTTACGTATTTCTCTTTTTCAAAAATAAAAATTTTAACGAATGATAGACAAGAACGGACCTCTACGTTTCAAAAAGAACACCCTCTGCTAAGCGAAACTGTCTCTTGTTTCTCTTGGCGAAGGATTGGTCATGTGTAACCAAAATCATCGCGACTTTATGCTCTTCATTGATCTCTTCTATTAAGCTCTGTATAAACAAGCTCGTATGACTATCTAAATTCCCTGTAGGTTCATCCAATAAAATACACATAGGTTCAGAAGAAAGGGCTCTCGCCAAAGATAGTCTTTGCTGCTCTCCTCCCGAAAGTTCTTTAGGAAAGTGCTGCCCTCTATCTCCCAATCCAACACGATCCAACCATTTCAAGGATGTCTCTAAGGCACTACGCTTGCTTTTTCGGCTCATCATCTGAGGAAGCATAATATTTTCTATCGCCGTTAAAGAGCTTAGTAAATGAAAGAATTGAAAAACAAAACCTATTGAAGAGTTTCGATAGTCGGCTTTTTGAGAAGAAGACATTCTTCTTATGGCATTCTCTTTAAAAAAAAACTCTCCTTCAAAATGATTATCCAACAAACCTATAATATGCAAAAGAGTGCTCTTTCCTGAACCTGAAGAGCCTTCTATTGAAACAAACTCTCCCTCATGAACCTCTAAAGAGACATCTTTTAAAACATTGATAGTATTTTTAGAAACATGAAAATCTTTTTTTATATTTTGCAACTCTATGATCTTACTCATAACGCAGTGCTTTCACTGGATCAAGTTTTGATGCAAAAAAAGCAGGATACAGCGTCGAAACAAAACATATCAACATAGCTCCCCCCATCATCCAAAAAGTATCTTGAAAGTTAATCTTAACTGGCAGTTTATTAACGTAGTAAACATCTGTTGGCAAGTTTATCCAGGATGAATCTTTCAATAGAGCACAAAGCCCCAATCCCAATAAAAACCCTAAAGCTGTTCCCGCAATCCCTATCAAAGACCCCTGTATAGAAAAAATCATAATAATAGATTTTCGTTTAGCTCCCAAAGCTTTTAAAAGACCTATTTCTTTCGTTTTGTCCATAATAAACATAATCAACATATTAGCAATATTAAAAGCAGAAACAATAATGATCAAAAATAAAATCACGATCATAGCTGTTTTTTCTAATTTAAGCGCTGATAAAAGATTCTTATTCCGATCATACCATGCGGAAACATACATGAAGGAAGGTAGTATCTTTTGAATTTCCTCACTATCCTTTTCTAATTGAAAGTTCGGGCGTAAAAGAATATTGATATATTGAAAAACATCGAGATCTTCATTCTCAAACATTTTTTCAAACATATCCAAAGAAATATAAACAAGAGAAACATCAAGATCATACATATTCGTCTCAAATATATTGATCACCTGAAACTTTTGAAGATCAGCACCTCTCATCTTTCTTTTCATCAACTTAGTAGGAGAAATGATTTCAATAAAGTCTCCTACCTGGACTTTCAAAATTTTTGCCAAATCAAAACCTAAAATAACCTGAGGAGTCCCATCCTCTGCGGTCAAATTTTTAGTTAAGATTTCTTGCTTAAGAGACTCCACAATTCGAGACGTCTTTTCTTCCATTTCCCAATTGACACCCTTAACAAGAACGCCTCTAGCTTTATGAGAACTTCGGATAAGCGCCTGCACTGACATTTGAGGAGACATTGACTGAATTTTTGGGTACGAATTTAACTCATCCAGCAAACTCTCAGAGATACTCACTTGGTCTGGAACATGCACAGTTAAGTGGGCATCCATGCCAATAAACTTTTCCACAAGTTCACTATTGAAACCATTCATAACCGCCATAACAACAATCAAGGAGCAAACAGCCATCCCAACTCCAAGTATCGACATGATACTTATAAAAGTTATAAAATTTTGCCGACTCCTAGACCGTAAATACTTCCAAGCTAAAAAAAACTCGTATCTCATGAAGTAGAACCATCTTTCCTCATTTGTGGAAACAAAATAACTTCTCTAATATTAACAACTCCTGTGAGTAGCATTGCAAGTCTGTCAATCCCTATCCCCAAACCTCCTGCAGGCGGCATGCCATATTCAAGAGCATTTACAAAGTCCTCATCAATACTATAACCATCTTCTCCCTCTCTAAGGTCTATTTGATCTTGGAAGCGGCGTTTTTGCTCAACGGGATCATTAAGCTCCGAATAAGCATTAGCGATCTCTTGCCCTCCAATAAAGAGTTCAAACCTTTCCGACAAGGTGGGATCATGTGGATGTGTTTTACTCAAAGGACAAAGCTCCGTAGGAAAGTCAATAACAAAGGTTGGGTTAATGAGTGTTTTTTCAACTTCTTCTTCAAAAATATGAGCTAACAAACCGGCGCGTGTCATTTTATGTGAATCATCAAACCCATATTTAGCAGAAAGTTCTTTCAAATTAACAGTATCTATATTTACACCTGTATGATCTTTAACCGCGTCCTTCATGGACACTCTTTTCCACGGGGTTGAAAAATCCAAGGAATGATCTCCCCATTTCAAAACCATTGAAGGGTCACGCTCTTGAACAAGATGAACTATTAAATCTTCCGTTATCTTCATCATATCTTCATAGTTACCATAAGCGGCATAAAGCTCTAACATTGTAAACTCTGGGTTATGCCTAGGAGAAACCCCTTCATTTCGAAAGTTCCGATTGATTTCATAAACTTTTTCGAAACCTCCAACCAACAACCTTTTTAAATAAAGCTCCGGCGCTATCCGCAAGTAAAGATCGAGATCTAAAGTATTGTGATGTGTAATAAAAGGCTTCGCAGCAGCACCTCCAGCAACATCATGCATCATTGGGGTTTCAACTTCCATATAGCCAAGAGACTCAAGGTACTGTCTTGTTTTTTGAATCATTTGACTCCGAAATTTAAATCTTTCTCTCACTTCATCATTCACAATCAAGTCCAAGTATCTTTGTCTCACACGTAGCTCTTGATTTTTTAATCCATGAAACTTTTCAGGCAAAGGCATCAACGATTTTGACAAAATTTCAAAAGATTCTATAAGAATTGTCGGCTCTCCTGTTCTTGTTAGAAAAGCTTTACCCTTAACACCAATAATATCTCCAACATCCAACTTTTTAACAAAATCCATATTCTCTGATCCGAGAATATCTTTGTGAAAATAAGTTTGAACCTTACCTGTTTCATCCTTAATATCAGCAAATAAAGTTTTACCATGCCCTCTTAAAAGAACCATTCGCCCTGTTAAAGAAACTTCCAAGTCTTTTTCAAAAACTTTCAAAAAACTTTCAATGGTATGTGTTTTTAAGAATTTTTTGCCGTAGGGGTTCATACCTGCATCCATAAGCTCTTGTCTTTTCTTTATGCGAACATCCCTAATCTCACTCACAAAAAAATCCTCCTTTTTCCTTAAGTGATTTTTTCAAATCATCTGGTGTTTTCAAAATAGTTGTAACGCCAACCTCCAACATTTTTTGTCGAAGAGTCACGTTTTCTTTATTCATAAATGCCCTTGGTTCTATCTTTATCTTCTCTTTCCCAGAAAAACACATCAACATATCATCTATCTGGTCACCAATATAGACATACTCTCTATCCTTTAAACCTTTTTTATCAAAAAATGCATCAATCATCCATAAACTTTGCGGATGAGGCTTTTTCATTTTTTCCCCAACATCTGTTAAGGTTACAATCTTATCAAAAAAAGGAAGAAATCCGAATTTCTGTAAAGAATACAGGGCATCCTGTTTTTCTCTACCTGTAGCTATCGCCATTCCTGAGCTTTTGTTATTTATTTCTTTTAAAAAATCCGTAGAAAAAATTTTTTTTTCATTATGAATAGTTCCCACCTCCTTAACGTGAGCAGGTTTCTGTTCATAAGTTTTCTGAAAAAGCTCTTCTCCTAAATAGTATTCTTGAAAAATCCTCTTAACAAGATTTTTAGGATGTATCGTTTTGTCAGGAACAGATGTTTTATCAAATAAAACCCAATCAGCGTTCAGTCCTCCGGTAGCATCTAAAATAGCGCCTAATCCTTCACCTGAACACCCTTTTAAAAACGATTCAATATCAACGTTATCAACATGTTTCGAAGAGGAGCCAAACAAAAAAGATATACAATAAAGGATGCCAGCTGTTACGTCCCAATCGTCATTAAAAGAGCCTAAATTCTTAAATTTTTGAATACAATCTTTATCTATCCACAAATTATCCACAGATTTTTTTAAAACATTCTCAACATAAAAAAGAACTGTTTTGGAAATAGCCTGATAAAAAGAATCCTCAACATCTATAAGAACTCCATCTATGTCAAAGACAACACATAAACTCATTGACTTCCCCTATTAAACATAAATCGAATGAACGCATTACAAAAATCTAAAGGCGATTCCTGCATAATATTTTAGACAGTTTCTTGAAAGCCTCCTAAAAGAGGTTACTATTATAAACCCCTTTTCAATAAAAGCTACGGAAAGATTTTTCTATAATCTCAAAGCTTCTTATCCATTAAAAGTATCGTATATTTGGAAAAGCTTAACTTAATTTAAATAAAAAAGACCTATAAATTAAAGATAACCTTCTTCGAAACAATTTTACCCTTTTAGTGATTTCAAAATTGATTGTCGGTTCGCACGTGCTATATTCGAAACAGAAATACTTTTAGGACAAGCAGCCTCACACTCATAGGTATTAGAACAATGACCAAAGTTTTCCTCATCTACTTGATCCAACATATCTTCAACCCTTTGCAAGCTCTCAGGCTGACCTTGTGGCAACAAAGATAACTGAGAAATTTTAGCTCCAACAAAAAGCATCGGAGAAGCATTGGGGCAAGCCGCGACACAGGCGCCACAGCCTATGCAAGAAGCTGCATCCATCGCTAAGTCTGCTTTCTCCTTATCTATTAATGTAGCATTGGCATCAGGAGCACTCCCTGTTTTCGCAGAAATATATCCCCCAGAAGAGACAATCCTGTCTAAAGCAGACCTATCGACCACCAAGTCTTTCACAACAGGCATCCCCGCTGATCTCCAAGGCTCTACAACCAATGTATCTTGATCTTTAAAATGACGCATATGAAGCTGACAAAGTGTCGTATCTTTTAATGGTCCATGAGCCTCTCCATTCACCATTGCACCACACATACCACATATACCTTCGCGACAGTCATGATCAAAAGCGACAGGCTCCTCATTTTGAGCCACAAGTTTTTCATTAAGAAGATCTAGCGTTTCTAAAAAAGACATGGAGACACTTACGTCTTCCAGTTGATATTCTTTAAACTTCCCTTTATCCTCTGGGCTCGATTGTCTCCAAATTTTAAAATTGAGCGTTATTTTTTTTGACATCATTCATAACTCCTCTGAGAGAGTTTCACATTTTCAAATAAGAGCTCTTCCTGATGCCTAGAAGGAGCTTGGTTTTTATCTTTGTATTCCCAGACAGATGCGTGACAAAAATCTTTATCATTTCGTAGCGGGTCCCCTTTATCCGTTTGAAAATCTTCTCTAAAGTGACCTCCACAAGATTCATTACGAGACATCGCGTCTAAGATCATAAGCTCACCATACTCCAAGAAGTCGGCAACTCTACCAGCTTTTTCCAAGGACTGATTAAGATCTTTCGCAGAGCCAAGAACATTAACCTCTGACCAAAAGCGTTCTTTTAACTCTAAAATCAAAGACAACCCCTCTTCTAAACCCTTAGGAGTTCGAGCTATTCCACAATGATTCCACATGATTTGCCCCAGTTTTTTATGAAAGTAATCAACCGTTTTGTTTCCCTTCACCTTGAGCAGGGTAGATATATGCTGATTAACTTTTTGTTTAGAATCTTCAGCAAGTGTAGAACTTTTATCTTTTTGAATAGGGTCGACAGAAGCCAAGTAATCACTCACCGTAGCAGGTGCAACAAAATATCCATCTGCTAAGCCTTGCATTAAAGCACTGGCTCCCAAACGATTCGCACCATGATCTGAAAAATTCGCTTCTCCAAGAACAAATAGTCCGGGGATTGTACTCATCAAGTTATAGTCAACCCAGAGACCTCCCATCGTATAATGCACCGCAGGGTAAATCCTCATAGGAACTTGAAAAGGACTCTCTCCGGTTATCCGGTCATACATGTCAAAGAGATTTCCATATTTTTCAAAAATCACATTCTTCCCAAATTTATCAATAGCTTTGCCAAAGTCAAGATAAACAGACATTTTATACTCACCCACACCTCGACCTTCATCACATTGTTTTTTCATGCTCCGAGCAGCTACATCTCTAGGAACAAGGTTCCCAAAACTTGGATAAATTCTTTCTAGAAAATAATCCCTTTCTTCTTCAGGGATTTCAGAAGGGTTCCTAGTATCTCCTGATCTTTTAGGCACCCAAACACGGCCATCATTCCTTAAACTTTCACTCATCAAAGTCAACTTTGATTGAGTGTCACCTTCGAGAGGCATACATGTAGGATGAATCTGAACAAAACAAGGATTGGCAAAACAAGCGCCTTTTTTGTAAGCTCTCCAAGCTGCCGTAACATTGCTAGCCATCGCATTTGTAGAAAGAAAAAAAACATTAGAATAGCCGCCTGTCGCCAAAACAACAGCATCAGCCATATGCGTTTCCAATTCCCCCGAAATAAGATTTCTAACAGTGATTCCCTTCACTGCTTCATCCACGATCAAGTCAAGCATTTCTCTGCGAGAAAACAGCTCAATGTTTCCTCTGCCGACTTCTTTCATTAAAGCTCCGTAAGCCCCCAATAAAAGTTGCTGACCTGTTTGACCTCTAGCATAAAAAGTTCGTGAAACCTGCGCACCTCCAAATGACCTATTGGCTAAATAGCCACTATATTCACGTGCAAAAGGAACTCCCTGAGCAACACATTGATCTATAATATTATTGCTAAGCTCAGCTAATCGGTAAACATTCGCTTCCCTAGCACGATAATCCCCACCCTTGATTGTGTCATAAAAAAGACGAAAAATACTGTCTCCATCATTGCAATAGTTTTTTGCAGCATTGATACCCCCCTGAGCAGCTATACTATGAGCTCTACGGGGAGAATCTTGAATACAAAAAGACTTGACGTTATAGCCCATCTCCGATAAAGAAGCAGCAGCAGAGGCTCCTGCCAAGCCCGTTCCAACAACTAAAACAGTATAGTTTGAACGTCTAGAAGGGCTAACCAACTTAAGATTCATTTTATGATTTGACCACTTTTGTTCAAGAGGGCCAGAAGGGATCCTAGAGTTTAGATTCATCAAGAACTCCCACTTTTATTACTTGATCGTTACCATAATGATTTAGAAAATATGCATATATCGGAATAGTCACATAAGATAAGGTTATACATATAGAAAAGATACGCGAAAACTTCTTCAAAAAACCACCATATTTTGAAGAGTATATCCCAAAGGTTTGAAAAAAACTTTGAAAACCATGATCCAAATGCAAGCCGACAGCAACCATAGAAAAAATATACCATAGCGAATGTCTTAAAGATGAAAAAGAGTTAAAGACAAGACCGTAGAGCCCGAGAGATTTTCCATTAACTACAGTGGCCTGCCCTTCGTGACTAGAAAAAGTATAATCCAACAAGTGCAAAACAATGTATATAAAAATAATAGGACCCGTTAAGGTCATTAACCTAGAAGAAAAAGACCTTTGAGCAGAACTTTTTTGGACAGAATATTTAACAGGCCGAACTTTTCTTTTTCTGATTATCAAGAATACGGTTAGGTACATATGAAAAATAAAAATAAGAAACAGTACAAACTCAAAAAAGTTAAGAAAAGGTCTCATATTTTGAAGTTTTTTTGCGTACCCATTAAAGACATCTGCGCCAGCAAAAAACGTTAAGTTTCCCGCCAAGTGAGCGACAACAAAAAAAATCAAAAATAATCCTGTGACAGCTATGATTTGTTTAATTCTAATCAAAGACTTAGGTACAAGAAAAGACATTTCCAACCTCGCTTTTAGAATCTTTTATCAAACTGTCTCTCATCTCTTTATTTCTACTCATTAATCAATATTTTCTTCTACCAAAAGACTAACAACATTGGAAGACACGTGAACGATACCCTTTTTTACAGACAAAGAGGTCGTTCCTTCATCAGTCTTCACATCAATGCGGCCATCTCTTAAAGGAGATAAGAAAGGTGCGTGCCCAAACATTAGTCCAACATCTCCATCAAGAGCAGGAACTAAAAGAAAAGACGCCTTTCCTTCCCATACTTTTTTCTCACGCGAAACAATTTTTAAATCTAAAAACTGTTCTTCTTTTTTAGACATATATCCAACCCACTCTTTAATTCATTTCTTCAGCTTTTTTAAGAACGTCCTTGATCCCACCTACCATATAAAAGGCTTGTTCGGGGATATCATCATAAGCCCCTTCAATAATGCTTTTAAAGTCTTCGATGGTTTCTTTTAAAGGGACATATTTTCCAGGAGTTCCTGTGAACTCTTCTGCAACAAAGAAAGGCTGTGATAAAAACTTTTGAACCTTTCTCGCTCGAGAAACTGTCAATTTATCCTCTTCAGAAAGTTCATCCATTCCCAAAATATTAATAATATCTTGAAGTTCTTTATATCTCTGTAAAATCCTTTGAACAGAAAGAGTTACTTCATAATGAGCTTCCCCTACTACAAGAGGATCAAGAATCGTAGAAGTAGAGTCTAACGGGTCTACCGCAGGGTAAATACCCAACTCAACAAGTTGTCTAGACAAAACAGTTGTTGCGTCCAAGTGAGCAAATGTTGTCGCCGGTGCAGGGTCAGTCAAGTCATCGGCAGGAACATATACAGCCTGAACAGACGTTATTGAACCTTTTTTTGTCGACGTAATTCTCTCTTGCAAAGCACCCACATCTGTACCCAACGTAGGCTGATATCCTACCGCAGAAGGAATTCTTCCTAGCAAGGCCGAAACTTCTGAACCTGCTTGAACAAATCGAAAAACATTATCTACAAAAAGTAAAACATCTTTATTTTGTTCATCTCTAAAGTATTCAGCCATAGTTAAACCAGTCAAGGCGATTCTGAATCGTGCCCCTGGTGGCTCATTCATTTGTCCAAAAACAAGGGCAGTTTGATCAATAACCTTGGAGTCTTGCATCTCCAACCACAAATCATTCCCCTCTCTGGTTCTTTCTCCAACACCGGCAAAAACAGAATATCCACCATGCTCCTTAGCAATATTTCGGATCAACTCCATAATAAGAACCGTCTTCCCTACTCCTGCTCCTCCAAAAAGGCCTATTTTTCCACCTTTAACATAAGGAGCCAAGAGGTCAATAACTTTGATCCCTGTTTCCAAAATTTCTGTACTTGTTGACTGATCTTCAAAAGAGACACCTTCATTATGAATAGGTTTCCTATTAACATTTTCAGCAATCGCCGGTCCCTTATCAATTGGTTCTCCCAAAACATTAAAAATACGACCAAGCGTCTCATCACCCACAGGAACAGAAATAGGATTACCTGTGTTTTTAGCATCCATGCCTCTTTTTAAACCCTCTGTTGATGAAAGAGCTACTGTACGAACAACCCCATCTCCTATATGTTGTTGAACTTCAACAACAACGACATCATCCTCTTCTTTTATTATTTCAACAGCATTGTATATATCAGGAACATCGTCTATCTTGAATTCAATATCTACAACAGGACCTATAATTTGTTTAACTTTTCCAAGAGCCATCAAACTCTCTCCTTAAATTAGCTAGTTTCACTCACAGAAACTATTGCAACATCTCTCATATTCTTTAGTGGAACATGATTTTAAAATAGTTTGCAATAATCCTTCTCAAACATTTAAGACACACAAAGCAAAAATAATCATATGTACTTTTTAAACATTGACCAAAGCTTCTGAGCCACTTGAAATTTCAATCATCTCTTTTGTTATTGCTGCTTGTCTAACTCGATTATAAATCAAGTTTAACGAAGAAATCATTTCTTCTGCATTATGAGTAGCAGAGTCCATCGCTGCCATTCTAGCACTTTCCTCGCTCACAGCTGCTGAAGAAACGGCATAAGTTACTGAAGAAAAAAGATATTCTTCAACAAGTTGATCAAGAACCTCTTTTTCATCCATCTCGTAAAGGGTTTCTGCTTTTTTCCCTTCACATTCACCTTCACAAACAGGAAAAATTTTTTTCAAAGAAACTTTTCTTGTCAAAGTGTTCACAAACTCTGTATATAAGAAAAAAACTCTATCGTAAGAAGCATATCTCTGAAGCACCACCTCAGAAACTTCTTGAACAAAACTTCCAAAAGAAATAGCCCCTGGATTCTCAAAAAAAAATTCCGAAGATTTTCCTAGGCCCTCAAAAAACATTTGTCCGCGCTTGCCAATAACTCCAATATCATAATCCGACTTTTTTAAAAGTGCCGTGGCTTCGCGAATAACCGCAGAGTTATAGTTACCACAAAGACCTCTATCCCCTGTAATAATAACAACCAAGTCTTTCTGTTTATCCATCTTTGTTTTACGCAAAAAAGGGTTTGCTAAGCCTCTATTCCTCTGAGCCACATCCTCAACAACGTGCGCCATAACTTTTGCAGAAGGCTTGACCTTCTGAAAAGTCTTATCAAATTTGCGAAACTTAACACTGGAGATCATCTGCATCGCACGCGTCATCTTCTGAGTCTTTTTTACGCTATCTATACGTTTTTTAATTTTTCTTATTTTAGACAATGTATCACCTTAAATAATTTTCTCTCAATGGCTCCAAAATCTTAACCAAAAGACTTTCCAAAGCTTCTGATAAAACCTTTTTAGCAAGTAATTTCTCAGCAAAATCTTTGCCTTGTTCTGTCTCAAAAAGAGGGATCAGAGCACCCTTAAACTCAGCAATTTTATCAACAGGAACTTCGTCTAAGAATCCCTTTGTCCCGGCATAGACAAGAGCAACCTGCACAGCCAAAGAGTAAGGAGAATATTGAGATTGCTTCAAAAGCTCTGTCAATCGCTGTCCTCTTGTGATCTGTTTTTGTGTCGCAGGATCTAAATCTGTACCAAATTCAGAAAAAGACTCCACTTCTCGGAATTGAGCTAAGTCTAGACGAAGACGACCTGCAACCTTTTTCATAGCCTTGGTCTGAGCACTTCCCCCTACACGAGAAACAGAGAGCCCAACATTAATCGCAGGACGCAAGCCTGAGTAAAAAAGATCTGCCTCTAAGTAAATCTGTCCATCTGTAATAGAAATCACATTCGTAGGAATATAAGCTGAAATATCTGAAGCTTGTGTCTCAATAATAGGCAAAGCCGTTAAAGACCCTCCACCTTTCTCTGGGCTCAATTTTGCCGCCCTCTCCAAAAGTCTAGAGTGTGAATAAAAAACATCCCCTGGATAAGCCTCTCTTCCCGGAGGTCTTCTCAACAAAAGCGAAAGCTGTCTATATGCTACAGCATGTTTAGATAAATCATCATAAACAATAAGAGCATGCTCACCCTTATCTCTAAAATACTCTCCCATAGAGGCCCCACTATAGGCAGAGATATACTGCATCGCAACAGAGTCACTCGCTGAAGCAGCAACAATCGTGGTATATTTCATAGCTCCATGAGCTTCCAATGTGTTCCGGATACGAGCTATCGTTGACTTCTTCTGACCAATTGCAACATAGATACACTTAACATCCTGATCAGCTTGATTCAAAATCGTATCAATAGCTATCGCTGTTTTTCCGGTTTTACGATCACCAATAATAAGCTCTCTTTGTCCTCTTCCAATAGGAATCATAGCATCAACAGAAAGAATACCCGTCTGCAAAGGTTCTTTCACTGGTTGTCTATCAACCACACCCAATGCCTCATTTTCAAGCGGATAAAAGTCAGTAGCATTTATTTTTTCTTTACCATCCAAAGGATTCCCAAGAGGGTCAACAACCCGCCCTAACAACTCTTCTCCCACAGGAACTTGAACTGACTTGCCTGTCGCTTTGACCTCATCTCCTTCTTTCAAGGCTGTTTCATTCGCCAAAATAACAGCTCCAACAACGTCACTTTCAAGATTTAAAACCATCCCGTAAACTTTACTTCTGGGAAAAAACAAAAGCTCACCAATCATGGCGTTACGGATGCCATACAGTTTAGCTACTCCATCACCAACCTGAACAACCGTCCCTACTTCTGAAATTTCAACCTGAGAAACATACTGGTCAATTTGACGACTTATGATCGACGTCAATTCTTCTGCTTTGAAACTCACTATTTCATCCTCGCTTTTTAATGCTCCGCAGAGCTACTTTTAAGTTTTTGCAACTGACACAGCAAACTTGCATCGTACAAGGTATCTCCTAGTCGAACACGAAATCCAGCCATAAGAGACCCTATCTCCGTCACTTTCCAATCAATCTTTTTATCACTCCCTAACTTTTCTCCAAAAAGAGATTTTATATAAGAAAGATCCTCCGAAGAAGTATTAGGAGTTATTTCAATTTCGCCAGCTAGAATATTATTTTCCTCTCGAAATAAAAGCCTAAAAGCTTCCGCAACAGACTTTAACAAGGAAAATCTTCCATGATCCATCAAGGTCATTACAGACGCAATAAAGTCTTTCTCAAGTTTTATAGCTGACAAAATTTGCATAAAAACAAGCTTCTTCTCTCGAAAATCAATTTTAGGATGTGTCAGAAAAACACTAATAGAAGGATATTCATCCAAAAGACTTTCTAAAAGTTGAAAGTTTTCTAAAAAAAGCTTCACACGAGAAACATCTGAAGAAACTTGCTTTAAAAATGCCAATGCATATCTACGAGAAAGATCACTACTCATAAATGTTTCTCAATATCTTTCGAATAAATTGAAAAGTATTTTTTTCGATCCTGCAAAGACATCTCTCTCATTAACAGTTTTTCTGACAAAGAAATAGCAATTTGAAAAACTTCATCTTTAAGCTCTTCCTTTGTCTTTTCAACATGCCTCTCAACATCTTCTTGCCCTCTCTGAACAAGCCTTGCAGCCTCTGTTTTTCCTTTTTCTATCAAAGCATCCTTCTGTTTAGATCCCATTGATCTAGCTTTTTTTCCGATAGAAATAGCCTCTTCTTTTGCTTGAGAAAGAAAAAGATCTGCCTCTTTAAGTTTTTCTTTAGCCTCAGAATGATACTTATCTGCATCATCCCAGAGTTTCTTAGTCTTACTCGATCTATCATCAAGCATCCCAAGAACAGGTCCATAAAAAAACTTTTTCATAAAAGAAACTAAAAGCAAAAAGCCCAATGTCTGCAAGACAATTGTTGGCCAATTGATATCCATAAGAGATAACCTTTCTAGCTCAACAACAACATCAGCGAAATAATAAGAGCATAGATACCTGTTGTCTCAGCCATCCCATTAGCTATAAACATATTATTAGTCAAGCCCTTTTGCAACTCAGGTTGTCTTGCAATAGCTTCACATGTCTTTCCACCAATAAAACCTTCTCCAAGGCCCGGCCCAATCGCACCTAGCCCCATACAAAGACCTGCACCTAAATAAGCTGCAGCTTTAACAATATCCGCACCTGTTATAGCTCCACTCTGAGCAAGTTCAGTTCCAGCCTTAACGACTTCTTCAGCAAATAAACATTCCATATCATTCTCCTTATATCAACTTCACTAAAGTTTTTCCTAAATCTAACAAAAGAAATTAAACTCTTACCTTATCAATCACTCAGTTGCATAGAAATATACGTTGTCGCAAGCATTGCAAAAACAAAAGCTTGAACAAACCCTGCAAAAAGACCAAAAAAGGCATACGCAACAAAGTATAAAATAGAAATCACCGGCGCCATCAAAGCATAAAGCGAACCTCCCGCTAAGCCCATCTGAGAAAAAGATTTTTCCACAATATCCGGACCCCCAACAGATGAAATCACCTTAAACACAACCATAGGAATCATCCCAAAAATAACCCCACCGCCAAACATATTTCCAAACAAACGAAAACAATGAGAAAGTGTTTGCCCAATCTCTCCTATAACATTAAGCGGCAACATAAAAATAAAGGGTTGCCCATAGCTTTTCAAGTAACCTCCAAGCCCTTTTGTACAAATCCCAGAAAAATGCGCAACAAAAAAAACAGTCAAAGCCAAAGACAAACAAACATTCAAGTCTTCTGTAGGACTAGACATCCCTGGAATAATCCCAATAATATTAGAAACTAAAATAAACAGAAAAACAGTAGCAACAAAAGGAAAGTATTTTCTAGTCCTATCCTTCAACGTTCCCTCTAAAATAGAAAAAAAGCCACCCACAAACATCTCAAGCAAAGACTGCTTTTTAGAGGGAAAGAACTTTAACTTGCGCGTAGATAGAAAAGAAAAAACGATCATGATCAAAAGAACAATAAAAATCATTCGCCATGTAACATCATTAAAAACTATTTCGCCCAATCTAGGAATCTGAATACTGCTTTTATGAACAGCGCCTACATCCATAAAAAAATTTACGCTCCACCTTCAAAGTAAAGTAATAAAACACCTATAACAAGAGCATAAATACCACTACTGCTCGCAATAGCCATCGCAACAAGCATCACCTTCATAATGCCTGATCTTGTATCTTCTCTTTTGGCCATTGCCTGCAACCCTATCGCTCCAACATTACCTGCACCAATCGCAGGACCAATAGCACCCAAACCCATACACATTGCGGCACCTAAAAAGGAAAAAATTCTTAAAAATTCAAGTTTTTCCATAAAAAAAATCACCTTCTTCTACCTACAAATTCTGTCACAATTCGACAAATATTAGCTTCCTTAAGAAACAAAAACCCAATAAGAAAGCTCCAAAAAAAAGTAAAACCTTTGTGGATCAATAAATACAAAAAGAATCCAACAAGAAAGTAAAATATAATATAGGCAAAAAAGAAAAAAGTAAAGATTTTTTTAACAACGAAAACCTCTTGCGTCAATGCTTTTCGAACAAAAAGAAAACACGAAAAAAGATTCAACAAAGTTAACGAAGTTCCTAAAGCCCAACACCTAAGAGCTTCCTTTCCTCCCATAAAAAAAACAACTAGCATTCCAACTAATAAACAAAAAAAAGAAAACCCAAAACCTTCTTGAGAGCTCCTAAACATACCTTCTTTAATAAAAGAGTTTTTTTTAAACATTTTCCATTTTTTCTATATCAAGATTAATCCATACGACAAAATGCTAATCCATTTCTTTTGAAACTTCGAGACCCCTAAAAAATCAAAGACAGATTTTCAACTCATTCACTCAAAACCTCTAATTTTCTACCCAATAGCTATCCAAAAAAACCTAAACTTTAACCGTTTTCACCCTCAAACAAAGAATCCTCTTTATCAAAAAAATGTATCAAAACTTTCCGATAAACAGAATAAACACCACAAGCAACTCCAGCAAAAAGACCAATACAAAAGCAAAGAGAAACATCTTCCCTTAAAAGCCTATCTAAAAAAAACCCCAAACTCCCTCCCAGCAAAGTAAAAAACATCATCCTTAAACATAAAGAGAAAAAAGGAAGCCCTATATTTTTTTGCAACTCACCAAAATGTATTTTTTTTTTAAATTCATGATATTTCACAAAAAAATCACAAACCTTCTTCTTTTATACGACTCACCAATCGCTGCAAATCATCCAAAGAATAAAACTCTACAGAAATCAAACCTTTTTGAGAAGAGTCCGTATATTTAACAGAAACTTTTGTTCCCAATGTCTCTGCTAAATCTTCCTCTAAAGCCATAACGTGTAAGTCTTGATTTTTCTCATCCTCTTCTGATTTAGCACCATACTTAGCCTTTTTGATCCGCTTCGTTAGATCTTTTGTGCTCAGCTTCTCATCGACCAATTCTTTTGCCACTTGCTGTTGCTCATCTTTTGAATCCAAAGACATCAGCAATTTCGCACTCGCAAATGTGATTTCTCCAGAAGCTATCTTCGTTCGCACATCCTCAGGCAAAGACAATAACCGCAAAGTATTCGTGACCGAAGTTCTACTTAAGCCAATTTTTTGCCCCAAGTCTTCCTGTGTCATCTCAAATTTATCCATATAGTTTTTATAAGCAAAAGCTTTCTCAATCCAATTCAAGTCACTTCTCTGAAGATTTTCTACCAAAGCTATCTCACAACTATCCAAATCATTAACTTCTTTAACTATCGCAGGAACTGTCATAAGACCTAAGTTCTTACAAGCACGAAATCGCCTCTCACCAGCTATGATTTCATAACCATTTTCATCAGCCCCTTTTCGCACCAAAATAGGCTGTAAAACCCCCTTGTCCTTTATCGACTGAGTTAACTGTAAAAGCGCATCTGAATCAAATTCCAGCCTAGGCTGATTCTGATTAGGAACAATCAAAGCCAATGAAATATCAACAACTTTTGGCCCTTTACCGGCTTCTTTTTTATCCGGAATCAATGATCGGAGTCCTCTCCCTAAAACAGCTCTTTCCATCAAACTTTCCTTTCATTCAAGTTCATTGATAACATGCCAACCCTCCTAGCATAAAAAGGCGCTTTAAAATCTCTCACAAAAAAAACACATCAAAATCACGATATATCTTGTCTCTCATAAACACAACTATCGAATTAAACCTCAAGAAGAGAATATCTCCCCAGTAACTCTTGAGCTAATTCAATATAATTTTCGGCACCCACAGATCTCATTTGATACATAGTGACAGGTTTTCCAAACCCAGGAGCCTCGCTCAAATAAGGATCCCTCTGAATAACTGAACGAAAAACCTTATCCTTAAAGTGATCACGAACCTCCTTAACAACATGAGTAGCAAGCTCGTTATCTTTTTCATACATCGTCAACAAAAAACCTTCAATAGCCAAATGCGGATTCAACCCTTCGACACACATATCAATGGTCTTTAAAAGCTGAGACAAACCTTCCAAGGCATAGTACTGACATTGTACAGGAACAAGAACAGAGTCCGCAGAGGTCAAAGCGTTAACTGTCAAAAGAGTTAGCGAGGGAGGACAGTCTATAACAATAAAATTATAACTTTCGCCCAAAACCTTCAAACACTTTTTTAAAATAAATTCTCTTCCCTCTCTACCCATCATTTCAATATCTAAACCAAAAAGATCTGCTTCCGCAGGAAGAACAAAAAGATTCGGAAGCTCTGTTGGAACAATAGCTTCAGCAAACATTTTTTCATACAACATAACATCGTAAAGTGTTTTTGCAGATTTCTTAGGTTTAACGCCTAAGCCACTAGTCCCATTCGATTGAGGGTCTATATCTATAAACAAAACCTTTTCACCTGCCATCGCAAGCGCAGCAGAGACATTGATCGCCGAGGTCGTCTTCCCAACACCCCCTTTTTGATTAGCAACAGCCATGATACGTTTTAACATTTTTCCCAACCTTTCTCTCAAAACACTACTATTTCGTCTTCTAAGATTTCCTATATTTCTCAATATGAATCATCAAAACAGATATATCTGCGGGGCTAACCCCCATAATTCTACTCGCCTGACCAAGATTCACAGGCAAAACTTGAGCCAATTTCTCTTTCGCTTCTTTTTTTAAACCTTGCAAGTTTTCAAAAGAGAAACCCTTAGGGATTTTTACATTATCCAAGTGCTTAACCTTTTCCAACCTCTTATTTTGACGCAAGAGATACCCCTCATACTTTATCTCAGACATGACAAGCTCTTTCAAATCATCTGAGATCGTAGGAAGTTCAGGAGACACCGGATACTGAGAAATATCCTCTCCTCCCCCCTTCAATAAGGCTTTCATCTTAGGGTCACGCACTATTAAGCCCTTCAGTCTTTTCAATTCCTTACTCAACGTTTTTTTCTTATCAAGAAAGTCGCAATATTGCGCATAAGGGATTAACCCTACCCGATACCCATACTCTGTTAGACGCATATCAGCATTATCATTCCGAAGATAAAGACGGTTCTCCGCAGCAGAAGTAAACATGCGATAAGGTTCTTCTGTATTCTTAGTAATCAAGTCATCAATAAGAACACCTATATATGACTCATCCCTTGACAAGGTTAACGGCTTCTCTTTCTTGATCTTCAAAGCTGCATTAATCCCCGCAACCAAACCCTGCGCAGCTGCTTCCTCATAACCAGAAGTTCCATTAACTTGCCCTGCCAAATAAAGACCCTCTATGTTTTTCGTCTCTAACGTTGGGTTTAATTGATTCGGGAACAAAAAATCATATTCTACAGCATAACCATATCTCAGAACTTTAGCCTTTTCCAAACCTTCAATACTATGAATCATCTCCAATTGCACTTCCTTAGATAAGCTCGTCGACAAACCATTCACATAAACCTCATTTGTCGAAAGACTCTCTGGCTCTAAAAAAATTTGATGCCTTTCTCTTTCAGGAAAGCGAACGATTTTATCTTCAAAAGAAGGACAATAACGAGGACCTATTCCTTTAATTTTTCCTGTAAAAAGAGGAGAACAATCTAAATTATTTTCAACAATCTTATGTGTTTTAAAATTCGAATAAGTCACATGGCAAGAAATATGATCCAACCTTTCCTTTGGAGGAAAAAACGAAAATGTTCTCAAAGGAACATCGCTCGGCTGATCTAATAAGCCTTCATAGTTAATCGTTTGCATATCAATACGAGCAGGGGTTCCTGTCTTTAGACGTCCCAACCTAAAACCCATCTCTTGCAAAGCATCAGACAAGCCTACAGAAGCATTTTCTCCATCCCTACCACCATCATACCCCTTTAACCCTCTATGAATATATCCATTCAAAAAAGTTCCAGAAGTAATAACAAGAGCCTTAGAAAAACAATCCTCACCATCTTCCAAAGAAACTCCCTTAACCTTATCTCCATCCATAAGCAAATGAGTAACCATGCCATTTTTAACCGTTAAGTTTTCTTGAGAAGCGACAATTCGTTGCATCCTTTGAGCATACAAATATTTATCAGACTGTACTCGATAAGCACGAACAGCCGAACCTTTTTTAGTATTCAAGACCCGAAACTGAATCGCAGTTGCATCTGCATTCTTACCCATTTCACCACCCAGAGCATCAACCTCTCTAGCTAACTGACTTTTGGCAAGCCCTCCGATAGAAGGATTGCACGACATTTTTCCAATAACAGAGGAATCCATGGTTATCATCATTATATTAAGACCCATACGGCTGGCAGCTAAGCTCGCCTCACAACCAGCATGACCACCTCCAACAACTATAATATCAAAAATTTCCATTAAAAACTACACCCTTTATCTCTAAAAAAAAGCCTTAATTATCAAGAAAGTTCTCTAAAAAATCAAAAAGAATATTCTTTAAAACAATAAAAATACAAAAACATTTCGTTTCAAAAAATAACTAATCTTCGCTTATGTATGTTTTAAAAATAACAAAAAATATAAAAAATCTTACAAAATATTTTACTACGGAAACATTATACAAATAAACGAAAAGTGAAATTTTATAAAAATTCATATTTTAAAACGATTATCGTCTCATATTTTATTTTAATTTTCAAGAAAAGAAGATTTTAAAGAGTAAAGTTTTTTCACAAAAGATCAAAAACGTACAACTCATTCATCAAAAACAATACCCCTACAACTCTCTTCCCATCAAACAACGTTCCCAAAGGAACATCACTGAACATTTTTTTCCATATAAGAATTTTAAACCTTCACCTTTAATAAAGAAGAGTAGGGCAGAGAACCTTCAATATCTATTAGCTCAAATAAAATTGCTAAGAAAAACAAAATACAAAGTCTCTAAAAAAGTCATACCTTAAAATTGCAAAAAAAATCCTAACACCAAAACCTAAAAGATCTTTATCCTCTCTTAAAAGATATTCCTATAAAGCTCTTTCCATCAAACAACGTTCCCAAGGGAACATCACTAAATATTTTTTCCATATAAGAATCCTAAACCCTCGCCTTTAATAAAGAAGAGTCGGACAGGGGAGCCTCAACATCTATTAGTTCAAATAAAAATCCTGAGAAAAACAAAACACAAAGTCTCTAAAAAAGTCATACCTTAAAATTGCAAAAAAATCCTAACACCAAAATCTAAGAGATCTTCATCCTCTCTTAAAAGATATTCCTATAAAGCTCTTTCCATCAAACAACGTTCCCAAGGGAACATCACGAAATATTTTTTCCATACAAGAATATAAAACCTTCACCTTTAATAAAGGAGAGTAGGACAGAGAAGCTTCAATATCTATTAGCACGAATAAAAATCCTAACACCAAAACCTAAGAAATCTGCATCCTCCCTTAAAAGATATTCCTATAAAGCTCTTTCCATCAAACAACATTCCCAAGAGAACATCACTAAATATTTTTTCCATACAAGAATATAAACCCTTCACCTTTAATAAAGGAAAGTAGGGCAGAGAAGCTTCAATATCTATTAGCACGAATAAAAATCCTAACACCAAAACCTACGAGATCTGCATCCTCTCTTAAAAGATATCCCTATAAAGCTCTTTCCATCAAACAACGTTCCCAAGGGAACATCACTGAATATTTTTTCCATATAAGAATTTTAAACATTCACCCTTAATAAAGGAGAGTAGGGCAGAGAAGCTTCAATATCTATTAGCACGAATAAAAATCCTGAGGAAAACAAGATACAAAGTCTCTAAAAAAGTCATACCTTAAAATTACAAAAAAATCCTAACACCAAAACCTAAGAGATCTCTATCCTCTCTTAAAAGATATCCCTATAAAGCTCTTTCCATCAAACAACGTTCCCAAGGGAACATCACTAAATATTTTTTCCATATAAGAATTTCAAACCTTCACCTTTAATAAAGGAGAGTCGGACAGGGGCGCCTCAACATCTATTAGTTCAAATAAAAATCCTGAGAAAAACAAAACACAAAGTCTCTAAAAAAGTCACACCTTAAAATTGCAAAAAAATCCTAACACCAAAATCTAAGAGATCTTCATCCTCTCTTAAAAGATATTCCTATAAAGCTCTTTCCATCAAACAACGTTCCCAAGGGAACATCACGAAATATTTTTTCCATACAAGAATATAAAACCTTCACCTTTAATAAAGGAGAGTAGGACAGAGAAGCTTCAATATCTATTAGCACGAATAAAAATCCTAACACCAAAACCTAAGAAATCTGCATCCTCCCTTAAAAGATATTCCTATAAAGCTCTTTCCATCAAACAACATTCCCAAGAGAACATCACTAAATATTTTTTCCATACAAGAATATAAACCCTTCACCTTTAATAAAGGAAAGTAGGGCAGAGAAGCTTCAATATCTATTAGCACGAATAAAAATCCTAACACCAAAACCTACGAGATCTGCATCCTCTCTTAAAAGATATCCCTATAAAGCTCTTTCCATCAAACAACGTTCCCAAAGGAACATCACTGAACATCTTTTCCATATAAGAATTTTAAACCTTCACCTTTAATAAAGGAGAGTCGGGCAGGGAAGTCTCAATATTTATTAGTTCAAATAAAAACCCTGAGAAAAACAAAACACAAAGCCTCTAAAAAAGTCACACCTTAAAATTGCAAAAAAATCCTAACACCAAAATCTAAGAGATCTTCATCCTCTCTTAAAAGATATTCCTATAAAGCTCTTTCCATCAAACAACGTTCCCAAGGAAACATCCCTGAAATTTTTTTCCATACAAGAATTTAATTCCTTCATTTTTAATAAAGGAGACTACGGCAGGGAAGCCTCAATATTTATTAGTTCAAATAAAATTGCTAAGAAAAAAAATACAAAGTCTCTAAAAAAGTCATACCTTAAAATTACAAAAAAATCCTAATACCAAAAACTAAGAGATCTGCATCCTCTCTTAAAAGATATTTCTATAAAGCTCTTTCCATCAAACAACGTTCCCAAGGGAACATCACTGAATATTTTTTTCCATACAAGAATTTAATTCCTTCATTTTTAATAAAGGAGACTAGGACAGGGAAGCGTCAATATCTATTAGCTCAAATAGAATTGCTAAGAAAAACAAAATACAAAATCTCTAAAAAGAGACAAATCTTAAACTCATAAAAAAAATACAAAAGACAACAGTCTAAACAAACAAAAACTCTAGAAAAAATATCATTAAATATTTTTTTCATATCAATAAATTTCAATTAAATATAAAAAAAGAGAAGTCGAAGAGCGAAAGATAGCAAAGTAAATATCAGATCAAAAAGAAAGAGGAGAAGTTTCGAAAAAGATAACTAAAAAGGGAATATTCAAAAAATAAAAAAACTCATAAGAAAAAAACCGTCAGAAAAAATTTAAGAAAAACTACTTCCCAATACAAAAATTAGCAAAGAATTTTTTCAAAATATCTTTATCGTACTCTTCTCCCAAAAGAGCAGATAAACTCTCAAGAGCCTCCTTTAAAAAAGTCACCAAAATCTCTTGATGGAAATCCAAAGTTAAATCAAGAGCTTCCCTCAAAGAGGTCAATGCCTCTTTGACAAAATCAATCTGCCTTTGATTCAACATAAAGACATCCTCATCAAAACTTAAATCTTTCCTTAATTCAAACTTCAATTTTTCTTCTAGTTCAAACAAAGAGTCCCAGTTCAATGCACTAACAAAAAAAGGCTCAAATGGTGCAACCATTTTTTGTATACTTTTAGCGATATCCTCTTGCAAACAATCCTTCTTATTTACAAGAACAAAAAGCCTTTGCCCAGAAGATTTCTCCGCCAAAGTCTTACCCCAAAGAACTCTATCTTCCTCTTCAAAAGAACTTCCGCTCAAAACAAAAAAAATCACATCTGCTTTTTTCACTTCTTCTGAGGTTTTTTGAACACCTATTTTTTCAACAGAATCAACGGTCTCTCTCAAACCTGCTGTATCAACCAATCGAACACATCTATCAGCAAAAACAATTGCAGCATCAACAACATCCCTCGTCGTTCCCGGAACATTACTAACAATCGCTCGATTTTTCCTCAAAAAAGCATTAAAAAGACTAGATTTGCCCACATTTGGCTTCCCAGCAAAAACAAGAGTAATATCATTGCTCAAAGATTTAGATCGCTTAAAAGAGGCCTCAAGAGCTTCTAAATCAGAAATAATCTTACTTAATTTTTCAGAATAAACATTTTGACTCAAAAAATCGATTTGCTCTTGAGAAAAATCAAGCTCAGCCTCCAAATAAAGCAAAAGACTTTCTAAAGAATCCTTAGCCGATCGAACTCTCAAAGAAAGATCTCCACCAACTTGCCTAACTAAGCGCTGTGCCGCACTCCGACTTTTAGAGTGAATAAGATCTGCAACAGCCTCCGCCTGCATCAAGTCCTTTTTTCCCAAAAGAAAAGCTCTTTTAGTAAACTCTCCCGGCTCAGCCAAAGACGCGCCGAGCTCAACTGTTTTTTCTAAAATAAAATCTACAATAACAGGACTACCATGACAATGAAATTCAACAAGATCCTCCCCCGTATAACTATTCGGAGCTAAAAACTTCACAACCATCAACTCATCGATCTTTTCTTGTTTTTGACTAGGATCAACCAAATGAGCCAAATGCAAAGTTCTCGAAGCAGAATTCTTAAGAAGTTTTCCCGAAAAAAGCTGTAACAACTTATCAGAAATAAAAACAGACTGTGACCCTGTCATCCTCAAAACAGCCAAAGCACTACAAGCAACGGGAGTAGCTGGCGCAATTATCGTTTCGTGAAACATATCAGCGTTTTTGAATAAGCTTTTGATGAATAATAGATAAGATATTATTTGTTAACCAATACAAGACAAGTCCAGAAGGGAAGTTAACAAAAAGAAAAGTCATTATCAAAGGCAAAAACATCATGATTTTTTTCTGAGAAGGATCTCCCACACTAGGGGAAACCAACTGCTGAACAAACATAGAAGCTCCCATAGCGATCGGCAACAAGTATGTCGAATCCTTAGCCGAGAGATCTTTAATCCAAAATAAAAACGGCTCTCCTCTCAACTCAACAGCAGATTGCAAAAGCCAAAACAAAGCTAAAAAAATAGGCATCTGAGCAATCAAAGGCAAACATCCCCCCATAGGGTTTACCTTGTTTTGCTTATACAGTTTCATCATTTCAATTTGAGCTTTTTGGGGATTATCCTTATACTTCGCTCGCAAAGCTACAATATGAGGCTGCAAGTTTTGAAGTTTTTTCATCGACTTAAACCCTTTCTGAGAAATAGGTAAAAGTGCAAGCTTAACAAGCATTGTCAATAAGACAATAGAAATACCATAATTACCTATAAAACCATAAAGAAAGTTCAAAATAAACAAAAGAAAAAGGCTTATCGAATTAAAATAACCATAAGAAACAGACTTCTCAAATCCACTACCTAATGATTTTAAAACTTCACGATTCTTAGGTCCAACATAAACTTCATAATCATCTTGAATCTCTTGACCTTTTTTAAGAATCAATGAAGAAGTTTGAAACATAGCTCGTGGAGGATATTTACCTTTTTTCAAATGAATAGCAGCCAAAGATTGCTGTGGCTTAACAATAAAAGTGAAATATTTACTCTGAACAGATACCCAAAGAGGGGTCTTATAAAGCGTTTGATCTTCATCAACTTTTTTATAAAAAGTAGGCTTACTATCTTTTTGATCAAACACTGCAAGCCTTAAAAACCTTTTATCTTTTTGATCATAGTTCAAAACTCCAACATGATCTGCGAGATGCAAAACATATCCATCTTTCAAAACAAAAGCCGTTTCTCCCACGTATTTTAACTTCACAGAAAAACTAATACCATATCCATTCTGCAGTCGATATGTCTTCTCACAAAGAACCCCTTCTGCTGTTTGAAAAGAAAGGACAAGATGCTGAGATGATTTTTCTTTTACCTCAAAAATAACATCTGTAGAAAAATCAAACATATCCGTTTTAAGATATCCACCCGAAAAGTCTTTCTTAGGCAAAATATACTCATCTTTATGAGGACCTTCTTTAAAGTCCAAAGAAGTTACAGAAACAATCCCTCCTCCAAATGGACTAATATCCACCTTAATATGTTCATTTTTCAAAATAATATTTTCAACAGAACTATCTTTTAGAAAGCTTTGATTAGAAACTATCAATCTATCAGAAGAAACAACCTCACCCTTAGAAAGAGAGGTATTTTTCGTTTTTTTCTGAACAGCCATTTTTGACTGAACTTGACGTTGAGAATAAACCTTAGGAAAAAATTGCTTCTCAATACGAGGCCATAAAAGAAAAATCCCCATAGATAAAAAAAGAGCGGAAAGAAGTCTAGGATTCATAGCGTCTTCTTCTTTTCAAGAGGTACAAAGTCGAGACCTCCCGAACTCCAAGGGTGACATCTAAAAAGCCTTCTCAAAGTTAAAGCGGAAGCTTTAAAAAAAGACAAGGAAGCAAATGCTTCTGAAGCGTATTGCGAGCAAGAAGGGGCAAATCGACAACTCTTAGGCAAGAGAAAATCAGAAAAAGCTCGATACAAACTAATGAGAAAAATAACACCTTTTCTCAAAAAGTAATCTTTTCTATTTAATTCACGAAGATATTTCATTTAATATTCTCTCTAAATCTTTCTGCAATTGAAGACCTTCAGCAAAAGAGGCTGATTTCTTTGCACTAATAATCATCTGCAAGCCGGATAAGCCATAAGACTTTCTTACACGAAAAGCTTCTCGAAGATGCCTTTTAACAAAAGAACGCTTAACAGCATTTCCAACCTTACGAGAAACAGTCAAGCCTATCTTAGGCTCCCCATCTTTAAATAAATAATGAACATAAAAGAATCGAGCTTCTCTCTTTAAACCAAGAGAGTAGAGACGGCTAAATTCTTTGCGAGACAAAATACGATTTTTCTTAGAGAAAGAAAAATCCATCAACCTACGCCTAAAGTTCTTCTTCCTTTTGCTCTTTGAGCTTTTATCGTTGCTCGACCACCGCGTGTTGACATTCTTTTTAAAAATCCGTGTTTTTTATAACGACGCCTATTAGAAGGCTGATACGTTCTTTTCATAAAATATGTTTTAAAACTCCTATTTTTCTGTCAGGATGTAATGAACGAAATCTCGATTGTAGCTTATTTCTAAAAAATTGTCTAGTAAAGATTTTCTCTTTATATAAACAAACAAAAAAACAATCGAACATTCTACATAACCATTAAAAGTTAAATCAAAATCATTACTAAATAATACCACCTAAAAAGAACCTTTATTTCGAACCTCTACATTTCGGGCACACTCCATAAAGTTCAAGTTTATGATGGTGAGGTAAAAAATTATACTTCTCAAAAATCTCATTCTGCATTGCTTCAATTTCAGGACGACAAAACTCAATACAGGTCGAACATTCTACACAAATCAAATGATCATGGTGGGGATGATTATATAAATGCTCATAACGCGTAACCCCATCATCAAATTTCAATTCAACACACAAGCCACTTTCACATAAAAGTTTAAGCGTTCTATAAACTGTCGTATAACCTATTGATGAATCTTTTTGCTTTACCAACTGATATATATCTTCAGAGGTCATATGCTCGTGTAAAGAAAGAAAAACATCAACAATCAAATCTCGTTTGCGACTATTCTTAAATTGTCTTTTCTGTAAAAATCTCTCAAAAATTCTTCGCTCTTCTTTGTGCGTAATCATTTTATCTTCACTTAACATATACACCTCTCATATAAAAATAAACAATACCTATAAAGAGCTATCCCAGAACCTCTCCACATTTATCCTTACAAAAAGATAGTTTAAGACTATATATTTCTTCATGCGAAATAAATTAGATTAACCCGCAATACCTCATAATTTTCCATCAAAAAACATAAAGCATTTTTCAAAGCAATATCAATACCCTAATCTAAATAATCGTATCATAAAGTTTTATTTTAACAAGCAATTCAATCTGAGAGATAAATCGGAATAAAATCATAATTTCTCCTTTTGTCAGAAGGCATTTATAAAGAACATAAATAGAAATTTTTGATTTTTTAAGAAATATTTGAAAACACCAAGATCAAGAAGGTGAAATAAAAATGGTAGCGGGGGCAGGATTTGAACCCGCGACCTTTGGGTTATGAGCCCAACGAGCTACCTGGCTGCTCCACCCCGCGTCAAAATCTTAGAAAATAATTATAACAAAACACAGATTTCTTGTCAAGTTCAAATAATTAAAAAGTTTTTAAACATCGTAAAAATAATTAATCATATTTTTAAAAAAACAATCTCATCTAAAAACTATTTTAATTTAATATTTTTTAAAATTATCTGTAAATTTTACAAATAATTATTTTAAATAAATTAATAAAATCCTCCTCCCAATCTATAGAAAGCAAAAAAAAGATATAACAATATCATTATTAAAATTTAAATAAAAATAATTTAAAATTTAAAATTAAATAAAAATAAATACATTTACAAAAAACTTCATTTATCGTTTTTAAGAAAATAAAAATAAGATTTTTTTATTCCTTTAAATAAAAAAGGTTGCTATTCTCTTGAACTAAAAAAATATCTCAGCTATAATAAATATGATTTTTAGTGCCTTCTGATTTGAAAAGTTTTTAACTTTAAAAATAACCTTTCTCATTAAAAAAGTTAAAAAATCTTCCATTTTGCAAGGACTGGAGTAAAAAAATATTATAGGCAACCCATAAATCAAATATACATTTCATTAGTCTTAAATATCATTGAATAAAAAAATACTTTTAGAGAGTTTATTTAAGAGAATTTTTATTAAATATTTTTAACTAAGAAATAAAATATAATAAAAAAGCTAGAAAAATCTAAATATATTTCAGCTATATCTATTTAAAATGTGGTACTGTAAATTAAAATTAGATTTTTATTCATAAATTTAAAGACTTAAAGACTAAGGAAAACAAAGTGCACCAATGAAGCCTTTAGAAGAAAAAATTTCAGAAAAGTATAAGTATGGTTTTTATACAGACCTTAGTGTTGATCAAGCCCCTAAAGGCCTTAATCCAGATATCATTCGGTTGATTTCTTCAAAAAAGAAAGAACCGGACTATATGCTCAAGTTTCGCCTAAAAGCTTACGAAAAATGGCTAAAAATGACTGATCCTTCTTGGGCAGATATCTCTTTTCCTCCTATCGACTATCAAGATATTTCTTATTATTCCGCGCCCAAGGCTGCAAAAAAAGTTAAAAGTCTGGATGAGGTAGACAGTGAATTACTTGAAACTTTTGAAAAACTAGGAATACCTTTAAGCGAGCAAAAACGACTCTCTGGGGTAGCCGTAGATGCTGTTTTTGATAGTGTCTCGGTTGGAACAACTCATCAAGAAACCTTAGAAAAAGAAGGTGTCATATTTTGTCCCATATCCGAGGCTATTCAAAGTCACCCAGAAATCGTAGAAAAATATTTGGGATCCGTCGTTCCTATAACAGATAATTTTTTTGCCGCTTTAAACTCAGCTGTATTCACAGATGGCTCCTTTTGCTTTATACCTAAGGGGGTTCGTTGCCCACTAGATCTTTCAACTTACTTCCGTATAAATGCATCTGAAACAGGTCAATTCGAAAGAACTTTGATCATAGCTGAAGACAATAGTTATGTTAATTACTTAGAGGGATGTACAGCACCTTCGAGATCTGAAAATCAACTACATGCAGCCATTGTAGAGCTTGTGGCTATGGATCATGCCGAAATAAAATATTCAACGGTTCAAAACTGGTACGCTGGAGATGAAGATGGTAATGGTGGTATTTATAATTTTGTAACAAAGAGAGGCCTCTGCGAAGGTGTTGGATCTAAAATCTCTTGGACACAAGTCGAAGCTGGTGCGGCCATTACCTGGAAGTACCCTAGTTGTATTTTAAAAGGCGATGAATCCAGCGGTAAATTTTACTCTGTCGCATTAACAAATCACAAAATGCAAGCGGATACAGGAACAAAGATGATCCACTTGGGAAAAAACACAAAAAGCACAATTATCTCAAAAGGAATTTCTGCACACGAATCCTCAAATGTCTATCGTGGGTTGGTCAAAGTTTCTCCTTCCGCAAAAGGATCTCGTAATTTTTCACAGTGTGATTCACTTTTAATGGGAAGTAAGTCTAGGGCTAACACTGTTCCATATATTGAAGTTAAAAACAAAGATTCTCAAGTTGAACACGAAGCGTCTGTATCAAAAATAAGTGAAGAACAACTTTTCTATATACAATCTCGCGGTTTAGATGAAGAAGAGGCGATATCATTATTGGTCAATGGCTTCTGCAAAGATGTTTTTAAAGAGCTGCCCTTAGAATTTTCTGTGGAAGCAGTCCGTTTATTAGAAATGAAACTCGAAAATTCAGTAGGGTAGGAAAAACATGTTATCAATCAAAAATTTAAAAGCTAAAGTAAAAGACACCGACAAAGAAATTTTAAAAGGCCTTAATTTAGAAATAAAAACAGGAGAGGTTCATGCCATCATGGGCCCTAATGGTTCAGGAAAAAGTACACTCTCTAAAGTCCTTGCAGGTCATCCTGATTACGAAGTAACCTCTGGGGAAGTCTCTTACGAAGTCAACCTTAAATCTAAAAATTTACTAGAATTAGAAGTTAATGAGCGTGCTCAAGCCGGTATCTTTTTAGCTTTTCAGTACCCCTTAGAAATACCTGGTGTCGACAACTTAGCTTTTTTACACGCATCATACAACTCAATTTCTAAAGCAAATGGGGTGCCTACTGTCGATATTCTTGAATTTCAGAGTATCGTTGAAGAAAAAATGAAAAAACTAAAAATGGATCCTACTTTCTTAGAAAGACCTGTTAATGTCGATTTTTCAGGAGGAGAGAAGAAAAGAAATGAAATTTTGCAAATGCTTCTTCTGAACCCACGTTTAGCCATTTTAGACGAAACAGATTCAGGTCTAGATATAGACTCTTTAAAAATTGTTTCTGATGGCGTCAATCAATTCAGTTCAAAAAATAATTCTGTCATATTGATCACTCATTATCAAAGACTCCTTGATCATATAAAGCCTGACTTTGTGCACATTTTAGGAAATGGAAAAATCATCGAAAGCGGTACAAGCGAACTTGCTTCCGAAGTCGAATCTCGTGGATATGACTGGTTGGAGATGGGTTGATGGGTTTTTCAAATTCGCTTGAAACACTTTTACATAAAATACACAAATCAAAAGAAGATAAAAATATATTATCTCGTTTATTTGAAGAAAATGTTCCACATGTCAAGTCTGAAGATTGGAAATATGCTCCACTAAGACACTTTAGTCAACTTGTCCTTTCTGAAGCTAATAAAGGTAACCCCGATATCTCCTCTTATTTAAAAAAAGGTGAACTATCTCTCATTTTTTATAATGGAAAACTTATACATTTTCCAGCAGAACTTCCTTCTGGAATGACACTAGAAAGGCAAGAACCTTCTTCTCAGCAAAAAAAACAAAAACAGTTTTTTGCATCAATCAATGCTAATCTTCAAAAGGAAGTTTGGACACTCTCCATAGAGAAGAATATATCCATAGATAAACCTGTGAAAATTTACCATATTTTAGAAGGTGAACCCTCTAAAAACTCTTGGGCAAGTACTTCCTTTCAGATTAAAATAGGCGCTAATAGTCAAGCTTCTTTTCGAGAATATTTTATATCACAAAACATTCATTCCTGTTTTTATAACTACAGTGAATATATTCATCTTCACCCTTTTAGCAAGATATCTTACTTGTCCAAACAAAACATGAACCTAAACTCTTACTTGATGCATTTAACCCATATGGTTCTTCAAAAAGGTAGTGAAGGCTTCTCATATGTTCAATCAACCGGTGCACACTACTCTAGGCATACTTTAGATGTTCTTTTGACCGAAAGAAATGCTACCATGAAGTCTTTAGGGACTTATGCTTTACATCATGACCAACAATGCGAAAACTACGTCCAAATGGATCATTTAGCGGAAGAAACAACAAGTGAACAGATATATAAAGGCCTTTTGAATGATCAATCTATTGCAACTTTTCAAACAGGTGTTCATGTTTTTCCTGGTGCAAAACTAAGCTCCTCAAAGCAAATGAACCGTAACGTTTCTTTAAGCTCAAAAAGTCTTGTTAATGCTAAGCCTCAGTTAAACATTGAGAACGATGATGTCAAATGCTCACATGGCGTTACTGTTGGGCAAATGAACCCCGATGAAATTTTTTATCTTGAAAGTCGCGGTATCCTTCCTGAAAAATCTCAATATATGATTCTCGAAGGTTTCATGAAAGACCTTCTTAATCAGCTTCCTCTTGATAAGGAATTTCAAAAAGCTTGGCTTTACGATTTACTACTATCTTTTAAAGAGAGGTAGCTTCAAATGTTTAAAAACACTTTTCCCTCAAAGCCTTTATCTGATCATTTCCCCATCCTTTTAAAAGAAATGAAAAATGGGAATCGACTGACCTACTTGGATAATGCTGCAACAACATTAAAACCTCTCAATATAGTTGAGACGATTCAAAAGTATTACCTTTTAGAAAATGCAAATGTCCATAGAGGCCTTCATGATCTGAGCGAAGAAGCTTCTAGAAGGTTTGAGGAAGCACGAGTAAAAGCTCAATCATATATAAATGCTAAAAGTGTAAATGAAATCGTTTTTACCAAAGGAGCAACTGATGGGATAAACCTGATCTCTAAAAGTTATGGTGAGAACTTTTTAAAAGAAGGTGATCATATAGTTATTAGTCAAATGGAGCACCATTCGAATATCATACCATGGCAGATGCTCTGTAAAAAAAAGGGATGTATCCTTGATATTATTCCTCTAACCCCGAGTGGAGATCTTGACCTAGATACTTTTGACAAACTTTTAACAAAAAAAGTAAAATTACTTTCAATTGTTCATACCTCTAATACTTTAGGAACCACAAACCCTATAAAGGAAATGATACAAAAAGCACACTCTTTCGATATTCCAGTTATTGTCGATGGGGCACAAGCTTTATCTCATGGACCTATTGATGTTCAATCTCTTGACTGTGATTTTTTTGTTTTTTCAGCGCATAAAATGTTTGGCCCTACAGGAGTTGGGGTTTTATATGGTAAAGAAAAATATTTGCAACAAATGCCCCCTGTTCAAGGTGGCGGAGATATGGTTTTATCTGTGTCGTTGGAGTCTTCCACTTACCGTAATACTCCTTACAAGTTTGAAGCTGGAACTCCTCATATCGCAGGAGTTATTGGCCTTAATGCAACTTTTGACTTCATAAACTCATTAGACTTCGAGGCTATTACTGCTCATGAGAAAGAACTAAAAACTTATGCATCAGAAGCTTTAAGCTCAATAGAGGGACTAACCATTGTAGGTAACTCAACATCCAAGGCACCTATTTTCTCATTCACGCTCAAAGGTATCCATCCTCATGACATTGGAACCTTAGCTAATGAAAAAGGTGTAGCTATCCGTGTGGGACATCACTGCACGGAACCTATCAGCCAATACTTCAATATCTCAGGAACAGCTCGTGCATCGATGGCTTTCTACAACACAAAAGAAGATATAGATAAATTGATTGAAGCGATTCACTTTATAAAAAAAACATTTCACATTTAATATTAAGGATGAAATCATGAGTCAAAAGAACCATGAACAACTTTATCAACAGGTGATTTTAGATCATCACCGTGCACCAAGAAACTTTCAAGAACTTTCGGACTATACCCACACAGCAGAAGGCTTTAATCCTCTTTGTGGAGACCATTACTCTATATACATGATTGTGAATCAAGATAATAAAATTGAAAAAATCAGCTTCACAGGTGATGGATGTGCGATATCTAAAGCCTCTTCTTCTATAATGACAACCTTCCTTCAAAATAAAACCACTACAGAGGTTGAAACATCTATTAAAATTTTTGAGAACTTTATCATGGGGAAAGATACTTTATCTCAAAGCGAAATAAACTGGGGATCTCTCATAGCTTTTTCTGGGATAAAAAATTACCCATCTAGAGTGAAATGTGCGATATTGTCTTGGAAAACAGTAAAAGGAGCACTTCTAAACCAAAATACTGTGAGTACTGAATAAAAATTCAGATTTATTTGAAAAATATCTTTTCCAAACTATGATTGATTTGACAAAAATAAAAAAATACAAAAAATGAGACATTTTCGAACCATCTCATTTATAACAAAAAAAAGAAAGGGACTCTGCCATGAATCATGACATCATTGTGCAACCAACACCAAATCCAAACGCTTTTAAGTTTATCACACATATCGATGTTATTAGCGAAGGTAAACATACATTTAACTCTATAGAAGAATGCTCCAATGAACTCTTAGTTCCAATGGTTCGAGCCTTATTTATGCTAGGTTCCATAACAAATATACATCTTTTTGAAAATGTTATAACTGTCACAAAAACAGATGATCACCCATGGGCAATCATGGAAGAAGCAATCAAAGCAACGGTTTTACAACATATTGAGTCTCACAACCCAAACTTTATAACCACGGTCTCAGAAAAACCTGTACAAAAAAAACAAAAATCTCCTGAATTACAGGCTATTGATGCTATTCTTGATAAATCTATACGCCCTAGTTTACAAATGGATGGGGGAGACCTCACATTAATATCTTTGAAAGATGGAGTTCTAAAACTTAATTATGAAGGGGCTTGTGGCTCATGTCCAAGTGCACAAATGGGAACACTTCAGGCTATTCAAAATATTATTCATAGTGAATATGACGAAAATATAATAGTAGAAACCATTTAAGTTTTATGTGGAAGCAACTTTATCAGGACGAAAATGCAAGAGTAGGGGTTATGTCCTTATCTCATGGGGAAGTTGAAACCCCAGTTTTTATGCCTGTGGGAACGCAGGCTACCGTAAAAGGAATGTCTCCCGACAACTTAAAACAAATAGGTTTTCAAATAATCTTAGCGAATACTTACCACTTAAATCTTCGACCTGGTATGGAAATCATAGGTGAATCTGGTGGCCTACACTCATTCATGAACTGGGATCGAAACATTTTAACAGACAGTGGCGGTTTTCAAGTTTTCAGTTTAGCTGCCTTGCGTAAAATTTCAGAAGACGGTGTTTCTTTTAGATCACATATTGATGGGTCTCTACACATGCTAACCCCAGAAAATGTAATTGATAAACAGAAAATCATGGGAGTAGACATAGCTATGACCTTAGATGAATGTCCTCCTTATCCCTCTTCAAAATCTTATATACAAAAATCCATGGATTTAACAATAAGGTGGGCAAAAAAAAGTCGACAATATCATCCTGTTGGAAGCGATGGACCTAAACTTTTTGGTATTGTACAAGGTGGAATGTTCCACGACTTAAGGCAAGAGTGTGCAAATAAAATGATCCCTTTGGATTTTGACGGCTATGCTTTTGGCGGCTTAAGTGTTGGAGAAGAAAAAAATAAAATGTACGATATAATGTCTGCGGTACATGAAGTCCTTCCAACCAATAAGCCTCGCTATATCATGGGTATAGGCACTCCAGAAGACCTTTTAGAGGCCATCGACTGTGGGGTAGATATGTTTGACTGTGTTTTACCTTCAAGGAATGCTCGTAACGGCACTCTCTATACTTGGGATGGCAAAATATCTATTAAAAATCGAAAGTGGCAATTGTTCCAAGACCCTATTGATACAAAGTGTCCTTGTTATGCCTGCCAAAACTTTTCCGCAGCTTACCTACATCACCTCTTTAAAGCACAGGAA
This sequence comes from PVC group bacterium (ex Bugula neritina AB1), assembly GCA_001730085.1. GTDB lineage: Bacteria. The sequence continues at coordinate 78,758 of MDLB01000107.1, forward strand.
ATTCTTTCTCTTCAACTTAACACCTACCATAACTTGTGTTTTTTTTATGAACTGATACAGGCTGCAAAGAAAGAAATCTATGCCAAAAACTTCAAAACATTCAAAAGCAGTTTATTGAAAAAATGGAATAAATAGTAATAATAATTATTAAAAAAATTCTCCAATCAGCTCTTAACTTTATTTATTTTTTTTTTTTATGCTATATTTAGAACGAGATCTTTTAGAACTCTGCCTTTCTGCGTTAGGGTTTTGAAAGATCTCAATATATCTAATCTTTTATAAGGAGCGATACTTATGGAATTCAATTTAGAGTCTCTTTTAGAAATAGCACATGCAAAAAACGCATCTGATTTACATATTTCCGCAAACATGCCACCTGTTTTACGTATCAATGGAGAAATAGAACCCTTAGAATCCTCTATTCTCACCTCAGAGATGTCAAAGAAATTGATTTATGATCTACTCACAGATGATCAGTTAAAAAGTTTTCAAAATTTACAAGAACTTGACTTCTCCTTGCAAGTCAAAAACACTCTAAGAGTTAGATGTAATATTTTTCATAAATTAACAGGTGTTGCTGCTGCTTTCCGTTTAATTTCCAACAAAATAAGATCATTTAAAGAGTTAAATTTACCTCGAGCCATCGAACATCTAACTCAAACCTTAAGTGGTCTTATTCTAGTGACAGGGAATACGGGAAGTGGAAAAACAACAACACTTGCCACCATTATTGACATGATTAACACATCTAGAAAAGCTCACATAATAACAGTAGAAGACCCTATCGAGTTTATTTATAAAAGCTCTTCTTCCATTATCAGTCAAAGAGAATTGCATACTCACACACTATCCTTCCCCAATGCCTTGAGAAGTGCTTTGAGGGAAGATCCTGATATTATTCTAATTGGAGAAATGAGAGACTTAGAGACTATAAAAATGGCAATAACCGCTGCTGAAACTGGACATTTAGTTCTAGCTACGATTCACTCAAAAGATTCTGCAACAACTGTCGACCGGATCATAGATGCTTTTCCTGGAGAACAACAGTCTCAAATACGTACTCAACTATCAGACAACTTAAAAGCTGTTATTTCTCAACGATTATTACCTCATATCAGTAAATCAACAAGGCTTCCTGCTCTAGAGATAATGTTACAAAATTCAGCTATCCGCTCAATGATTCGTGAAAAAAAAACCCATCAAATTTTATCAACTATCCAAACTAATCGCCAAGCAGGTATGCAATCTATGGATCAATCAATTATGCAACTTTACAACGAAAAGCTCATATCTAAAAATACGGCACTTCACAACCTCACGGATGTTAAGCTTTTATTAGATAAACCTGATCACAATAAAAAAAAAAGTGTATTCACAAAATACGTTTAAAAAATCAGATATTTTGTACAAAGGACTCTTTAAATGTTATACTTAGGATCTTGGGATCGTTTCAAAGGGTATTCATAAACTATCTTTCAATGAAAATCATATGTACGACTTTGTAAGTATCTCATATGCGATTTTTTCTTAACTTTTTCGTTATTCAAATAAGCCTTTGGAACGATTGTTAGCAAGTTATTTATTAATAATGAATAACTTTAAAAAATCTATTAACACGTGCAAAGTTCTTACTATAGAAGAAAGGTGTGTCGTAAAAGTGTACTGTGGTCATTGTGGCGCCTATGGAGACAGCAAAAATGTTTTTTGTATTAATTGTGGTCATCAGTTAAGCTCTGAAGCCACGATACAAAACTCTTTAAAAACTCAGCCATATAAAGATCCCTCTCTTTCACAAACATCAGACTCATCTAAAAACTCGATCACGAGAACCATTCCGAGTAAAAACTTAAGAACAGATACATCTCTTCCAAGTAAAAAATATTTTCAAAATGGATTCATTTTCGCTGACCGCTACAGGATCGAAAACTTGTTAGGAAAGGGTGGAATGGGTGAAGTTTATAAGGTTTACGATTTAAACCTAGGCGAAGTCCGTGCTTTAAAAGTTTTAAACCCATCCTTTCTAAATAACGCCGACTTACTTCAACGCTTTGAAAACGAAGCACAAATGATCCACAGGATGAATCATATTAACCTAGTAAAATTTATAAATTATACCCACTTTGAAAATACACCATATATAGTCATGGAGTATGTCAAAGGTATTTCTTTACGAGAATGGATGAATAAGCATGGGGTAAATGCCCCTTTGAAAGAAACTATAGATATTATTATAAAGGTTTGTCAAGGATTAAAAGAGGTCCATAAATATATAACTCATAAAGATATCAAACCTGAAAATATCATAATATCAGAGAGTGGTTCAGTAAAAATCGTAGACTTTGGTATATCTCAACCTCCAGGCTTTTCCATTCTCTCTAATGATAACTCTTCTATAGGAACAGTTTACTATGCAGCCCCTGAGCAAACAATCTCTCCTTCGAACATTGATCAGCGTGCAGATATTTTTTCTGTTGGTGTAATCATTTACGAAATGCTTTACGCGAAAGTTCCAATAGGTAGATTCAAAATTTTACCTTCAAAGAAAAAAAATATAACAAAAAAATTAACAGAAATAATACAAAAATCTTTAGAATCTGAAGTGGAAGATCGCTACCAATCAATAAACTCTTTGCTTGTAGATTTAACTGACCAATACAATAAGATATCTAATCCAAAATTTTCACCGGAACAAAAAAAATCTTCGAACAATACTGAAACTATCCCTAAAAAAAATAACAATTTTTCCACATTTTTATCGATTTTAATCATAATAGCTATTTTTTTCACTATCTCATATATAGCTTATAAGAAAACTTTTGCCTCATTACTCTCTACTCCTCAACTCTTCGCCCCTTCTCAATTTTTAGATACGGAGAACCTTTCGGAAAAAAAACACCAGATACATCAAAACCCAATGTTTATTGCTTCTAAAAAACTAAGGATCCCTTTTAGCTTCATTGCTGTTAATCATTTTCAAAGAGGTGATATCTGGGGGGATGGAGAAGTCGATGAAACCCCTGTCAAAAAAATTCATATGGACTCTTTCTATATGAGCCAATACGAAATAACAAATGGCCAATACAAAGTTTTTATTAATAGTACAAATTATCCTCCCCCTGTTAATGCGTTAGGAGAGGATAGTGACTATACGATTTGGAATAACAACTATATATCAGAAGAACTTCTAAACTTTCCTGTCGTGAATATCTCATGGGTAGATGCCAACGCTTTTTGTCGCTGGTTATGTGAATATGAAAATGTCCCACTATCAACTTATAGATTACCGACCGAAGCAGAGTGGGAGTTTGCGGCTACACCTCTTCGAAAGAATAAATACCCCTGGGGTAATGAGTTTCCGGACTATCAAAAAGCTAATTTTGGTAAAAAATGGATGGGAGCTTTAACCTTGAAAAAAGTTGGAAGTTATCCTCCTAATAATAACTTTTTATATGATATGGCTGGTAATGTTTGGGAGTGGTGCCAAGATACCTATGAAAAAGATTTTTATAATAAAGACATTAAGGAAAACCCCATTTCATACTCACAAACTGATAATCGTGTTCTAAGGGGAGGTGCTTGGAGTAGTTATGGGCATTTACTAAGAACTTCCAACCGCCACTATAATGATAAAAATAGTCGCTATTATGATAATGGTTTTAGGATCGTGAGAACCATCGACAATTCATAGCCAATCAATTTAAATTCTTGATCTAAGACTTATAGGTTAAGAACTTAAAGCGATAATCGCCCTCTTTATATTCAACAGATTCTTCAATTAAATGGTACTTATTTTTATATTCTGGGAAAAATTTATCACAATCAATATCTCTATAGACTTCCGTGATATAGATTTTTGAACACATAGGATGCCCTATAGCTTCTTTGTAAACTTTTTCACCTCCCATGACAAAAATTTCATCAATATCTTCCATTAAGGAAGCAGCTTTTAAGGCATGCTCGAAAGATTCAAAAATAAGACAGTCTCCCAAATTTTTATAATTTTTAGAGAGAACAATATTTAGACGTGAAGGTAAAGGTCTAACATTTATAGGCAAGGATTCCCATGTTTTCCTGCCCATGATCAAAGCATTTCTTTTGCCCTTTTCTTTCACAGCCATTGTGATAGTAAAAAAATGTTTCAAATCTTTCTTGATTTTCCATGGAAGAGTATTATCGATCCCTATCCCTAAAAAATTTTCATGAGCAACAATGATATTAAAAGTCTTCATACCGCAATAGGAAACTTTATAAAAGGTCCATGCTGATAATCATGAAGAGTGATGTCTTCATAAAGAAGATCAAAAAAAGGTTTTTTAGATATAGTGACTCTAGGTAAAGGCAATATATCTCTTTTTAACTGCTCTTTAAGCCCTTCGACATGATTAAGATAAATATGCGCATCTCCTATGGTGTGAGTAAAAATACCTGGAGTCAAAGAACATTCTTGTGCAACCATCATTAAGAGCAAAGAGTAGCTGGCAATATTAAAAGGAACACCTAACGCAACATCTGCCGATCGTTGATAAAGCTGACAGTCTAAACGTTTATCGTTCACATAGAATTGAAAAAAAGAATGACAGGGTGGGAGTTTCATCTGGTCCAAATCTGCAACATTCCAAGCACTAACGATCAATCGACGTGAATCAGGAGTCGTCTTTATCAAATCAATAACTTGCTTTATTTGATCCACATGTTCTTTTTGATATTTTTTAGCATTCTCATCCCAAACAAATTTTTCCCAAAATCGCCATTGATAACCATAAATAGGCCCTAAGTCTCCGTTCTCATCTGCCCAAGAGTCCCATATAGACGTATATTCACTTAAACCATCATGAATATTTGTTGCTCCTTTTAAAAACCAAAGGAGTTCTCGAACAACCGAAGAGAAAAAAACTTTTTTTGTTGTAAGAAGAGGGAAGCCTTCTCGTAAATCATACTTTGTTTGAGTTCCAAATATAGACAAAGTTCCTGTATTGGTTCTGTCGTTTTTTTCTTCTCCCTCTGTCAAAACTTTGTTAACCAAATCTAAGTACTTTTTCATAAAAACCCCTCACTTGAGATCAAAGCAAATATTTACTCACAAGATTACGAGCTTTGAAAAATACCTCATAATCTTGCTTGTCGTTCTTTTTTTTAATTTTGTCATAAAAAAGCCCATCTCTATTACGGACACGAACTTTTATCGAAATAATAAACTGTTGAAAAGCTTCTTCCAATACAAACTATGTGGTATTTTGACCTAATCTAAAGATTTATATCTTATAATAAAGATTGTGACAATAATCTCGATACCTTGAAAAAAGGTTAACAGCTAGTGCTTTTTACGGCTAAAAGTAACACTTATAATCTTACTTAAGAAAATTAAAATAAGCTATTTTTTTTTTTGACTACCAAAAATCATAAAAAAGATAACCTGTGGATAACATGTGTCTAATTTATGAATACAACTATTTTAAGAAAAAAAATAAATCTTATTACCCAAATTCTAACTAGAAAAAAGCAGTAACAGCTGGCTAATTTATAATATTAAAGATTTAGAAAAAAATATATAAAAAAAAGATCCAAAAGAATAGATCAATTACATTTATTTTAATTTTATATATTATTATTTAGCATATATATATTTATTTTAAAAGAAATTATAATATTTTTTCTTGATCAAAGAATTTAAAAAAGAAAACTTATATAAAAAAATCAAACCATATTCATCATTGTGTACATCAAGTTCTCAAGTTATAATACAACATGTGCATAACTTGTGCGTAAGTATTGATTTTATAAACAACAAGATCTTTGGACAACATTCTACATCCCCAATAAGGGCATTATGAATGTTTGTACAAAAAGCTTTATACACCTCTGCTCCCCTTTTCTCACAAGTGATTAGATACTGAGATAAAAAGTAGAAGCTAAATGCTTTCTTTCTGAAGAAGTAAAAAGTATATAGGAAGTTTAGACATAATGACATTCAATAACATAGAAACTTTAAAGGAAGCTCTAAAAGACCTGATTGGAAAAAAATCCTACGAAACTTGGTTTCAAAGTTTGGATATAGAAATGACAGAGCAGGATAGTTGGACAATATGGACACCTAATCTTTTTTATAAGCAAAGGGTTGAGCAACAGTTTAAAATCCCAATCAAAGAGGTCTCAAAAGCACTCTCCTGTGAGATAGATATTCATGTTAATCAAAAAAATCATTTATCTAAAAATGTTCCATCTAAAACAGAAGAAGCTTCTGAACAACCTTTTCAAAAAAAAAAAACAACATCTACAGATGAGCCTCAAAGTGTCTCTTCTTCGAAGTCACTTTTTAAGTACTCCTTTGATAACTTTATTGTTGGTCCTAATAACCAGTTAGCACATGCAATCGCCCTTGCCGTTTCCACAAATCCAGGTCAAACATATAATCCTTTTTTTCTATATAGTCCTGTAGGATTAGGGAAAACACATATTATGCAAGCCATCGCAATGAGTATTCAAAAACATAACCCCGAATATAAAATCAAATACTTATCCACAGAACAGTTCACAAATGAACTGATCGCATCCATCCAAAATAAAACAATTGAACAGTTTAGAACGAAATACAGAACTATGGATGTTTTGCTTTTGGATGATATCCAGTTTCTAGAAGGAAAAGAACGAACACAAGAAGAGTTCTTTCACACCTTTAATCAATTGTATAATGAAAACAAACAAATAATACTTAGTTCTGACCGTTCTCCCACAGATATCCCACGCTTAGAAGATCGCCTTATTTCACGTTTTGAATGGGGAATAAAAGCTGATATAGAAGCACCAGACTTTGAAACACGTGTGGCTATTTTGCAAAAAAAATCAGAAAATACACAGGCTCGTATTTCTCCAGATATCTTACAGTACATAGCCTCTAACTTCACATCAAATATTCGAGAGCTGGAAGGTGCTTTACTAAAAGTCTTAGCTCTTAGTCAATTCCAATCCACAGAAATATCCCTAGATACTGTTCAGCAACATTTTCAGCCACAAAAGAAAGCTCCAACTGTTCATTTAACACCTGATCGGATCCAAAATATCATATGTGAACACTTTAATATAAGTATAGAAGACCTTAACTCTTCAAAAAGGAAACGTATGATTGTAATTCCTCGACAAATAGCTATGTACCTCTGTCGAGAGTTAACAGCCTATTCTTTTCCAGAAATAGGTGCTTTTTTTGGAGGAAAAGACCATACAACTATTATGCATGCGCATGAAAAGTTAAAAAAAAGCTATCAAACGGATCAGGAATTAAAAATAACTATTGATAAGCTAATAGAAAAAATACGTGGATAAGTTGGTAGATCCTGTGGATAACCTATTGATAAGTGTCATAGATATCCACAGTCAGCTAAACAATTCCTTGTTGTATTCACAAAAAATATCACTTTTTTCCCAAGGGATCAACAAATAAAACTTTTTGTTCTTCCCGTAATTTAGAGAGTTTTATAGGTTATCCACAATTTTAATCCACCTATGATAATGATGATGATTTTTATAATCTATAATAAAATAGAAGTATGGCTACAGTGAGACATATCGCTCAATGGATAATCAGATATCTTGAGATTCGATATCTAAGAGCTTCTGATAAAGAACTTTTTATCTCTTATCCTAGTTATATTTTTTAGTTTATGAGCTAATTAGTACGGAACTTTATCGTAGGCTGATTCAAAATTAGCAAAAAATAGAATAAAGCATAATATTATTAAATATTTTTTAATAAATAAGTCTTTAAGTAAAAAAAACAAAAAAATATGTCTGATTTTTTTGTAAAGTCTCGCTATAATAGGATTTACATCCATTTTAGAAAGGTTAATTTTATGTATTTTGAATGTACACCGAAAGATCTTCTTTTTGCCTTAAATATTGTATCGCATACTGTAAGCGAACATTATACGATCCCTATTTTGTCCTATATGCTCCTAGAAACAGAAGGGAAAGATCACCTTATTATTTCTGCAACTGATTTAAAAATAAGTGTAAAAGTTAGAGTTAAAGCTCAGATCCAAATGTCGGGTCAAACAACTTTGCCTGCCAAAATTCTGACACAAATAACAAAAGAATTACCCAATGAACCGATTTTTTTTAAGCAAAAATCAACTGATTTATTGCAAATAGACTGTGCTTCTAGCTCTTTTAATGTATCAACATTACCCAAAGATGAATTTCCTCCGATTGTTTTCTGGGAGGAACACGCTATTTCAGTTTGCCAACAGGATTTAAAAAAAGCTCTGCAACAAACAGTCATATCTATTTCTACAGATAATTCAAGACAAACTTCTATGAGTGGTGTCTTTTTTGAGTGCACACATGATAGTATTCTGTTTGTAGCGACGGATGGGAAACGGTTATCGCATGTAACGATCCCTGCGAAAACAGGAATTCCAGAAGATTCAAAAAAAACAGGTATTTTGCCTGGAAAAATTTCACAAGAATTATGCAAAAATCTTGGTAAAGATGATTTTGTGGATATAATTGTGGGTAACAAAGAGATTATTTTTCATATGGGAGAAGTCTCTTATATGTGTCAATTGATCGACGAAAGGTTTCCTAATTTTTTAGGAGTAATACAGAAGCCTATAAAAAACTCTATAAAATTAAACAGACAAGCTTTTGTAGGAGCATTACGTAGATCATCCGTAATGGTAGATGATAAAATTAATCGTATAAAAATTGATATTATTAAAGGCAAAATGGTTATAACTTCTGGAAATGATAACTTTGGAGCCTCGGAAGAGTTCATAGAAATTGATTATGATGGTGAGTCATTAGCTATTGGTTTTGCACCTGTATATCTCTTAGAGGGTCTTAAAGTTATGACTTCAGAAGAGATTACGTTCGATTTAACGGAGAGGGAAGAGTCTGCTATTCTTAGAGAAAGTGATGATTTTTTATACCTTGTTATGCCAATGATTCTTACATGAGAATTTTTACAAAAAAGATGAGGTGAATTTATGAATAATCTTTTTGTAAAGGTTTTGGGTGATTTAAAAGAAAAATATAACGATAAAAGTGCAGATAATAACCTTGTTTTGGCAGAAGAGCTTTGTTGGGACTTTTTTCCAGAACGGCTTAAAAAATTTATAACTGGTATCAATGTTAGTGCAACCTCTATTGAAATTGAGATTATGAATAATGCTGCTGCCTTTGAAACCAAGCAATTTTATATAAGGGATCTTTCAAATAAAATCATGAATATCAAGGGAATGGAAAAATATTGTGGTAGAATAAGGATTCGTGTTAGCCTTGATAAATATAGAGGAATTTAAAAATGCCTAATGATCATCAATATGATGCTGCCAGTATTCAAGTTCTAGAAGGCTTAGAAGCTGTTCGTAAACGTCCAGCCATGTACATTGGAGATACAAGTGCTCGAGGGCTTCATCATTTGGTATATGAGGTTGTGGATAACAGTGTGGATGAATCTTTAGCTGGTTACTGCTCTAAGATCAAAATCATTTTGTATCGAGATGGCACGGTTTCTGTTCAAGACGATGGTCGAGGTATTCCTGTTGATGAACATGTAAAATTAAAAAAATCAGCTTTGGAAGTTGTATTAACAACCCTACATGCTGGTGGAAAATTTGATAGTGAGTCATACAAAGTTTCTGGGGGGTTACACGGTGTAGGTGTCTCTTGTGTGAATGCCCTAAGTGAAAAACTATCGGTAGAGGTTAGTAGAAACGGTTCTTTATATACACAAGAATATGAAAAAGGTATCCCCTTAGGACCAGTTCAAAAAGGTAGAAATGTTAGAACTTCCGGAACAATGATACGTTTTTTACCAGATGCTTCTATTTTTGAAGTTGTTGAATTTAGTTTTGATGTTTTAGCTTCTAGGTTAAGAGAGCTAGCTTTCCTTAACAAAGGGATTGAAATTTCTTTGGAAGATAGGAAAAATGATAAACAAACGACTTTTCGATACGAAGGAGGGATAGCTTCTTTCGTTGAACATATAAATGCTAATAAAGAATCTTTACATAAGAAGAATTTTTATATTGAAAAAGAAAAAGAAGGAGTTACTGTTGAAGTTGCTCTCCAATATAACGATTCTTATTCTGAGAATATTTATTGTTTCGCGAATAACATAAATACACATGAAGGTGGGACTCACCTGAGTGGGTTTCGTTCAGCTCTTACTCGTAGTATAAATTCTTATGCTAAACAGAATAACTTGGTGAAAGATATTTCGGGGCTAAACGGTGAAGATATGAGAGAGGGCTTGGCAGCTGTTATTAGTGTTAAAGTCCCTGAGCCTCAATTTGAAGGGCAAACAAAAACCAAGCTAGGGAATAGAGAGGTCCAAGGGATTGTTGAGTCAGTTCTTAACGACTCATTGGCATCTTTTTTTGAAGAAAATCCCAGTGTTGCAAAGGCTATTGTTGCCAAAGTTCTAAGTGCTGCCAGAGCAAGAGAAGCGGCAAAAAAAGCTAGAGATTTGACACGTAGAAAAGGTTTATTAGAAAGTAACTCTTTGCCTGGCAAACTAGCTGATTGTTCTGAGAAAAACCCCGAACTTGCTGAAGTATATTTGGTTGAGGGAGATTCTGCGGGAGGATCTGCAAAAATGGGGCGTGACCGTAAATTTCAAGCAATTCTTCCTCTTCAGGGAAAGATTATTAATACGGAAAAGTCTCGTTTAGATAAACTCTTGAACAATAATGAAATCCGAACATTAATAACAGCTTTGGGAACAGGTATCGGTGAGAAAGAGTTTGATATTTCAAAGTTGAGATATCACAAAGTTATTATCATGACGGATGCTGATATTGATGGCTCTCATATCCGTACTCTTATTTTGACATTTTTGTATCGTCAAATGCGTGAACTTATCGAGAGAGGGTATGTCTACTTGGCACAACCACCTCTGTATAAAGTCAAAAAAGGCAAAAAAGAGACATACATTCAGGATGATGCTGAACTGACAGAGCATGTTTTTAAACTTGCAGTCAATGGTGTTACAGTAAGAAGTGTAAACGATGAGACTTGGGAACTTGAAGGTCCCGCATTACTCGCTCTTATGAAAAGTATTCGTAAATATCATAACCTTCTAGATCTTATGGGGAGACATTTCTTGATAGAGAAATCTATTATTGAGAATATGCTTTTCGCAAACTTGGCGGATCCTGTTAGCTTGAAAGATTTTTCCCCTGAACAGATGGCTAATTTAGCTGTAGATGCCAAACTTTTGTCGAAGGAAGTTGACGAGAAAGAAGCTCTTTTTCTATCTTATAAGAATAAAAATGGCTTAGATTGTGAATGTTCTTTGAATTTTATCAATAGGATGGAATATCAAGATCTCCTAGATCTTTACACTAATAAAATTTCACCATTGCCTAAGGGGCCATTTACCTTAAAAACACAAAGTGATTCAGGTGAGGAGGCTTTAAAGTGTAAAGACCTCTATGACTTGAACTTAGAGATGGAAAAAAGTGGTCGCAAAGGTATGGAAATACAAAGGTATAAGGGACTTGGGGAGATGAACCCAGAGCAGCTATGGGAAACGACTATGGATCCCAAAAATAGGTGCCTTGTTAGGATAACCTTGAATGATTTCGTGGAAGCGGATGAAATATTTTCTATTTTAATGGGAAATACTGTTGAACCTAGGCGTTGTTTTATAGAAGAAAATGCCTTAAGAGTCAATCAGTTGGATGTTTAAAATCTGAGAAAATGTTGCCTGTGAGGACAGCAGTATTATAAGGTATCTCAGAAAAATTTTATTAAAAAAATAGAAGTTTTGACTTTAAAATCTTAAGATATATTTTGGCAGCAGTGGTATGTCGTGAATATCTTTATTTAAAAATGAGACTTATTAACCAAAGAATTTTAGAACTATTCTTTTAAACTATAAAAGAGTTCAGCAATAATGAGATGTAGCACAAAACACAATCGAAAAATAAAGATGGGAGTGGTATGAGTGATCTGATTGAAGGGAAGATCATCGACTGTGATATTGAAGAGGAAATGAAAAACTCTTATACCACATATGCGATGAGCGTTATTATTTCTAGGGCTTTACCAGATACGAGAGATGGTTTAAAACCTTCCCAGCGACGCATTTTATTTGCTATGAAAGAGTTGGGGTTATCTCCAAATAAAAAACATAGGAAGTGTGCGAAGATTGCTGGTGACACTTCTGGTAACTATCACCCTCATGGTGAACAAGTTGTCTATCCCACACTCGTACGGATGGCTCAAAGCTTTAGCATGAGATATATGCTAGTTGATGGACAGGGAAACTTTGGATCCGTAGATGGTGATCCTCCTGCAGCGATGAGATATACCGAGGCTCGAATGCAAGAGCCTGCTCGGTTTTTAATGGAAGATATTGATAAAAAAACCGTTGATTTTGTTCCTAACTATGATGAAACATTAACGGAGCCATCTGTTCTTCCTGCTAAATTTCCCAATCTTTTGTGCAATGGTTCAACTGGTATTGCTGTAGGGATGGCTACCAATATTCCTCCTCACAATATTAGAAATGTTGCCTCTTGTATAAACAAAGTTATTGACGAACCAGATGTTGCTATTCCTGAACTGATTGAATTGATGGAGGGCCCAGACTTTCCTACTGGTGGGATTATATGTGGCAAGGCTGGTATTTACTCTGCTTATACGACAGGAAGAGGGGTTATAAAAATAAGAGCCCGTGTTGAGCAAGAAGATATGAATGGAGGGAAAACGCGCCTTGTTATTACCGAGATCCCTTATCAAATCAATAAAACGAACCTTATCCAGTGCATTGTTTCTTTGGTCCAAAACAAGGTCATGACCAACATTGCAGACATTAGAGATGAGTCAGATAAAGACGGGATCCGTTTAGTTATAGAGACAAAGCGTGATGAAAACCCTGAAATCGTTTTGAATCAACTTTACAAGCACAGCCAATTACAAGTGTCGTATGGTATAAATATGTTAGCACTTGTTGATGCTCGTCCAAAACTTCTTAACTTGAAAGAGCTTGTTTTGAGCTATGTTAATCATCGTCGAGATATTGTGACGAGAAGGACACAGTTTGAACTTGATAAAGCCGAAAGAAGAGCTCACATCTTAGAAGGTTTGAGGATCGCTCGAGATCATATTGATGAGGTTATTCACTTGATTAGATCTTCTAAAACGTCAGCAGAAGCGAAACTTGGGCTTATTGAAAAATTTAAAATGACCGAGATACAAGCTCAAGCGGTTTTAGAAATGCAGTTGCAACGTCTAACAGGTTTAGAACGCGACAAACTGGAAGAAGAATATCAAAAACTCTTGATGCTTATTAATGACTTAAAATCGGTTTTGGCAAGTGATTACAAAATTGATCAGATCATCAAAGATGAGTTGAGTGAAGTTGTTGAGAAAAATGGGGATAACAGGAGAACAGACCTCACACAGGATTCTTCGGATATCGACATCGAAGACTTGATACCTTCTGAAGATATGGTTGTAACTATCACACATACAGGCTACATTAAAGCCCTTCCGACTTCGACTTACCGAAAACAAAATAGAGGAGGTAGAGGAGTTACAGGAATGGGGACGGGCGAAAATGATTTTGTCCAAGAGATGTTTGTTGCTAACTCTCATGATTATCTTCTATTTTTCACCAACCGTGGTAGGGTGTATTGGCAAAAAGTTTATCAACTTCCTCAGGGGAGTCGTGTGGCCAAAGGTAAGGCGATTGTTAACTTGCTCAACTTGAGTGAAGATGAAAAAGTTCAAGCGTATATACCTATTAAGACATTTAAGGATGATGAATATCTGATTTTTGTTTCCAAAAAAGGACTGATAAAAAAGAGTAAACTTGTTGATTACTCTCGACCTAGATCAAGCGGTATTATCGCGTTAACAATAGAAGAAGGCGATGAGTTGATTGATGTTATCCGAAGTCATGGTGAGCAAGATGTTTTGATATCAACACATGAGGGGATGGCTATCCGTTTCAATGAAACTGATGTTCGCGTTATGGGGCGTAGTGCGAAAGGTGTTCGTGCGATCAAGTTAAAAAAAGAACATGATTTTGTTGTAGGTGTGGTTATTCTAGATACAGATATGGATATATTAACTGTTTCTCAAAATGGCTATTGCAAAAAAACAGGAATGAAACACTACCGCCTTCAACATCGAGGGGGGTCGGGTATAATCAATATAAAAACAACAGAGAAGACAGGAAAAGTTGTCACGATCAAAGCTGTTCGTAATGACGACGATATCATGGTTATAACAGCGAATAGCATGATTATAAGATACTCGGTGGAATCAATTAGAGCTGCTGGAAGAAATACTCAAGGGGTTAAAGCTATCCGTTTAAAGGATAAAGACTTGGTTGCTTCTGTTGCTCATGTGATTAATGCATCGAAAGAAGAAGAAATCGCGGAAGTTTTTGAGGAGAACCCTTCATGACAGAAAAGACTTTAGTTATTTTAAAGCCAGATGCTGTAAAGAGAGCATTGACAGGAGAAATCATTTCTCGTTTTGAAAAAAAAGGTTTAAAGATTCTTGCTTTAAAAATGACTTCATTGGATGATGATATTTTGAGTAAGCATTATTCTGAACATGTGAATAAATTTTTTTATGAAGGCTTATGCCGATTCATGAAAGATGGTCCCGTTCTTTTAATCCTTTTAGAGGGTTATGAAGCTATAAGTGTTGTTCGTAAGATGATGGGACAAACCAATGCGTCTAAAGCTGATTCGGGAACTATTCGTGGAGACTTTGCTTTAACACAAGGTTTTAATCTGGTTCATGGGTCTGACTCTAAAGAAGCTGCGGATAGAGAAATAGCTTTATTTTTTAAAGATCATGATATTCATCATTATCAGTTAGATTCAGAAAAGTGGAACCTTCCGAATGACTAATCATAGTCATTGTAAAGATTTATTTTAATATTAAAGAGAAAGTTTTATTGGATGGAAAAAAAGACCTATCAAAATGCTCAGGGGGATCTTTCCAATCTACAAACGCCTGATATTGAAGTTTGGGAAAATCAATATAAAGACAGAGATTATACGGTTTCCTTTGAGCTTGCTGAGTTCACATGTGTTTGTCCTAAAACAGGTTTGCCTGATTTTGCAACGCTTTACCTTAACTATGTTCCTGAAAAATGGTGCATCGAACTCAAATCTTTTAAAATGTATATTCTTTTTTATAGAGATATTGGAATATTTCATGAGCACTTTGTGAACAAAATCTTAGATGATATTGTAAAGGCTTGTTCGCCACGCTCTGCTTCTTTAAAGGCTATTGTGAACACTAGAGGTGGTATTCTAACCACAGTTGAGTCAATATACCCTTACAAGTAAAATCTAGATATCTTCAAAATACGGGATCATTATTGAAAACTTTAGAAATAGAGACATCTCAAATAGATATGAGAGATGAAGTTGTTTCATCTTTGCTCAAATGGTATCAAGAAAATGCAAGAACGCTTCCTTGGAGAGATTCTCCGTCTCCTTACCGTGTATGGATATCAGAAATAATGCTACAGCAAACAACAGTTGCGACCGTTATTCCTTATTTTTCTAGATGGATGATAGATTTTCCAGATATTAAAAGTGTTGCCGAAGCAAGTTTGGATGAAATCTTAAAGCAATGGCAGGGGCTTGGGTATTATCGTAGGGCTCAAAATATTCATAAAGCAGCCAATATAATGGTTGAGTATTTTGATGGAGAAGTGCCTGAAGACAAGGAAACTTTAAAAACACTTCCTGGCTTTGGGCCCTATACGACTGCTGCGGTTTTAAGTATTGCTTTTGGACAGAGAGAGGCGATTGTTGATACAAATGTTAGAAGGTTTATCATGCGACTATTGGGGCGAGAGGGTATCGCTGATTCAAAGCAAGATAAATGGATCCGTGAGTATTTAGAGTTTCTTATGCCTTATAAAGAAATGAGAAGTTTCAATCAATCCTTGATGGAAATTGGAGCTTTGATTTGTCCATCTAAAACCCCAAAATGTTTGATTTGTCCTGTCCAAAAAAACTGTAAAGCTTTTCATTTAGGGCTTCAAGATGTGATTCCCATTACAAAAAAGAAAAAACTAGAAAAAATAGATGCGGGACTTGCCGTTATTCATGATAAAAAAAAATTTTATATACAAAAAAGACCTGCCAAAGGTTTGTGGGCTAATATGTGGGAGTTTCCAGGAGGGAAAAGAGAGGAGCGGGAAACTCTTGAAGAAACGGTTCGAAGAGAAATCAAAGAGGA
Source organism: PVC group bacterium (ex Bugula neritina AB1) (assembly GCA_001730085.1). Taxonomy (GTDB): domain Bacteria. The sequence goes on from MDLB01000107.1 coordinate 94,976, forward strand.
AGTAGGTATTGAACTTTCGCATGTTGTCTTTTTTTCTAAAATACGTCATTTTTATACGCACTTTGATGTTTCTTTGCATGTTTTTATTTGTGAAACAAACGATTTCATTGAAGAGTCTGAGGTTGCGGCTTGGGTATCTCTCGAAGAGATGAAGAAATACCCGATGCCATCTGCGAATGGTAAAATTTTAGATCAACTGAGAGAGCATTTTGTATGAGCTTCATAATGATTTTCTTGGGCGGAGGGCTAGGGGCTTTATCTCGATTTCTACTTATAAAACTTATTGATAGTTATGGATTTTCCTCACTTTCTTTAGGTGTTTTGGGAGTCAATATATTGGGGGCCTTAGCTTTGGGATTTTTTTTACCATGGTTCAAAGAGGGGGGGAGATATCTACTTTTCACCGTAGGTTTTTTAGGAGCTTTCACAACTTTTTCAACTTATAGCTTTCAAACTTTTGAGCTTATTAGAAAAAGCTTATACCTATTGGCTTTTATGAATATCCTTTTGAATAATGTGCTTTCTATTTTAGCTATATGTATTGGAAGGGCTTTGTCTCTCTTTTTTTTCTTTTAACAAAGAGATTTTTTCTGTAGGATACAGTAGCTTTTTGTTTGTAAAGTATTTAAACAGAGTCTTGAAGTATAAGCGAATGCATCAAGTTCGATAAGTATATTAGATTTCTTATTCTTTTGAAGTACGGTGAGGGCTTTGTGAGTCTAAAATTTTATAAACGACTTCATCTTCTCTAACTAATCCTAAATTTTTTCTTGCCAATTTTTCAATATATTCTGGATCATGTTCTAAAAGGTAAATCTGTTCCTTTAAAAGAGCTGTGGATTCCTTTTTTTCGGCAATCTCGCGATCAAGCATATCTAACTCTTTCTGAAGTTCTTTTTTTTTTAAAAATGTTGGCGTGAGTTGAACCAAAATAGCTATAAAAGCGATTATTAGAAAGAAAGAAAAAAGTTTGTTATTCAGAAAAAACTTTTCTATACGGTTTTTGCGGAAACGATTCTTTTTCAAGTGTAGCTTTTCCCTTAAGTTAGGAGAGGTTTTGACCTTTAAGCCAAAGCCTCTCCTGATTTTTTAGATTTATTTTTTTATACTATAGAAAGAGTCTTTTCCATTGTATTTAGCTGCATTGCCCAAATGTTCTTCGATTCTTAAAAGTTGATTGTACTTTGCTATTCTGTCGGTACGACATAAAGAACCTGTTTTGATTTGACCAGCATTTGTAGCAACAGCCAAGTCAGCGATAGTAGTGTCTTCGCTTTCACCTGATCTGTGAGAGATAACCGCGGTATATCCTGCTTGCTTAGCCATTTCAATAGCATTTAGAGTTTCTGAAAGTGTACCTATTTGGTTCATTTTGACCAAAATAGAGTTACCTATTTTTTGAGAAATTCCTTGGGCGAGACGCTCCGTATTTGTCACAAAAAGATCATCTCCAACAAGCTGAACAGTCTGTCCCAACTCTTTTGTTAAAAGTTTCCAGCCATCCCAATCATTTTCATCTAAACCATCTTCGATAGATATGATTGGATATTTACTTGCCCAATCTGCGTAAAGTGATACCATTTGTGCCGCATCTTTTTTTGAGGAACCATCTGCAGCTAGAGTGTAAACCCCATCTTTGAAAAGTTCACTTGATGCAACATCGAGAGCGATAGATACGTCCTGACCAGGCTTAAATTTAGCAGCTGTAATGGCATCTAAGATGAGCTCTATGGCTTCTTCATTTGAAGATAAATTTGGGGCAAACCCACCTTCGTCACCAACAGATGTGCTGTATTTTTTTTGTCCAAGAACTTTTTTTAATGTATGGAATATTTCTGCTCCCATACGTAAAGCTTCTGAAAAGTTTTCTGCACCATGAGGAACAATCATGAACTCTTGTACATCTACATTATTATCAGCATGAGATCCACCATTCAAAATATTCATCATCGGAACAGGGAGAACTTTTGCATTTGTTCCACCTAAGTAACGATAAAGGGGAAGATTATAATAATTAGCTGAAGCATTGGCGACAGCCATAGATACGCTTAAAATAGCATTGGCACCAAGATTACTTTTATTTGGAGTTCCATCAAGGTCGATCATGCACTCATCTATACCAACTTGATCAGAAGCATCTGTCCCAATTAACTTAGGAGAAATTGTTTCATTGATATTCTGTACAGCTTTAAGGACACCTTTGCCTAGGTATCGATCATTATCTCCGTCACGAAGCTCAACGGCTTCGTGTTCACCAGTTGATGCTCCAGAAGGAACGATTGCTGATCCTAAGGCACCACCTTCTAAGGCAACCTGTGTTTCTACTGTAGGATTACCTCGTGAGTCTAAAACTTCGCGAGAGTGTATATCGATAATCGTTGTCATTGTTTTTCTCCTTAATTTTAAATTTTTTTGAACGGGTCATCTAGAATGTTGATTACGAAGTTCTTATGCTTTAGGTTTGTTGTCCCACTTTACATAAGATATCGTAAGGAAGTGAGGCAGTTGTTTTTGCGATATCATAAACTGTAACGCTATTTTTACCTTGACGTCCCATAATGACAACTTCATCACCTACGTTCACTATATCTTGATTTTGTAACTCTATGATGGAAAGTCCCATAGAAACAGCTCCTATAATAGGTCTTTTTTCTCCATTGATCAAGACTTTTCCTGCTAAGGAACGCTGGTAGGGAATTCCGCGGGCATAGCCAGCATTAATAATAGCTATTTTAGTTTGTTTAGTTGTGATATATCTATGGTCATACCCGACCCCTGTATTGGGAGGGACTGTTTTGATTTGAACGATTTTCGCACTTAAAGACATTACAGGTTTTAGATCTATAGGAGATAAGTTAGGAGGAAAGGGGAGCGCGCCATAAAGTGCACCACCGATACGTACCATTGTATAATGACTTTGTGGGTAGTGAAGCGCTCCAAAAGTATTGGAGAGGTGAATCTCTTCAAAAGAGTTTCCAGATTTTTTACAGTTAGTAACTGTATTTAAAAATAATTCATTTTGTGCCTTAAAAGAGGCCAAATCGTTACGATTAGAGGATGCTAGATGTGAAAAAATCCCCAATACACGAGAAAAGGAGGATTTTTTAAAGATTTCCAGGATTGGCTTTACTTCTAAGGGGAAAGCTCCGCACCGTGACATTCCTGTATCAACTTTTATATGAACATTTATATGTTTTTTATATTTTGTAGTAATAGAAATTAGCGCTAAAGCTTCTTCTATTGAAGAGATCGTGATCAATATATTTTTATCTAAAAAGAGTTTATATTCTTCTGGCAAAACCGGTTCTAGTATAAGAATATTTCCAGTGCTCTTTAAAGATTGAAGTTCAAAAGCTTCTTTAGGAGTAGAAACTCCAAAAAAATTAACCCCGAGTTTTTCTAAACATGGAGCGATATTTTTTATACCATGACCGTAGGCATTTGATTTCACCACAGCCATTATTTTGCTGTTTGGACTTAGGAAAGATCTTATTTGTTTAAAATTATATTTTAGGTTATCAATAGATATTTTTTTTTGCATAAAATCACTTTGCTTTTTAAGATCAATTTTATTGATTTTAGAAAGGTCTTATTTCTAGAACATAATGTATATATATTTTCACATAATTCAGATAAATCTCAAATTTAGAAAAGATTTTAGAAAAATTTCTTACTTTTAAAATAATAATTTAAATTATTTTGTTTGTTTACTTTCTTCTTACAATTTAATGATTTTAAAATATTTATCGGATAAAAATCATTACGTTTCGAAAAAAATATCTAGAAAATTATGCTTAAAAAATATTCCTTAATAATTTTGGCATTTTCCTAGATGGTTTCAGAATGTGGCTCTGCTATAAAAATGACCACGAACTCTCCTTTAGTAGAGTGAGTTTCATAGAAAGTTAACCACTCTGAAATCGCTAGAGTTTTGATTTCTTCGTTCATTTTTGTTATTTCGCGGCAGAGGGTTACGGAAATGTCACCGAAAACAGTTTGAATGCTTTTTAAGGTTTTTACGATCTTATAGGGAGATTCATATAGAATCACAGTTTTTCCATAGCTTTTTAAAGTTTCCAGCTTTTTGATTTTTTTAGTAGGTTTTATGGGAAGGAAGCCTAAAAACTGGAATTGATCAACCGGGCATCCCGATAAAATAAGAGCAGGTATTAACGCGGTTGCTCCTGGGGTGGTTGTGACTTCTAAATTGGCTTTTTGAGTTTCACGGATCAAATGAAAACCTGGATCGGAAATGCCTGGGGTTCCGGCATCGGATACTAAACCTATAGATAGACCTTGTTTCATTTTATGTATAAGATCAGGGGCTCTAGTTGTTTTATTGTATTCATGATAAGAAACTTGAGGTGTTTTAACGGAAAAATGTTTGAGAAGTTTTCCCGTATGGCGCGTATCTTCTGCGGCGATTAAATCTACCTTTTTGAGGGTTTCTAAAGCCCTTATAGTGATATCTCCAAGGTTACCGATAGGGGTACTTATAATATAGAGCATGATTATTACTGTTTTTTCTATTTTTGATTGTTACAAGCAAGCTTAACGATTTTTAGAGAAAGTGAATAATGAAAAAAAATACCGTAGGAGCTATTGCTTAGTGAGTTTTCTTTAAATGATGAATAAAGGCCATTAAAAAAACTATTGAGCTAAAAGGTGTAATCCATTATCAACATGAATAACCTCTCCTGTAACACCCCTTCCTAACTCGGAGGTTAAGTATAGAGCAGTATCTCCAACCTCTTCAATCGTAGTGTTGCGGCCTAAAGGGGCACGGTTTTGTGCCGCTTTTAGCATATCTGTAAAGTGGGCGATGCCTCTCGCTGCTAAAGTGTTAACGGGTCCTGCCGAAATAGCATTCACGCGAATATTTTTTTTACCTAAATCAAAAGCTAAATAACGAACAGAGGCTTCCAATGCAGCTTTAGCTACACCCATAACATTGTAACCAGGGATAACTTTTTCTGCACCTAGGTAGCTCAAAGCTATGATAGATCCGCCATTCTTCATCCAAGGCAGAGCTGCTCTGGTTAAAGATGTTAGTGTGTAGGTGCTAACTTTCATGGCAAGATCGAAACCATCTTCGGAAGTATCTACAAAAGAACCATCCAGATCTTCTTTTTGAGCAAATGCGATAGAGTGGGTTAAAAAATCAATATTGCCGAAATCTTCGCCGATCTTATTAAAAGATTCTTTCATTTGAGAAGGGTTTGTAGCATCGCATATATGGATGGAGTGTTGTAAGTTTTCTGACTCTACAAGAGCCTCAACCTTCTTTTTAACTTTTTCTGTTTGACAGGTTAAAGCGAGAGTGGCACCTTCTCGAGATAATGACTTTGCGATACCCCAAGCAATACTTCTCTTGTTGGCAACCCCTACGATAACTCCCTTTTTCCCTTCTAACAACATAAAGTCTCTAGCTCCTAAAATTTTGGGTTTTTATATTTTCAGAGACCGTTATAAAAATTTTATTCATGTTCTAGCTTAGAAAGCATGGGGGATTTTGTAAAAGTCTCGTAAAGTGTAAAGAGAAATCTCTGCATAAATTTCAATCAGCTGCCTTCTTGAAGGTAACTTAAAATAGCTCATGTAATAAATGATTGTAAGAATTTTTCCTATTTTAAAGAGCAATGGAAAATCTAAAATAATCTTAATTATCTGAGGTTCTCCAGAGATTTCACACCACCATTGTAAGCTTTTTTTTGAAAAATGTGAAATCTTTTCAAAAAGTTTCATCATTTCAATATACGATGCTAAAGAGATAATGGAGGTAATGTTCAGTTGATTTAAGGAATAGACTCTTTTGTTCTCGCAGATGATATTTAAGGTAAAAAAATCTATTGAGATCTTTTTGGCATGTTTATGGAGGTATAAACGTGTAAATTGATGAAATAATAGATGATTCAAAAGATGAATGGAAAGAAAAGCATGGAGTTTTATTATCTATTCCTATTTTATATGGATTATTTTTTTGAAAAAATAATGAAAAGCCTGATATAGAAGAAAACGGAAATGTTTGGACACTTCACAATTTTGAGAATGGACTTCAAATTGGAGCTGAGTATAATCCCTATGATAAAGAAATCTGTATTTATCCACTTTGCTTGTGGAGAAAATCCGTTAGGAATTTCTATGAAGCAAGAACCCCTGGTTGCTAAGAAAATTACTTAGTAAATCTAGGAATCACCTTCCTTTAGGTAGGTGAGAATGTCAACTATAATCTTTTAAGATTATTAATTAGAAAGTTCCTCATGAGTATACATAAGCTAAAGCTTAGGTAATTTAGCTGAAGATTAGAGAGTCTATCGCGCTTAGTATTCTAGGTAGATAGGATTGTTGCACTAAAGGGAAAGGGGTTTTATTGTTGGTGGATCATTTTCTAACTATCGAATCTCCAGAAATTCGATCAAAAATCTTTTGCAAATCTCTAATTTTTAATCCATAATAAAAAAGTATCTTATAAAAGTAACCTTTAAAAGAAATATCAATTTTTATGAAAAAACAATTTAAAGAATTTAAAAATGGATGCATACTCGGGTTCAAAGAATTTGGCTTGTTTTTCCTTGCTTCTTTAGGACTTCTTTTTATTAACACTCTAGCAGACCTGCTTGAGGAAGATCAACTTATACACCCAGAAATATTATGGTGGCCAAGAACATTAGCTCTTTATCTTTTTTGGCGTTTTGCAGGTTTTTGTTATAGAAATATTAAACTACCTTGAACTGATATTTTCCAGTTCATTTTGATATCTATGAAAATCTTTGACGAAGCGATCGCCATATCTATTGAACATATCTAAAACATCATCTGCATTATTAATATTGTATTTATGAGTTTCTAGAACACCCCAATCTCTATCTTTTTTTTCAAAAATAATAAAATTGGTATTCTTATCCTTTGAAACAAAAAGAAACCTCTGCACTAAAATAAAAAAAGTATAAAAGTTAAGAGTATTAAAGAAAAAAAATACCCGAAGACCGTAAAGAGTTAGATTCTTCTGAAAATTCTAAAAACATTAAAATCTCTTATTCTAAAGATGAAA
>MDLB01000108.1 GCA_001730085.1 PVC group bacterium (ex Bugula neritina AB1)
TTCTAAAATTTTATGGAGCGTTGGATTTCTTTTTGCAAAACGTTCATATGCTTCATAGCTTACAAAACTCATTTGTATTTTTTCCCCTCTATATCTATTTATTTTTTTGATCATAATCTTAGCCACTTTATCTTTGAATTATATTTATTTTTAGATTATTTAAGGCAATTCTTTATTCTATATTATACTTCAATTGTAACTATATGTGTATCTATTTTATGTGTTTTTTCTCTTTATAGTCTTAACTTTTATACTTTTTTTATTTTAGTGCAGAGGTTTCAAAAATTTTATTATTTAGAAAAAAGCCGGATCTATTTGAGGATATGAACTTTTTTAGAAATGACAAACTATGGTAAACTTCTTTCAATAAAGTCTAATGGATATTTTGAACGGTCTCGATTTATAATTTTTATCTCATAGTGGATGTCATAACTATAGAGGCTTAAAGTCAAATGTTATGGGGCAGATGAAGGGTTAAAATGCCTATCTTTTATGTTTAATATACCTTGTCATTTTTTATGCAAAAATATTTTTCCTATGGGGATTGAGAGTGTCTTTTAATAGATACATTTTTATCTCTTATTGGTTTAAAAAAATCATGCTTATAAAGAAGATTTTTTACAAGACCGTAATCGGCTTCAAAATAACTACAGAATAAATAAAAAAGATGACTCAGTAAAGATTATCTTTGGGTTTAGATAGTTATTTCGCGTATCATATATTTTTTATTTTAAAAGAAATTTTTTATCTGATATTAAAGTCTTGAATTTTTTTAAGAAATCATGTGTGTTGCGTTCAGTAGAGGCAAAAGTACGGACATGATGATGATCCCTACAATTAGCCCCATGCTTAAGATAAGGATGGGAGATAAAAGAGTAGTTATCGCTTTTAAAATAGAGCGAGTGTCATTTTCATAAATAGAGGATATATTTTTCAGACTGTGAGTTAATGAGCCTGTTTTGTCTCCTATTGCTAACATTTGGACCATGAGGTCTGGAAAAACTAAAGGGTATTTTTTCATCGTGAGGTGCATGGCAACCCCTTTTTGAAGGCCTTCTTTGATATTTTTTATAGCATTTTTCATATATAAATTAAAAATGATTTCTTGAGTGCAACTTAAAGCTGGAATAATAGATAATCCTCCTTCTGTAAGGATCCCTAAAGTGGAGCAAAAACGAGCGTTAGCTATTTTTTTTTGAATAGGGCCGATGTAAGGAAGTTTAAGAGAAAAGTGATGCAGAAGTGGTTTCACTTTTCTATTATTTTTGAGGATTATAAAGAGAACGAAAGCTATAAAAAAGGATGAAATCAACGCTAAAAAATAGTGGCGGAAAAGGTCACTCAGTTGAACAATCACTTTCGTGATAAAAGGAAGGTCTTGTCCAAGATCTTCAAAAATAGTAACAAATCGAGGGATAACAAAACCTAGTATGATAGCGATGGATGAAACGCATGTTAGAGTTAGAATGACTGGGTAAATCAAGATCCCTTGAATCGTTTTTTTTAGATGAGCTTGTTCAGATAGAAAAATGTGAAGACGTTTAAAAATATAAGGAAGGTTACCGATTTCTTCTCCTGACTTTATTAAGCCAACATAAAAAGGTCTAAATGATGCACTTGAAGATTTTAAAGATTGAGATAAAGACTGTCCTTCTTGCAAGGACTGTAAAATTGCCTCACAGACATTTTTGAGAGGCGAGGATTTCTTTGATGTTTGACCAAGAGTTAAAATGGCTTGATCGATGGGGAATCCGGCTTCTAAAAGATTGGCACATGAGGAAGTGAAACTGAGTAATCGTTTACTGTTCAAAGATATTTTTTTTGAAGCAGAAGCAGAGAAAGAAAAAGATGTTTTTTCCTTTTTTTGTTTGACTTCAACAGGGATCCATTTGTTTTCATGAAGGGTTTCAATCGCGGCATTTTTATGAGGTGCTTCTAAGATGCCTTCATGAAAGTTTCCTTCATTATCGATAGCTTTGTATTCAAAAAAAGCGCTCATTTGGAAAAACTTTCAGAAGAAGTTACTCTTAAGACTTCTTCTATCGTCGTTTCACCCTCTTTGACTTTTAATAAACCTTCCTCTTGGAGGAAAGACATCTTATTTTTTTTAGCTTCTTTAAAGAGGGCTTTTTCATCAGCTTTTTGAATAATCTTTTCTTTTATATTGGGGGTGATTTCAAAAACTTCATAAATAGCTGAGCGACCTTTGTATCCTGTTTTCATGCATTCCGCACAGCCTAAACCTTCAAAAACATGACCTTGTCCATCTAAAATTTTTTCTAAACTTGGTATGTCACAGATGTCTTCTTGATTTAAGATCTTTGCGGTTTTACAACTTGGACAGATTTTTCGAACCAAACGTTGAGCGACAATAGCTGTTATTGTTGATGAAATAAGATAAGGTTGTATCCCCATATTGATTAAGCGAGTCACAGTCCCTATGGAGTTATTGGTGTGTAATGTGCTCAAGACTAAATGTCCTGTAAGGGAAGAGCGCATTGCTACCTCAGCAGTTTCGTGATCTCGGATTTCTCCTAGCATGATCACATCTGGATCTTGACGAAGTATATGGCGTAAAGCGGTTGGGAAATTAAAATTAATAGATTTTTTGATATTCACCTGATTGATACGATCCAATTTATATTCAACGGGATCTTCTAATGTTATGATCTTTTTTTCATGAGACTGTATATGCATCAATGCCGCATAGAGAGAGGTAGTTTTACCCGAACCTGTTGGACCGGTTAACAAGACTATTCCATGAGGCTTTTCAATAGCGGATGCGAAAGTTTTTAAAGACTTTTCACGGAGACCTAACTGTTCAAGGTTTAGCAGCTTGTGGTTTTTATCAAGAAGCCTTAGAACAAGACCTTCTCCGTGTATAGAGGGGAGTGTTGAGGCCCGAAGATCTATGTTTGCAGTGTTTGTTGTATAGGAAAAACGTCCATCTTGAGGTAATCGTTGTTCAGCAATATTCATATTCGAGAGCAATTTTATGCGAGAAATGATTACAGAAAACATTTCCTCGGGTGGAGACTTCATATCATGGAGAATACCGTCTATCCTGTAACGAATGATTGAGTTTTTCTTATACCTTTCAATATGGATATCACTTGCTTGTTTCTCGATAGCTTGCTGTATGATTAAATCTACGAGTTTTATAATGGGTGCATCATTAGCTGCTTGCTCAGCTGATTTAGAGTGATCTAAGTCTTGAGACATATCATCATGAACGTCATCAACCAATGAGTCTAAAGATAGTCTTTCATGCAGAGAAACATTGTCTTGGTTAGAAAAAACATCCGATAAGGAGGAAGAAGTACATATACCTGCTTCAACGTCTTTATCTAACATGAATGAAATTTCTTCCAAAGCTTGTATATTTAAAGGGTCAGCCATAGCTATAAAAATAGAAGACTCATTTTCGTCATAAGGAACAAGTTCATTTTCTCTACAATATTGTTGAGGTAAAAGAGACAAAGTATCTTTTGATATCGAGAAATCTTCCAAAGGAACAATAGGTAATCCACTATGTTGACTTAAAGCTTCTAAGAGCTGCTGTGAAGTTATGTGACCTAAGGAGACAGCTGTTTTTCCTAAGCGACTTTTCGTGATGCTTGATTCAAGCAAACACTCTTCTAATTTTTTCTTATTCAGAAGTCTCTTGCGAATAAGAAGTTGCCCCAAAGTCCCCTTTTTTTTCATAAAAGTCTGTCTTGGTGCAAGATTTTTTCAACTTCTTTGTCCCACTCAGAAAATTTTCTGGAGTGCTTTAATTGGAAACCAGTTTCTTCAGTGTTTAAAGTCTGATGCCAACCGAGCTGATCAACCTGTTTGGAAAATGTTGAATCTGTTTTCTTAGTGAAAAATTTTGGATGCCCCACGCGTCTAACGACTGTAACATGGGTGCTAGGATCTTTTTTTATCAAAGGGCCAAACGGGGAATCGGTATGTTGTTTCTGATTGTATGACATGGGGTAGGAAGGTTTTGTAGGTTGACTTTGTCCAGAAGAGATAAAGGGGCTTTGGTTATGAAAATTTTGAGAAGAGTGAGGGTGTCTAGATAAGTCAATATTGTTGTGGGTATGAAAATTTTGGGATTGGTGATTGTTTCTAGGCGAGTAAATATCATTGGGGGTGCGGTTATGAAAGGCTTGGCGAGGGGCTTGGGTTTTCCAAGAAGGTCTAAAGGTATTTTGACTCTGGAAAACCTGCGAAGGGGCAGTACGTTGGAACTGTGAATGACCTGAATCGCAAATAGTATTCAAATGCCTTGGAACAGGTAGTTGATGATGAGGATTTTGAGGTGCGGAGAGTGAGAAGTGATCTTGCTGAAAGAAGCTTTCTTGAGAAGGTGTTGGTGATAATGGGGATACTTTTCCCCTATTGGGTGTGGGGAATGAAGCATGCTGAGATTTTTGAGAGTAAGCTTGGTGTGATGTAACATGCTGAGAGTTTTGAGAGTAAGCTTGGTGTGGTGTAACATGTTGAGAGTTTTGAGAATAAGATTGATGAGATGGAACATTTGCTATTTTTTTTTGAGGAGCACCATAAAACGCACGAGAAAAGGAAGGTGAAGTCAAGGTTTTCGTAGCAGAATAGGGGTGTTTTTTTTGTGAGAATAGAGGTGCCTTCGAATTTTTATTTGGAGTTTGAATTTCATTATCATTCGAAATAGTAGGAGTTATATAAAACACCAACTCGGTACGATGTTTTGTTATGCCCTTATTTTGAAGAATGTCTTTAATAAGAGGGACTTTTGAGAGGAATGGGATACGGCTCTGATTTTCTTTCTCTAACGTTTGTATAAGACCACCAATCACAATAGTTTTACCATTTTGGATTTTAAGGACAGTTTTAGCCTTGCGTTTAGTTGTCTGAGGCAAGTTATCTGAACTTAAACTTCCTGTAGCACTACTGACCTCTGGTTCAATCTCTAGGTTTATTTGATCGCTACCTGTTATCCAAGGTCTAATTTTTAATTTGACACCAGACTCAATAGTACGAGGTGTTCCAACTGGCTCAAGCCTAGAAGATGTTTCATTATAACGAAGTTCTCGGAAACGGTCTTCTGTTAAGACATCAATGGTTGCCTCTTTTCCATTTAAGGTCCAAATACTGGGGTTTGCCGTGACTTTTGCTTTATTATTTTGAATCAAAGATTGGAGATTTAACTTAAAAGCTCTTGTTAATGATTTAGCAACATCATAGGTAAGGTTAAGAGTATTCGGGATGCTTGGAGAAAGGTCAAGGCGAGAGTGCTCGTTACCAAAAGAGCCCTGAATATCTCTCAAGTTAAGGCCATGTGTTTTGTTTGCAGAAAGATCGTATTCTATGATTAAAACGTCTATTTTTATTTGAGGAACAGGTTTATCTATTTCTTTTAAAAAGGCTTCAACTTCTTTCACGAGAGAGGGAGAGCCAGCGATTGAGATGGCATTTTGTTCTTCAAAAAACTGAAGGTTAGAAGAAGGTATAGATGGAGGAAGTTTCTTGATAACTTCTTCAGCACGTAGATGTTTCAAATTATAAAGGCTTGACTCTATGAAGAATCTAGAATGGCCCTGAAGGTCATCGCCATTCCCTATAACGTAAACATCTCGATATTTGCGATATTGAAAACCACTCCCTGTTAAAATGAGGCGAATAATGGTTTCAATACTTTCATTTTTGACAACAGCATTCACATTACCTTTAACATAGGAGCTGCAGACAATACTTGTTCCTGTTTGAAGAGAGATTTCTTGAAGAACAGCTCTCACAGGTGCTTCATAAGCTTCTATTGATAATAGATCATTCATATAAGAGATTTTAAACTTTTGTGGGCGGGAAGCTCTTTCGATGGAATAAATATGTTTATCTTTTTTTAAGGTGTAGCGGTTATCTTTCAAAATGGCTTCCATCCCTTTGAATAAATCTACGTTTTCCATTTTCGCCGAAACGCGTCCTCTCAAGTTAGCACTAAAAGCGATATTAATGTCGGTTTGGTTAGAGATTTCTTGAATGATATCGGGAAGACTTGCTTCATGTGCGAGCAAGTTAATCAGACCATCTTTAACCGTGAGGTGAAACTTTTTATTTTGTTTTTCCATACTCGATATTTTAGGTTTGTTTGAAACGTAGTAAAGACCATTCTTTTTGGTGAAAGTTGCGCCAATTGACTCTAAAAGATAAGAGAGGCTTTCTTCAAAATTTAGACTGTTCAAATGGATAGTCACGTTTCCAGAAACGTCTGATGCTTTAACAATATTGACGCCATTTTGTATAGATAAAGCCCTTAAAACATCTTGAATAGGGACATCATAAAAATCCAAGCTCATGCTATTTAAGACTTGGCCTTTTCCAGAATTAAAAGACTTAGATAAAAATCTATCACTTGTTGGGGCGATTTCCCCTGTTGCTATCGAAGAAAAAAAACATATATTGAGTATGCCCAAAAGGGGCATTTTTCTTATTTTCATGAAAATATTCCTGTGGTTTAGACCTCTGCACATCATATTATTTACCATTTTTCCTAAAGAACATAGTTGAGCTTGCAGCGAAATATCGATAGAGACGAGCATCTATGATAAAAAATATAGACAGAATTATATCATGTAATGATAGATAAAGAAACCTCTCTATAGTATCGATAATCTCTTTAAAAGTTATGAGGTATTAAAGGCTAGAGGATTCTAATCTAATAAAGGAAAATTATAGGAAATAAAAGTTATAGATAAGGTGATTTTTAGGTGTTATAGGGATATAAAATAATAACGTAAATGATTTATTAAAACTAGATGGAGGCTAAATCGATCATTTTTTGCTGACTCAGTCTTTTGAGTGGCGAAAGTGTCACGAAATGAAATGTTTTAAGAGCGAGTCATGGCAGGCATTTCCATCTTTGCTTCGGTTCTATTTTTATCATTAAAATTATCTCTTGTATTTTTTAATATTGCTGGTATGTTAAGAGGAAGTTGATCGGTTTCTTTGATATCTATAATTAGAGTCGCTAGTAAGCCTTGGCTTGCTAGAACAATAAGGGCATTTAGGTGTTTTATTATTTCTCATTTCATTTATACTAGCTTCAAATTCTGCGTAGCATAATTTGCACTTCCAGATATGTTGCTCCCCATCGTCTATAACATTTTCTGATTTAAATTCAAATGGAAAGCTAGGATTACTCGTGAAAGATTTGATGCTTTTCAATGTGTATTTATTGGGATTTGAGGGTTTAGGTCTTTTTATACGCGTAGGGTTGTTTTTCTCTGTAATCTCTAATGTGCTTTTCTGTTTTCTTTTTTTGCATTCCCAAGAATAGATCTCTTTATTTGTCGTATATTTTTCAGAGAGGAATAGGCCTTCTTTTTGAGCTGCTATATTTTTTGCGTGATCGATAGTTAATCTTCGACGTTTTGTAGAGCATTTAGAGCATAATCTCCTTCTAAAATCAGATAATGTAGCCCACCAAGTATGGCTGTTAGTGCAACCCCATTCATATCTAGTTTTATTGTTCGTATAGCTGTTAGATAGAAATTGCATACCTTTATCTGTAGCTATTTTTTGGACCTCGTCAAGAGTGTATTTTACTGACTTTCGTGAGCATATGATACAGGTAAAGTTTTTTCTAGTGAAGTTCTTTTTTGAACTAGATATTTTATGACCTTTAGGACATTCAAAGGGAAGTGGTGTAAGTTGATTTTTATACATATTAGCCTTAAATAAGCAAGAGTAGCCCTTATCCTCTGCTATTTGTTTAATTTTTTTATAAATTAGATCCTTTCTTTGTGATGAACGGTTACAGCCAGGGCACCCCGCACCTCTTTTTAAAGCAGCAATAGTGGTTTTCCAAGTATGTTTTTTGTCACACTTAATCAATATTTTGTCGTCCATTCTTTTTATTTGTTTAGTTTTGCAAACATATTTCCTTCCCTTAATTAAATCTTTTATTTCCTGAAGTTTAAAGTTATAGAAATCCAAATTATTAACGGTATCGGTTGGCATATCTGTAGATTCTCTGCTAGGATCTTCTCTTTCTTTATTGTTATTTTTATTGCAAGTCGGACAACCTGATCCTTTTTGTAAATTAGATACACTCTCTTTAAAGGAGTGATTCTTTTGGCATGCCCAAAGGTGTTTTGTTGTAGATTTTTCATATTTATTAGACAAAAATTGAATGGATTTTTCGTCTTCTATGCTTTTGAGGGTGGGAGTAGTTCGTCTTTTTTTTATAGTACATTTTTTACAAGAAAAGGTCTTTCTTGTAAAATTGCTTACTGAAGAGAGTATTTTATGTTTTTTAGGACATGAAAAAAGAAGCTTTATACGTTGATCTGTATATTCGTGGGCCTGAAATAAGCAATTATACCCATTTTGTTTAGCGAAAATTTGTATATATGCAAATCTTTTTTTCTTGGGTTTTTATAAGCTGGTGGTGATTCTTCGGGACCTAAGTCGATAGTGTCAAAATTCACATCAGCCCCAAGTTGATCGTTTAACATTTGATATTCGAAGATATTATAAGCATCTTTGTAAGCATCTGGATGTAACTTCTTATGTTTGTTAATAGCTTTCTCAACTGTAGTTTTGAAAGAACATAGATCACAATGGTATATATGTTTCGTATTTCTTAAATTTAGCAGATTACTTTCTATAGATAAAGAAAATCCTTTTGGTAAAAAAAAATGAAATAAAAAAGATCAAGACATAGTTAATAAAAGCATTAATAGAAGAGGAAGAAAATCAAGATTTATTTGGACAGGAATGATTTTTCCAAAAACTTAAGAGAGAGCCTAGCAAATGAAATATTCGAATGAAAACTGGAGGATCATTTAGGGTATAAAAAACACGGAAAAGCTCTTCAATTCCAAGAAAACAGACGAAATGGTTATTATGATAAATCACTTTTTAGTGATCAGAACCCTCTTTCTGTGGAAATACTCTGAGATCGTAAGAATAGTTTTGAACCAAGACTAGTGAAAAAGGAATATGGATTCGGTAGGTAGTAAATTAGATAAATTTACTACCTAAAATCTATATTTTTAATACATACACCTTTCATCATTAATAATTTTTCTTCTTATTCGAGTTATGTTTTTCATTTTTTTTGTTTTGCAACAGTCGTATTATATATATTAAATTTTAAAGACCAGGTCTTTTTCTGTGTTTTTTTTCTTTTGATATCTTCCTTTTCTGAGAGTAAAAGTTCTTGAAAGGAAGTTGCGAAGAAAAATAAATAGGTTTTGATTCATTAGGATTTGATTTTTGAGAGGAGCGACTCTTTTTGAAAGATAGAAAGAAAAAAATAGCGAGCATTATTATGGCTAAAACTATAACAAGAAAAGTGAAAAAATACTTTACAATAGGGTTTCGGATTTTATGTATCTCTCCTCCATCTAACCATTCCCCATGTTTTTGAATACACTTATAAATCGTGATTTTTTTGTAATGACAAGGCTTTAAATGTTCAGTTTTTTTCTCTTTAGGGCAAAGGGGGCAGATGGCAGGTTTTGACAGAATCTCTTTGGATAGACGGAAGTGTTTACTAGAATAATTTAAATCGTTTAGGTCTGTTGAGTTAAAACACAAAGTATCTCGTCGGAGGAGTTTTTTCAAAGATTTATGAGTTATCCATATTCCACTACAGATGTTGCATAGGTGAAAATAAACATCCTCAACTGTAGTTTTTTCCAAGGATCCTGTGCATTTGGGGCATTCTAACATGGCTATTTTGAAAGACAAAAATCATTTTTTATATTTTTAAAGCAGAACATAAAAGACTCCTTTTAGCGATTTTTAGACTATTGTAACACAGAGACATAGGTCTATCTCTCTATTTTCATAGCGATGGGCATTCGTCGTCCTTTCCCAAAAGCGCAAGAACTAACTTTAAAACCGATAGGCATTTGTTTGCGTTTATGCTCGTTTTGATCGACTCTTTGAAGGATCCAAAAAACAAGATCTTTGTCGAAACCCATAAGCTCGATGTCTTTATGTGATTTTTTTTCTATCAAATAAGCTGTTAAGATTGCATCGAGGATAGGATATGGAGGAAGAGTATCCTCATCTTTTTGGTTAGGTTTTAGTTCAGCAGAAGGAGGCTTAGTTAGAATATTTTGAGGGATTAAATCTTTTTCTTGATTGATATATTTAGCAAAATCATATAGTGTGGTTTTGAAAATATCAGATATAACAGCTAGAGCGCCACACATGTCTCCATAAAGAGTACAGTAACCCATGGCTATTTCGCTTTTGTTTCCTGTCGTAATCAGTAATGTTTTGGGTTGATTAGCAAAGGCCATCAAAATGTTGCCTCGAATACGTGCTTGGATGTTTTCTTCCACAGAAGGAGCGGGGGGAGTTGAAAAAGAGCTTTTAAAAAGGTCGGAATAGGTGTCGACGAGGTTTTCTATCGAGATAGTTTTACATTCAAGAGAAAGGTTTTTTGCTAAATCATAAGAGTCTTTTGCACTTCCCTCTGATGAATATTTCGATGGCATTGTTATCCCTAAAACATTTTGAGATCCGAGGGCTTTACATGCTAAGACCGCTGCTACCGCGGAATCGAGGCCGCCAGATAAGCCTAGAACAGCTTTTTCGTTTTTAGACTTTTCAAAGTAATCCCGAATCCCCAAGATCAAAGCTTTTTCTAAGTCTTCCATAGAGTTATTTTGGGAAAGAGAGATAACACTTTTTTGTTCTAGAGAAAAGGTTTGACTATCGACTTCAAAATTTTTTAACTTTGATAAGAATTTTCCTCTTGCATTCATCGCAAAGCTATTTCCATCAAAAATGAGGTCATCATTAGCACCGACTTGATTAACAAGGATAAAAGGGATGTTATATTTTTTCACATACTCATGACCTAGGTTGTACCGTACCGTCGGCTTGTTAACTTCGAAAGGCGAGGCCGAGAGATTTATGATAAGTTCTGCTCCTTGAGATACGAGACTTTCTACGGGGTCAAAGGGATATAAAAACTTTGTTGTCGAAGGGGCTAAGCACCAAATGTCTTCACAAATGGTTATCCCTAGACATCTTTTTTTAAATAAAAGAGGTTTGGGTTTGTTATGTAGATAGTCGGGGGAGTTAAAGTAACGGGTTTCATCAAAAACATCGTAGCTTGGGATCAAGTATTTGTGTTGTTCAAATATACATTTTCCCTTAAAAAAAAGACGAGCGCTATTATAAAGGCCATTTCCTTTTAAAGTGGGAGTGGGTGTTCCAATAAGAATTCCTGTTTCCGGGAACTTTGTTGAGATTTTTTCCAGCTCTTTCTGAGCCGTGACGATACTATTAATAAATGAAGGGTGTTTTAGTAAATCTCGAGGGGGATAACCTGTTAGAGCGAGCTCTGAAAAGATCAGAAGGTCTGTACTCGTTGGTGCTTCTGAGATAGCCTTTTCAATCTTTAAAAGATTGTTACTGATATCTCCAACCGTGGGGTTGATTTGGGATAAGGTGATATTCATATATTCAAAACATATCAAAAGATTTTTTAATTAAAAATATCGGGGTGACAGGATTTGAACCTGCGACCACACGACCCCCAGCCGTGTGCGCTACCGGACTGCGCCACACCCCGTAAAATCAAAGACTTTTCAAAAATACCAACGACAGAAGAACAATGGGAAATCATAAGAATTTTACACTGTTTTTGGAACCATAATTATAAGTTCTAGGGGGTAATCGAATGGTAATATATAAGCCTATTCTATCATATTTTGATAAGATTGCACAGCAGAGCCTTATCTCAAAACCCTAAGCGAGACCTTGCAATAGTTTACTGTTTTGTAACAAAATTTATGTTTTTAGAGTAAAAACTCTTGTTTTTGAGGTCTATGAAGTAAATCTGCTAAAGCTTGCTTCGAGGGCTTGTTTTCAAAAAGGATATTGTAAATCTCTTGGATAATCGGTGCTTCGATTTTGTGTTTCTTTATAAGAGAGTGTGCACTGTGTGAGGTTTTTACCCCTTCGGCGACCATGTGCATAGAGTCTATGATTTCTTTAAGGTTCATACCTTTTCCTAGTTTGCGCCCAACATAAAGGTTTCGACTATGCTCGCTTGTACATGTTGTGATCAAGTCACCCATTCCTGAAAGACCTGAAAAAGTTTCAGTAGAGGCCCCCAAGGCTTGGCCTATATTTTTAATATCAGAAAGTCCTCTTGTCATGAGAGCTGCTTTGCTATTTGCTCCTAAATTCAGACCGTCCGCAATGCCTGCTGCGATCGCGATGGTGTTTTTTAAAGCGCCGCCCAGTTCAACGCCGATAATATCAGTGCTAGTATACAGCCTAAAAGTGTCGGTGTTAAAAAGGGATTGAACTTCTTCGCTCAAGGAGATATCAGAAGAGGCAATTACTGCCGCAGAAGGGATGCCTTTGGCAACTTCTTCTGCGTGTGTTGGACCAGAAAGACATGTTACTTTTTGATGAGAACCTGTTTCTTCTAGTATGATTTCGGACATTCTACATAAAGATTCTTGTTCGATGCCCTTTATGGCACTAACCCATAATAACGGAGAGGCAGGTAAGTATGGGGAAAGCTTTTGTAAGAAAGATCTTAAAACATGAGAAGGAATAACGAGGAGGTGTATGTTGGTCTGTCCCAAAGCTTCAGATATATCAGATGTTACAGTAATGGATGAAGGGAGAGGGTGTCCAGGTAGAAAAAGTTTATTTTCTCTTTCGGAAGCTATTTGTGAAGCTTCTTTTGGACAATGTGTCCATAGAGAAACTTTGTGATTTTTATTAGCTAAAAGAATGGCTAAGGTTGTTCCCCAGCTACCTCCACCCCAAACAGTGATAGATTTTTTCATGTGTTTTTCTCCTATTTTGAAACCCCTTAGATATCAAGATGTTTGCAAAGTGCATCACATGTTATAGGGGGATCTTTTTGAATAGTGAAACCGATCTGTACTTTTAAAATTATTGAATTTTATTCAATAAAACGGTTTACAATGATTTTTTTTGTTTTGGCAACCCTTAAAGTCAGAGGGTTTTGAAACAGTTTAAAGGTTTCAATTTATAAACGCCACTTATTCTCCTCTTTAAGAAGCAGTCTTTTTATATTTTTTTTGTGCTTAAGCATTGTTATGGTTGCGATAACAATAGAGGCTATAAAAATAGATTTAGGAGATTTTAAAAGGTAAACCCAGATAGGAAAACCGATAGCTGCAAGGATAGATCCTAAAGAAATATAACGGGTAAAAAAGACAGTGATCAAAAAAATTGCGAAGCTAAATGCGACTCCCAGAGGAGAAAGTACTATAAATGCGCCCAAGCTTGTGGCAACACCTTTGCCTCCTTTAAATTTTAAAAATGGGCTCCAGATATGTCCAATAATGGCAAGAGAACCACAAATGGCTTGCTCCGTTACCAAAGGAAGTTGAGATGAGTGAAAAACTTTAGCTAGTAAAAGGCACGGTACTGCTCCTTTGAGAGTATCTAAAAAAAGAACAATGAGTCCGTATTGATAGCCTAAAACACGATGAATATTTGTTGCACCAATATTGCCACTCCCTTTGGTTTGGATATCAATATTCTTAAGTCTTCCAATAATGTATCCAAAGGGAATCGAGCCTAAAATGAAGCTAAAAAAGAAACTTTTTAACATGAAGATTTTTTCCTCACTTTTTATCTTGGATATTTAAACGGATAGGTGTTCCGGTGAAGCCAAATGCGAGCCTGAGTTTATTTTTTATCAAGTTGAGGTAAGACGCATCAAGAAGCTCTTTGTTATTAACTGATATTTGAAAAGTTGGAGGCAAGCGGTCCACTTGGGATATATAATAAAACTTCACCAAGCTACCTCTACGTCTTGGAGGAGGTGTGGCTTTAACGATTTTCTGAAAAAAGCGATTTAAAATACCGGTTGAAATTCTTTGGTGTTGCTCTTTGTCTAGGAAGCTGATCAAATCTAGGATTTTACCTGTATTTTTACCTTCCGTTGCCGAAATAAATAGGTTGGGAATATGTTTGTAAGGTTTGAGTTTGTAAGCTTGATCTAACATATAATCTTTTTGATGAATCCCAGAGAACATGTCCCACTTGTTTACAATCAAGGCACAAGCTTTTCCGGCATCGTCAATCATGCGTATGATTTTAAGGTCTTGGGTAGAAATCCCATCATTCGCATCTATCATAACCATTGCTATGTCACATCTTTCTAAGCTTTTCTGTGTCCTTGTAGCACTAAAAAACTCGATACTTTCCTTAATTTTTTTATTATAACGTAATCCTGCGGTGTCAATAAAAGTGTAAATGTGTCCATTATATTTCACCTGAACATCGATAGAGTCTCGGGTTGTACCAGACTTTTCAGATACGATAACCCGTTCCGAGTTGGATAGTTTGTTGATTAGAGAAGATTTGCCAACGTTTGGGCGACCCAAAATAGCGATCGTATGCTTTACTGAAGGTGCGGAAACTTTACCGGGTTCACAATCTTTTAGGATAGAGTCAACGAGGACTGTGAGACCTAAATTTTGTTTAGCAGAGATACCTACCGTTTTTTGATAGCCTAATTCAAAAAAGTCAGCTATATGAGCCATGTGATCGTCGGAGTCTAATTTATTAACGGCAACGACACAAGGTTTTCCCTGATTCCTTATTAGGTTGGCGATGACATGGTCTAAAGGATGAATCCCACTTTTACCGTCAACAACAAAGAAAAAGCCTTGGCACTGATCTAGGGCTAAGTGAACTTGTGTTTCAATATCTTTTTGAAAGATATTTTGATCGTTAAAAGATAATCCGCCAGTATCAATTAGTCCAAAGCTTTGTGAGAATCTTTCAACCACTGTATAAATACGGTCACGGGTGACACCTTCTGTGGAATCAACAATAGAAAGTTGCTTACCAAGAAGGCGATTAAACAAAGAGGATTTTCCTACATTAGGTCTCCCTATTATAGCTATAGTTGGGAGTTTTTTTTTCGCAGACATATCATGAGGTTCTTTATCATTTGACAATTCTAAATTTGTGCAGGGGCCAATAAACAAGGAGAACTTTCCCGTGAACCATATGTTTGGGGATATAACCCCAGTAACGGCTATCGCTACTGTTTGGGCTATTGTCTCCTAGTACAAAATAGGAATCTTTGGGAACAAAGAAGGTTTGGCCATCTAGACCTAAACCTTGAAAATAACGCTGATAAGCTCCTTGTCTCGTGTCGTAGTGGATATGGTTGCCTTTGACATAAGATCGCATATGGGAAATCATGTTGTAGTAATAAACATCTAAAGCTGGGTTTTTAAATAGCGTGTCATTAATCCATACCTGACCATTTTTGATAAAAATTTTGTCCCCAGGAAGGCCCACGAGGCGTTTAACAAATTCTTTTTTAGGGTCGGAAGGTGATTTAAAAATGATCACTTCGCCGCGTTTGGGTTCTCGGAAACGAAAGTTGAACTTTGTTGCTAAAAGTCTGTTCCCGATTTTGAGAGTTGGAACCATAGAGGGAGAAGGGATTTTGAAAGCTTGAATAAGAAAAGTTTTTATAAACATCGCACAAATGAAGGCGACTAAAATAGACTCAGCAGTTTCAACGTATTTAGCTTTTTTTGAAAAAAACAGAACGACCAAAGATATGGCTAATAAAAACGCAATGCAAGCGTAAAAAGTTGGTGACATTTTTTGATTCCTTTATCAGTCTAGTTTTAAAACAGCGAGAAAAGCATCTTGAGGGATGTCTATATTGGCGACTTGCTTCATCCTCTTTTTTCCCTCTTTTTGTTTTTCTAAAAGTTTACGTTTACGTGAAATATCTCCTCCATAACACTTGGCTGTTACGTTTTTTCGGATAGCTCTGATCTGTGTTTTAGCAACAATTTTTCCTCCAATAGCAGCTTGAATGACAATTTCAAAAAGCTGGCGAGGGATCAGTTCTTTTAGTTTTTCAATAAGTTTTCGGCCTTTTTCTGTAGCCTTGTCATTACTCACAATGATCGAAAGAGGGTCTACACTTTCTCCATTGACCAATATACGTAGTTTCACTAATGGACCAGGTCTGTAGTCCATAAACTCGTAATCGAAAGATGCATACCCACGGGTGACTGACTTAAGTTTATCATAAAAGTCATTTACGACTTCTGCTAAAGGGAGTTCGTATTTTAAAATGACACGTTTTTCATCTAAATATTCCGTGCTTTCATAAATCCCGCGACGGTCTTTAATGAGAGTCATGATTCCTCCGATATATTCTGAGGGAACGATGATCATTGCTTTCACGTAAGGTTCTGAAACATGATCCATTTCATGAGGTTCAGGCATTTCAGAAGGACTGTTCACAAGGATTTCTTCTTGAGAGTTGAGGCATGCTAAATAAGGAACATTAGGCGTTGTCGTGATGACATTTAGATCGAATTCTCGCTCTATCCTTTCTTGAATAATTTCCATATGTAAAAGACCTAAAAACCCACACCGAAAGCCAAATCCAATCGCAGAAGATGTTTCCGGTTCATAAAAAATTGAGGCATCATTGAGTTTGAGTTTGTCCAATGCCTCTCTTAAAAGACTGTAGTCGGCAGAAGATACAGGGTAAAGTCCGCAGTAAACCATCGGTTTAGCTTCTTTGTATCCAGGCAAAGCGACCTCTGCTGGTTTTTTAGATAGAGTGATAGTGTCTCCAATGCGAACATCTGAAACTTCTTTAATGTTAGCAACAATGTACCCAACATCTCCTGTAGATAGTTTGTCCTTAGGACAATATGTGGGTGTGAAAATCCCAACTTCGAGTGCTGTGTACTCTCTGCGTTGTCCCATCATTAAAAAAGGGAGGTTCTTTTCTAAAGTACCTTCAAAAATCCTTACAAAAATGATGATGCCGCGATAAGTGTCGTAGACCGAGTCAAAAATAAGAGCTTTTAGCGGGGCAGAGGGGTCTCCTTCGGGGGCAGGAATCCTTTCCACGATACTTGTGAGGATATCTTCGATCCCTATCCCAGATTTTGCACTAGCTAAAATGGCTTCTTCTTTTGGGATTGCAAGGATCTCTTCTAGCTCTTTCTTTACCCTTTCGGTATTTGAACTTTGGAGGTCAACTTTGTTGATCACAGGGATAAGGGTTAAGTCTTGCTCTGTTGCAAGGTACACATTGGCAACGGTTTGAGCTTCGATGCCTTGAGTAGCATCTACAACCAATAAAGCGCCATCGCAAGAAGAAAGACTACGTGAAACTTCATAAGCGAAGTCAACGTGTCCAGGGGTATCAATCATGTTAAGCTGATAAGTCTCGCCGTCTGAGTGTTTATAGAGCATGCGGACGGCTCTAGCTTTAATGGTGATTCCTTTTTCTCGCTCCAAATCCATGTCATCAAGGAGTTGAGCTTTCATATCTCTTTCGGAAACAAGTTTTGTTGTTTCCATTAATCTGTCTGCGAGAGTTGATTTGCCATGATCTATATGAGCGATAATGCAAAAGTTTCTAATATGTTTTTGTTTCATTGGCGTAAGTCGACTTTGTCCTTTTTGTGTATCAGATAGAGATTGATATGAAAACTTGGGGTGCCACTTTGAAAGAGTTTTACTATTCTCCCATAGAATAAAGTATTGGCAATTTATAACAAAATGATTATAGCAGTTTACCATATTTGAGAGAGCTATGTACAATCTCAAGTATCTCTTTAAAAAGATATGTCTAAAATAATGAGATTTCTAAAGCTACTTTTCTTAACTTCGTTTAGATGTTTTTGTTTAAAGGAGGTTGCGAGAGGGATTTTATATGAAGAGTGATATGCTCCCTCCACTAAATAGCTAAAACTGTTATATTGGGGACTTCTTTCGACCTAGCTACCTTTATGAGGCAACCCTTTCGCCTTAGACCCTACGCTGATAGGTATTTCTAAGGAGGAACTCTTTACAAATTTGAAAAAATCTCAATTTTTGCAATGATTTTTATGTTTTCAGGCTAAATATATGTTAAAATTTTTCATTTGTTATTTTTTATAAAAAATGTTTTTTTTTGCCATTTACAAGGGTATTCCTGGAGGGGTCGAGTATGAGCGGTTATTTTTTTTCCTTTGAGGGTATTGATGGCTCGGGGAAAACGACACAGGCAAATCTTTTAATGGAGCATTTGTCAAAAAGTGGCTACGAAACGCTTTTGACGCGAGAGCCGGGAGGGACCCCTGTTGGTGAAAAAATACGTAAAATATTGCTTGAAAATAACTGTCATGCAATGAATATAACAACAGAGTTACTTTTACTTGTTGCCTCGAGAGTTCAACATATTCAAGATGTGATTCAGCCTGCATTGGAAGCCGATCAGATAGTATTGATCGATCGTTTTTCCGATGCGACACGTGCCTATCAAGGGTATGGAGGTGGATGCAGTTTGGAGAGTATCGAACAAATATTAAAACTGAGTGGATGTTGTTTAGAACCCAATCTCACATTTATCTTAGATATTCCTGTTGAGAAGAGCTTCCAAAGACTTTTTGAGAGTAAAGATCGCTTTGAGAATAAAAAGTCTTCTTATTTTGAGAAAGTTAGAGAGGGTTATCTTGACCTTGCGAAGAAATATCCCAATAGAGTGAAGGTTATCAACGCAGAAGATTCGCTTCAAGACGTTTTTGAAAAAGTAAAGGGATACGTGGATGAGTTCATTGCATGAATTATGTCTAAACTACCCTAATTTAAATATAATTAAAACAGATTTGAATCAAGATCGTCTTTCTCAAGCCTACCTTTTTTTAGGGCAAGAGGAAGTTGTTTGGGAAGCCCTAAAAGCTTTTGTGCTTCTTTTGCAGTGCTCGCAGGGTGAAAAAGAAGCGTGTGGAGAATGTGATTCATGTTTGCGGATTAAGAAAGACTTTCTTTGGGGCGCTAGTAAAGTTGAACCTTCTGGTCGAGCAAACTCTATTAAGCTTGAAGATATCTCTACTTTGCAATCAAAAGTGGCCACAAAGCCAATGGGCTTAGCCTATCATGTTTGCTTTATCAAAGATGTTCAATGCTTTGAAAAAGTGGCTGCGAATGCTTTTCTTAAAGTTTTGGAAGAACCACCACCTTCAACTGTTTGGATTTTGTCAGCGCCACATCAACAAGTGGTTTTAGATACACTGGCCTCTCGTTGTCGGAAAATCATTTTAAACGCGGATCCTGAAAGTCAAATCATAAAAAAATATTTTGAAGAAGATGATTTGTTTTGTTCAGGGCTTTTGGAAGTGCTTGCTGGGGAGTCAGATCTCTCTCTTTCTTCTTTTGTTGATAAAATGTACGAATACCTAGAAAAAGATAAAGAAAAAAATCATAAAAAATATATATCAATGGTTATCAATATCTTTGCTGTGATTATAAGGAATAGTTATGTCTATGAGAAGTGTGATGTTTCTCAAATTGAACTAGTTGCACCTTGTTTAAGAAGTGTTTCTGAAAAAGCCGCTAATAGTTGGTCTGTGAAGACAAAAGAAGACATTTTAGAGCGGTCGTCAAATTTAAAGAGAGATGAGTTTTTTAATGTGAACTTTAAAACAGGTTTGAGCTATTTGATGAGTCCTTTAAGTGAGCAAGCCGGATGATCAAGATTGTCACAGTGAGACTGGGATTAGCAGGAAAGCTGGTTGATTATGATGCCGGATTGTTAAATGTTTCTATTGGAAATATTTGCATCGTGGAGGATGATAGAGGGAAGCATTACGCAGAAGTTGTCGACTATTCTCAAATCAAAGAGTCGATATGTCCGACATCGAAATCTCCTAAGATTTTAAGATTGGCAACAAAAGAAGATCAAGAGCAAATCAAAAAAAACAGAGAAGATATCTTTCAGAAAAAACAAGTGGCGCAACAGAAGGTTAAGCAAAGCTCCTTGGCTATGAAAATCATAGATATGGAGTATGTGTTTGATCGTTCTAAAGTTATATGCTATTTTTCAGCGAAAGGACGTGTGGACTTTCGCCGATTAGTTTTAAAGCTTGCCAGAATGTTTCATTTAAGGGTAGAGTTAAGACAAATAGGTGTGAGAGATCATGCTCGTCTAAAAGGAGGATTCGGTAGATGTGGAAGAGAGCTATGTTGTTCTTCCCATCTTAAAAAGTTTCACCATGTGTCGATTAAAATGGAAAAAGAGCAAAACTTGGCGTCTTTACCGGGGAACTCTTTGGGTGTCTGTGGGAGATTGATGTGTTGTTTGGCTTATGAATATGATCTGTACAAAAACTTTCGAAAAAATATTTACCCAAAAGGTACAGCCTTAGAGTTAAAAATGGGAAAAGGAACTGTTGTTGATGTTGATATCCTAAAGCAACAGTTAAAAATTGAACTGTGGGAAACAAGACAAATTGTAAAGTGTGGCCTTTCGGATGTTCAAAAAGTGATTAAAGTTTCTTAAGAAAAGGGTTTTTAAAATGTCGAATTTTTATTTAACAACACCGATATATTATGTTAATGGTGAACCACATATCGGACACGCGTATACAACTATCGCTGCTGATGTTGTAGCTCGGTATCATCGCCTCGCTAAAGATGATGTTTTTTTTGCGACTGGGACGGATGAACATGGTCAAAAGATTGAAAAAGCAGCTAAAGAAAGGGGTGTAACTCCGCAGGCTTTGACCGATGAAGTTTCGAGTGTTTTTTTGAAACTTTGGGATGCTTTAGACATAGAGTACACCTCTTTTATCCGAACAACAGATTCCTCTCATGTAGAAAAAGTTAAAGAGTTTCTAGATAAGCTTTATCAAAAAGGAGATATTTACCTTGGAGAGTATGCGGGCTGGTATTGTGTTCCTTGTGAAAGTTTTTTTCCGGAAAAGCAATTAGAAGATAAAAAATGTCCAGATTGTTCTAGGGATGTTGAAAGCTTAAAAGAAACCTGTTACTTTTTTCGTTTGTCGGCTTATCAGGATTGGCTTATTGAATGGATAAAAAGCAATAAAGAAGGTTGGATTTCACCAGTTTCTCGTGAAAATGAAGTCTTGGGTTTGCTTAAAGAGCCATTAGAGGATCTTTGTATTTCTCGCCCTAAAGAAAGGTTGACATGGGGAGTTGAGCTTCCCTTTGACCCTCAACATGTCACGTATGTTTGGTTTGATGCTCTTATTAATTATTACAGTGTTCTCTGTCGTGATAATCAGGAAAAAGTTTTTTGGCCGTGTGATGCTCACTTGATAGGGAAGGATATTTTGAGGCCACATGCTATTTTTTGGCCCATTATTTTGCATGCAATGGGATTAGAATTGCCTAAAAAACTAGTTGTTCATGGGTGGTGGACTGTTCAAGGTGAAAAAATGTCCAAATCTAAAGGGAATATCTTAGATCCATATGAAATTGTTGAGGAATATGGCTTGGATGCTTTTCGTTACTTTTTGTTAAGAGAAATACCTTTTGGCTCAGATGGGGTTTTTACAAAAGAGCAGTTGATCCAAAGGGTTAATACAGAGCTTGGCAATGACTTTGGTAATTTTATTTCTAGGACATTGGGAATGTTGGATAAGTATTGCCAAGGGAATGTTCCTGTTTTTTTAAAAAATAAGACAGATTTAGAAGAAAAGATGGATGCTATTTACGAAGCGGTATGCATAAAAGTCAATGAGAACATGAAAGACTTTGCCTTTTCGCTTGCTCTCGAGAGTATCATGGAGTATGTCAGGAGTATGAATAGCTATATTGAAAATGTTTCTCCTTGGAAGTTGGCAAAAGATCCTAAGGCAAAGGCTAGGTTGGATGATGTGATGTCTTATTTATTGCAGGCTATTATTCGAATGGTAAGATTCATGGAGCCCTTTATTCCTAAAACTGTGAATAGGGTTAAGGCTCACTTGAAAGTGACAGATAGTGAGTACGAGGGGCATGTTTTAGAAGAAGGAAAAAACATTGATAAATCACTTATTTTATTTCCAAGGATAGAAAAATGATTGATACGCATTGTCATGTTAATTTTGAAGCTTATGATGAAGATAGAGACGAGGTATTAAAAAGAGCCATAGAGGTAGGAGTTAAAACTATTTTAATACCAGGAACGACAATAGAGACCTCTGTTAGTGCCATAAGTATGGCAGAATCTTTTGATTTTATTTATGCGGCGGCAGGGGTACACCCCACAGAGGTTAATGATGTTTCCGAAGATGTGTATCAACAGCTTTCGGATCATTTGGATCACCCAAAAGTCAAGGCTCTTGGGGAAATCGGTATGGACCTTTTTCATGATCCAACTTTGAATAAAAAGCAAAGAGAGTGTATGGAGCGTTTTGCTGATCTTTCTATTCAAAAAGATAAACCCTTAATTATTCATAACCGAGATTCAGAAAAAGAAATGAGAGATTTTTTAAGTTCATGTTCTTTAAGAGAGACCCCAGGTGTTTTTCATTGCTTTGCTGGAGATGTAGATTTCGCGAAATGTGTTCTTGACTATGGATTTTATATCTCTTTTACGGGAATTGTGACCTTTAAAAATGCAAAAACTCTTCAGGAAGTTGCTAAGTATGTCCCATTAGATAGAATTCTTTTGGAGACCGACTCCCCGTATTTAACGCCTCATCCGTATAGAGGGAAACGCAACGAACCTTGTCATGTCAAATTGGTTGCAGAAAAAATAGCTTCTTTAAAGGATGAATCCTTTGAGCGGATTTGTGAAGTTACAACAGCTAATGCTTGTGGTTTATTTGACTTTTAGAGCTTTTTGAGACATTTATTGAAAAATATCTCTTGCTTTTTTAAGAATGCGAGGCAGAGATTTTTTTATTTTTTTCGAGATTAGAGCTAGCTATATATTTATAAAGAAAGGTGAACGAAAGTTAATCCTCTGCTTCAGCAATAGCTTAGTGATCGTTTAAAACGTTTTTTAGTGAAGTTCTTTTTTGTTTTAAAAATACTTTTGCAAATCAGGTGTTTTTAGAGGATAATAGTATATTAAGAGTAATTATTTATACAAGATTTTTATGTAGTACCCTCTGCTTTTTCTAACTTAATGCTTTATACTTTTTTTACTTGTAGAAGTCTTCGTAATCTTTTATAGATAGTTTTTTGATTCTAATCTTTTTGTAAAAGGACGCTATGAGTACCTTGTCAGGGGCTTTTTACCCTTTTCAATATATGAAATATTTATGGAGATAAGATATAGTTATGCGACGTATATTAGGTTTGTTTTTTGTTTTTCTTATAATCATGGGTTGTGGTTCTTCTGAAGGTCGTCAGGGTATGGAGGTTGTTACTCTTGGAGTTTGGGGAACACCTCAAGAATTGAAAATTATAAAAAAGATTATCTCTGACTGGGAAAAGAAAAATCCAAAAGTTAAAGTTCGTATAAATCATACGAACTATTCCGGATATACAAGCAAAATTTTAACGCAGGTTTCTGGAGGAGTGGCGCCGGATATTATTTGTACAGAAGTTGATATGTTTGTTAACTACGCTAAAAAAGGGCTTTTTGAGCCACTAAACCTTTATATTGAGAATGATGAAGATTTTCATGTGGAAGATTTTTTTTCGGAAGTTATTGATCGATTTTCTCTTGATGGGAATCTGTACGCGCTTCCTAGAGATACGGCACCGTTCGCCTGTGTTTTCTATAATAAAGATCTCTTTGATCAAGCTGGAATTCCTTACCCTAAAGATGATTGGGATTGGGCAAACATGTTGGATTTGGCACAAAAACTAACTAAATTCGATCAAAAAGGCATGGTTGAGCAATATGGTTTTTATACGTGGGCTTGGAAAAACTTTGTTTTTAGTAATGGGGGAAGAATTGTTGATAATGTGAAAAACCCTAAGAGACTTCTTTTGGGGGAAGATGAAGCTATCGAAGGCTTGAACTTTTATGTTGACTTGATTCATAAATACCGTGTAATGCCATCACCAGAAGCATTTTCAAACCTAGGGATGGGTATTCAAACAATGTTTACCTCGGGGAGATTGGCTATGTTTGCTTCTGGGATATGGGAAACCCCAACTTTAAGAGATAAAACAATGGCGATGAGAGCGAAGGGTATGGATTTTCGTTGGGATGTTGTTATGTTTCCTAAGGGGAATAGCGGAATCAGAGGTTTTGGTACTGGGGGTTCTGGTTATGGGATATTGAAAACCTCACGTCATAAAAAACAAGCTTGGGAAGTTCTTAAGGCTCTATGTAGTGAAGAAGGGCAAAAAATGTTAGTTTTATCAGGCTTAGCTCAGCCAGCAAATAGTCGTATTTCGAAGAGTGATTTGTGGTCGAAAAGTGAAAGTTTGCCTAAAAACAAAGGTATGCTTAATGAGGCTGTTAAGTATGTTCACTATGATCCGTTTCATTCTAGATGGAGAGAAATTTACCAACAATATATTCTCTCAAACCTTGAGCTGGTTTTTAATGGCAAGAAAAAGGCAAAGGAAGTTATTGAGGCGTTTCTTCCTATCGTAGATCAAAAACTTCAAGAGGGGTAAGCTTTTATGCCTTGGGGCATGACACTTTTTTTTTTCTTTTTTGTGTGCAAGATAGCGTTTTGTGTTGATGAGAAATTACCTGAAACTTATTTGGATTCCATAGCTTTAGGTGATCACTATTTTCAATCACAGGATTATTTTTTGGCATTTGAAACTTATTTGAAAGGTGCGAATGTACTAAGTGATAGACCCGAAATACATTATAGATTGGGTCGTTTGTATGGTCTTTTAGAACCTCAAAAAGCTCTGTGCGACAAAGAATATATTGTTGCAATAACCTTGATGTTAAAAAAAATTCCTAAAATTCATCAATTGAGTGCGAGTCATTTTCGTTGTCTTTTAGAGATTCCCATAGACCCAAAAGAACAGGCAGATAAGAACTTTTTAAACCCTGTTTCTGTCATAAAAACAGACCTAGATAAAGATGAAAGTAAAGAGTGTTTTGTTTTATTTAAAAGAGGTAATTATGCATACACACTTTTTGTGATTGATTTTTTTGATAAATTGCCACGTGTGAGTCATTTAGCCACTTTTTTCACGGGGATATCTGGAGATGCGAGCATCTTATTTGAAGATCTTAATAAGGATGGAGTAGAAGAGATTGTTGTTGAAAGTCGCATGAAAGATTTTTTAAACCTTTTTGTTTTTCAAAAAACAGTTAAAAAAGATTATCAGGAAGTTTTAAGTTTACCGGCTCTTTGGGGTGCGGAGTACTTTTTTCTTGATTTTGATGGGGATCAAGCCAAAGAAATAGAGGTGTATGAAAAGATACGTGAAGATAAGGGTGAGGCTCGCTTTTCTGAAAACGGGCTTTGCTTAACCCAGAGGTCAATTTATTTTTGGCTTGAGAATAGATTAAAGTTGTTCAGTTCAGAGGTGGTGCATGATGACGCGTATGTTATAAATAAGTTTTTTTTAGAAATTATAAACGGTAAAGATGTCTCTTTCACAAGAGCCTATGAATATATTCATCCTGATTATTTTTTTGGATTTTTAAATCATGATAATGCTAGGGTGCAAAATTTAAAAGATTTTTTTCAACAAGAAGATTATCAAGATTTCTTGGGAAAAAAAATCAAAAAAATTGATATTTTTAAAAATATTCGGTTTGAAAAAGATGAAAGGTATAATAGTTACTTGGGGTGGGATGAAGATAGGAAGTCGCCTGATGTTGCCAAAGAAGAAGTTGCTTACAGGGTTTATTTGAATGAAAAAACTTATCTCCTTGTTCTGAGGAATAGAGGGGAATGGAGAATTGAAGAATTTAGTAGGATTAAGAATAAAGAAGAAGGCTGGATGTTTTCTAAGTGATTATTATGCCAGATTTTTTATGACGATATTTTTTTTGCTTTTTTCACTGTTAAAAAAGTTTTTTCTTGTTTTATGTTTTTTAAGTATAGAAATTTAGATTTATTTAAGATCTATTTTGGAGAAAGAAAAGTTTTATGTGCGGAGTTTTTGGAGTTCAAGGCAGTTTAGATGCCACAAAATATACATTTCTTGGTTTGTATGCTTTGCAGCACCGTGGAGAGGAGAGCGCAGGTATTGTCACTTTTAATCGTGAAAAAGCCAATATAGTTAAAGGTTGTGGACTGGTTGAAGAAGTTTTTAAAAAAGTTAACTTAGATGAGATTCAAGGGTCACTCGCTATGGGGCATGTCCGTTATTCGACAACAGGTTCCAGTAATGATATTAATGTCCAACCGTTTATGGTTAAGCATAGGGGAAAGACCCTTGCTGTTGTTCATAATGGGAATTTGACGAATACGAGTTTTCTTAGTCAACAACTGGAATCTTCAGGTTCTATATTTCAAACGAGTATGGACTCCGAAATTTTGATTCACCTTTTAGCAAAGTCTTCGGAAGATGATTTAGAAAATAAATTTGTTGAAGCCTTGGGACATGTTGAGGGAGCTTATTCTGCTCTTTTTATGGTTGATGATATTTTAGTGGGTGCTCGAGACCCTTATGGAGTTAGGCCACTATCGCTTGGAAAGAAAGATGGAGCTTATTTTTTCACAAGTGAAACGTGTGCATTTGACTTGGTTGGTGTCGAGTATATTAGAGATATTGCGAGAGGTGAGATTGTCTTTATATATCCAGATGGTAAGATAGCTTCGAAACAGATGAAAAAAGCAAAGGCCTCTAGGTGCGTTTTTGAGCAGGTTTATTTTGCTAGACCAGATAGTCTTGTTTTTGGCCAAAGTATTTCTAAACAACGCAAAAGGTTGGGACATGTTTTGGCTGAAGAGAGTTTTGTGGATGCAGATATGGTATTAGCTGTTCCTGATTCGGGGAATTTTGCGGCTATGGGGTATGCCGAAAAATCAGGGATTCCTTTTGAAATGGGTATTGTTAGGAATCACTATATAGGGAGAACTTTTATAAAATCTTCACAATTAATAAGAGAGTTCTCTGTGAAAATTAAGCTTAACCCCATACGAGACTTGGTTGATGGAAAAAAGATAGTTTTAGTGGATGATTCTATTGTTAGGGGTACGACCAGTAAGCGAAGAGTTGAGGCTTTGAGAGAGTGTGGGGCGAAGGAGATTCATATGAGAGTAAGCTGTCCGCCTGTGGTTAGTCCTTGCTTTTATGGTATGGACTTTCCTTCCACAAAGGACTTGATTGGTGCTCAAAAGTCTGTTGAGGCTATTGGGGATCATATTGGCGTTGACTCTTTAAGTTATCTTAGTTTGCAGGGCATGAAAAATGCTTTAAATGGAGAAAAAGATGAATTTTGTGATGCTTGTTTTTCTAAGAGTTATCCTATAAAGGTTGACCAGTCAGCCAATAAGTATGTTATGGAGAATGCTTAAGCCATGAAAGGTGTTATTTTGGCTGGAGGGTTAGGGACAAGACTGATGCCTCTTACAAAAGTCACGAATAAGCACTTGTTACCGATTTATGATAAACCCATGATCTATTATCCTCTAGAGCTTTTGGTTCAAGCTCAGATTAAAGATATCATGATTGTTACAGGTGGTAATGAGGCTGGTGGATTTTTAAGGCTGCTGGGTAATGGTAAGAACTTTGGGGTAAAGCAGTTGCATTATGCTTATCAGGAGGGGGAAGGTGGCATCGCAGAGGCATTAGGCTTGGCAGAGGACTTTGTTGATGATGAACCTTTTGTGGTTGTTTTGGGTGATAATATTTTTGAAAAAAGTATACTTTCTATCGTTGAATCTTTCAAAAGTCAAAAAGTTGGAGCCAGGGTTGCTTTAAAAAAAGTTGAAGATCCTTCTCGCTTTGGGGTTCCATCTATCAAGGATGGTCGGATTTCCTGTATTGAAGAGAAGCCTGAGAATCCTAAAAGCTCTTATGCTGTAACGGGGTTGTATTTTTATCACCCAGATGTTTTTGATATTGTAAAGACGCTTAAGCCTTCTTCAAGAGGAGAGTTAGAAATATCTGATGTTAATAATCACTATGTCCATAAAGGGGAGATGCTTTTTGATGAGATAGATGGTTGGTGGAGTGATGCAGGTACCATTACATCTCTTTATAGGACAAATCAGCTTGTTGCTTCTTTAAGGGAGAAAGAAAGTTTATGATTAATGTTTTGATAACAGGAGGTGCGGGTTTTATAGGCTCTTGTTTTGCAAGAACAGCTGCTTTAGAAAAGGCTGATTGGAACTGTGTTGTTTTGGATAAATTGACATATGCTGGATCGGAAACAAATTTGGAACCTGTAAGTGATAAGGTGACTTTTGTTAAAGGTGATATTGCAGATACAGATTTGTTGAATAGGTTGTTCCAAAAGTATGAGTTTAGAGTTGTTGTGAATTTTGCAGCAGAAACCCATGTTGATCGCTCGATCAAGAATCCGGAAGCTTTTATAACGAATGATATTATAGGGGCGTATCGATTGTTAGAGGTTTGTAAAAGTTATGATTTAGATCAATTTGTTCAAATAAGTACGGATGAGGTTTATGGTGAAGTATTAGAGGGGTTCTCGGTGGAGACGGATCCTCTTATGCCAAGAAACCCATATTCAGCGAGTAAGTGTGCCTCTGATAGATTGGCTTTTTCTTACTTTGCAACATATGATCTACCTGTTGTGATTTCGAGATGTTCAAATAATTATGGTCCTTACCAGCATCCAGAGAAACTTATCCCGTTATTTGTCACAAGGTTGATGGAGGGTAAGAAAGTTCCCCTCTATGGAGATGGCATGAATATCCGAGACTGGCTCTATGTGGAAGACCATGTTAGAGCTATTTTTTGTTTGATTGATAAGGCGGAAATAGGCGAAGTTTATAATATTAGTGCTAACGAAGAGCACGTGAATAAAGAAATTACTCATATGATCTTAGAAGAAATGTCCTTAGGGTTGGAAAGAATAGAGTATGTGGAAGATAGAGTGGGGCATGACCGCAGATACTCTATGAATAGTCAAAAAATAAGAGATCTCGGTTGGAAGCCTCGCTACTCTTTTCAGGAATCGTTTTCTAAAACTGTTCAGTGGTATAGGCAGAACGAGTCTTGGTGGAAGTCATTATAAAGATTATTTTTTTTGAATCTAGATTTTGGCTTAAGACAGCCTGACTTTAGTAAATTCTAGAGTGACTTTGATTAAAATTTCATGGTAATGTTAATTTTTTTATAAACTTAGAGGTCTAATGAAAAAAAGAGTTTTAATTACAGGTGCCGGAGGTTTACTAGGTCGAGAACTTTCTCGTGCCTGGGAAAAAATATATTCTTTGACCACTTTGGATCGACAGAATCTTGATATTTGTGATTTTGAAGCTGTTTTAGAGCTTTTTAACAAGATAAGACCTGATGTTGTTGTGAATGCAGCTGCTTATACAAATGTTGAATTAGCAGAGAAAAATCCTGAGAGATGTTTCGAAGTTAATGTTGAAGGTACGTATAATGTTGGAAGAGCATGTTCCTTGGTTAATGCTAGGATGTGTCACATAGGGACTGACTATATTTTTGATGGTAAAAGCCATAGCCCGTATATTGAGGAAGATAAGGCTTCTCCTTTAAATGTTTATGGAAAAAGTAAGTGGGACTCGGAGAGAGTTTTGGAAAAAATTTCTGCTAAATATTTGATTGCTAGAGTTTCTTGGCTTTGTGGCATTTATGGTTCTAACTTTATTAAAACTTTGTTGAAAAAAGCATCGCAAGAAAAAAGTATTAAAGTTGTTAATGATCAAATTGGCGTTCCTACATTCACGAAAGATGTTTCCGTCGCTTTGCAGGCATTGATAGATGCTGAGGAGGAGGGCGTTTATCATGTCACTTCTGGGGGATCCTGCAGTTGGTATGAATTGGCACAGGAGCTAGTGAAGCAAGAGAGAATGGATACAGAGATACTTCCTTGTTCGAGTGGAGATTTTAAAAGTGATGTTTCTAGACCACCTTACTCTGTGCTAGATAGTTCGAAGCTGAAAAAAGTTTTAGGTAGAAATATTATGCCTTCTTGGCAAGAAGGTCTTCATGATATGCTTTTCTCTTTAAAAAATCAAACTGAGCCTGCTCAGAAATAAGATTATTCAAAAAAATCAAAAGGTGTTTTTTGTGAAAATTTTGATGGTTTCTTCCGAATGTTACCCTTATGCTAAAACTGGTGGAATGGCAGATGTTGTGGGTGACTTGGTTAAAAGTTTAACATCTATGGGGCACGAAGTGTCTGTTATTCTTCCTTTTTATAGAGATGTTAAAAATTATTTAAATTTAGAAAATATTAACATAGATAAAATAAATATTTCTATTGATATGAAGACAGATAGTTTCCTTTTTGAGGGTTCTGTTTTGAAGTGGGAAGTCAATGGTTGTTGTTTTTATGCGATTCAGAACGATAGATTTTTCGATCGTGACTTTTTGTATGGAGATAGTGGTGGCGACTATTTCGATAACTCTAAGAGGTTTGCTTTTTTTTGTCAAGGAGTCGTTCGTTTTATTGATTCTTTCTCAGATTATTTTGATATTGTTCATTGTCACGATTGGCAGACAGGTTTGGTTCCTGTTTGGTTGAAAAAGGGTATTGATACTTTGTGGGGAAAGCGGCGATCTGCTTTTTCTTGTCGCACATTATTGACCATTCATAATCTAGCCTATCAAGGTGTTTTTGATAGGCAAGAAATGAACTTTATTAACGAAAAAAAGCCTTTTTATGATTACTTGCAAATGAATGGCAAAGTTAACTTTTTAAAAGGAGGGCTTTTGGGGGCTGATTCTATTAGTACGGTGAGTCCTCAGTACGTTAAAGAGATTCAAGAAAAGGCTTTAGGTCATGGGCTGCACCGTATCATGATCCTTAGATCGCAAAATTTGTGGGGTATACTTAATGGGATTGATATAGAGCATTGGGACTCACAGAAAGATATTTGGATCACTAAAA
This sequence comes from PVC group bacterium (ex Bugula neritina AB1), assembly GCA_001730085.1. GTDB lineage: Bacteria. Next base: position 30,686 of record MDLB01000108.1, read on the forward strand.
ACTTCGATAAAGATAGTCTCTCGAATAAAGAAGAGAATAAAAACTGTTTATATGAAAAAATGAACTGGGAAAAGTCAGATGATCTTTTGTTGGGGATGGTTTGTAGGTTAGTTACGCATAAAGGCTTAGATCTTTTAGAGGAAGGTTTTGATAGACTTATGAGTCTTTCTATTCGCTTTATTTTAATTGGGACAGGAGATGCCTACTGGTGTGACTTTTTTAAAAGAATGGAGAAGAAGTATCATAATTTTCGATGCTTTTTGTCGTATGAGGATCGATTGGCACATCAACTTTATTCATCGATTGATGGTTTTCTTATGCCTTCCAAGTTTGAGCCTTGTGGGCTTACTCAGATGATAGCTATGAGATATGGTGCGATCCCTTTAGTGCATAAAATAGGGGGCTTGGCTAATACAGTTGAGCATTGGAGTGAAAAAGATCAAAGCTCTAAGGGGAAGGGTTTTGTTATGCAAAAATATGATGTTGAAGATCTTCTGATTAATATTGAAAACATGCTGCTGCTTTATCAAGATAAGAGGAAGTGGGAGGTGTTAGTGCGAAAAAATATGTCTTTAGATTTTTCATGGAAAAGTGCCGCTCAAAAATATTTGGCACTTTATCGCTATCTTGTTACAATAACCCCTTAGAAGAATTTTCTGTAGATATAATTTTTTAGTTGAAAAAGTTAAAAAAATAATGTTTCTTGTTGCGATGTTTTTTCGCTAAAAAATCAGATTATTAGAATGTGGGCCGACTGTAAAAGGGCTCATGCTTTTTTGATCTTTCTTTAAGGAGTATGGATTTTTCTTAAGATAAAAATATTGAAGGCCTGCGAATGATGAAGGGGGTGGGCTACTTCCTGATTATTTTGATTTTTAAGGAATATTCAAAGCATTGAATTGAAAGGGGGTATTTCTATGTTTTTTTTGCGTTTTTTTTCTTTATTATGTGTGTGTTACTTTTTTGTTTTAGGTTTTTTTTCTTCAAGGGTGCTCGTTGCTAAAGAAGCTGATCTCGATTTGAGTCGGCTTTTGGTTCAGAAGGGTGTTTTGTCTTCTGAAGATTCAAACAGTGTTAAAAAAAATGTCTGGAGAAAAAAAAGCTACTCTTCGTGTAAGGAGAGTTTGTTGAATAGATGTCAAACCGTCTTGCCTTCTTGGGTTTCGGATCTTAAATGGGAGGGAGATTTTAATGTTATTTGCGATTCATTGGATAGAGATACTACTCCTGTTGAAACCCCAAAAAGGAAGCGTTTAAGAGCTAGGGTTCGTTTTGGGTTTAAAACCGACCTAGATAGTAAAGTTGAGGCTGGGTTTAGAATGATAACAGGTAGTAAGGGCGCTCCTGTATCGACGAACTCAGATTTTTCAAGTATTTTTAATTCTCAAGAGATTTCGATAGATAGGGCGTATGCTAAATATACGCATAATGACTATCTCTCTTTGCTTTTTGGTAAGTTTTCTAATCCGTTCTTTTCAACGTCACTTATTTTTGATAAAGATTTAGCCTTTGATGGTTTAGCTGAAATGTTTAAATACAAAACAAATGATATTGATTGTTACCTTATAACAGGTCAGTTCCCTATAGATGCTAATGACTTACAAGAAGATTCGGCTTGGTTGTATGCTGGTCAATGTGGAGCTATTTTTTCGCCACAAAAAGGAGTGAAAATGGAAGTAGCTTTGGCTAATTACCGGTACTCTAATATGTTTAGACGTCTTTCACTGGGGGATGCATTTGGAGGAATTGATCTTTCCGGTGCGAGTATGTTATCAGATTCGCGTTATCTGCATGATTATAATATTTATAATGTGAACAGTCAGGTTGATTTATTTATGGCAGATGTTCCATTTACATTTTTGTGTGAATATGTCAAGAATGTCGGAACGATTGATTTGGATTCAAAAGAATATGATACAGGTTATCAAGTAGGTGTTCATGTTGGAAAAGCAAGTCATCCTAAAACATTGGAAGCTTTTTTGTATTATAGAAAACTTGATCCGAATGCAGTTGTGGATGTTTTTACTGATGCTGACTTCGGAGGTGGTGGAACAAATTGTAAAGGTATAAAAACAGGATTGAAGTATCAGTTGAGTCAAAATGTTCAGTTTGGAATGACTTATGTGGATGCAGGACTCGTAACAAAAAAACCTAATGTGGAAACAGAAGATACCCAATCTTTTAGATTGGATATGAATGTGAAATTTTAATAGTGCGCGTTACTTAAAGTCTTAACTATTGGGTTTATTTTTCAATACCTTTTTTTGTTTTTCGAGATCTTTAAAAAATATGTTTGACAAAAATATTTACTTTTTGTATGATGTAACGTCTTTGGAGCTTCAGCAGAATGTTTTTATTTGCAGACTTTTTTTTATTATTTATATAAATAATAACAAAGTTCTTTGATTGGTTTTTTTTGTTGAAAAAAGTGAAGAATCCCTTGAATTAAGTGAGTTTTTCGATTTTTTACGGGAATTTTAAAGCTTTTTGAGCTCTTATTTTTTTTAGATAAAGATTTTTGTAATTGATCAGTTTTTAAGATTTCTTTTCTTACTCTTTATAAAGGATATCTTTTTTGCTTGGTTAGTTCTTTTTTTTGATTTAATTTTTTAGATCAAAAATATCTTTCTGATTAAGATAAAAAATATTTTATATGTATTCTTTCTTTAAGATAACTGAGAAATTAAACTTGGTTGCTGAAAGAATATTTTTAAAATAGATGCCTGCGTAGCTCAGGGGCAGAGCACGTCATTGGTAATGACGAGGTCGCCGGTTCAATTCCGGCCGTAGGCTTAATTGGTGATATTTTTGGCATTGTATTAGTTTTATTTTTACAATTATTTTTTTTAAAATACTTGTATTTTTTTAATGGTAAAAGTCTTTGGAGGAAGATTCATGGCTAAAGAAAAATTTGAGCGCAATAAACCACATGTTAATGTTGGAACAATAGGGCATGTGGATCATGGAAAAACAACACTAACGGCTGCTTTGACAACTGTTTTGGGTTCGCAGGGCTTAGCTGAGACGCGTTCATTTGACTCTATAGATAATGCTCCAGAAGAAAGAGAACGTGGTATAACGATTGCTACTGCTCACGTTGAATATGAGAGTGACTCTCGTCATTATGCTCACGTTGACTGTCCAGGGCACGCCGATTATGTGAAAAATATGATCACAGGGGCTGCTCAAATGGATGGAGCTATTCTTGTTGTTTCTGCTGCTGATGGTCCTATGCCTCAGACGAGAGAACATATCTTATTAGCTGGACAGGTTGGTGTTCCTTATATAGTTGTTTTTATGAATAAGGTTGACCAGGTTGATGATCCGGAACTTTTGGATTTGGTAGAATTAGAAATTAGAGAGCTTTTGAGTAAGTATAATTTCCCAGGTGATGATATTCCTGTTGTTCGTGGAAGTGCTTTGGGAGCTTTGAATGATCTTTCTAATCCTGAAGCAACAAAACCTATTACTGACTTAGTTGCAGCGATTGATGATTATGTGCCAACTCCAGTTAGAGATGTTGATAAGCCTTCTCTTGTTTCGATAGAGGATGTTTTCTCTATTAGTGGAAGAGGAACGGTTGCAACCGGACGTATTGAGCAGGGTATTGTTAAGGTTGGAGATTCGGTTGAGATCGTCGGTATTAGAGAAGAAATTCAAAAGACAACAGTTACTGGTGTTGAGATGTTTCGTAAAGAGATGGATCAAGGTGAGGCCGGTGATAATGTTGGATTGCTTTTAAGAGGTATAGAAAAAGATGATATTGAAAGAGGGCAGGTTATTGCTGCTCCTGGATCAATAACTCCTCATACTAAATTTAAGGCAGAAGTTTATATATTGAAGAAAGAAGAAGGTGGAAGACATACTCCTTTTTTTAAAGGATATCGTCCTCAGTTTTATTTTAGAACCACGGATATTACTGGACAGGTTATTTTGCCAGAAGGTGTTGAAATGGTTATGCCTGGAGATAATATTAGTATCGAAGTTCATATTATTAATCCCGTAGCAATGGAAAAAGAATTACGCTTTGCTATTAGGGAAGGTGGAAGAACAGTTGGTGCTGGTGTTATTTCAGAAATTATCGAGTAGGAAATTATGAGAGATATTATTTTGCTTTTTTGCTCAGGGTGTAAGCGTCGGAATTATAGTACGACAAAAAATAAAAAAACGATTGTTGGAAAGTTTTCTATCCGCAAATATTGTTCTTTTTGTAATAAGCATATTGAGCATAAAGAGACCAGTCCTTAAAACTTGCTAAGATGCTTTTGTGTTTTCAGATTTTTTAAGGCCTGTAGCTCCAATTGGCAGAGCAGCGGACTCCAAATCCGCGTGTTGGGGGTTCGAATCCCTCCAGGCCTGTAAATAAATGATTTTTTGCAATAGGCTTAAGGGGAACTAAAAATGAAATTAAAGGGATTTCTAGGAGGAATTCAGTCAGAACTTAAGAATTCTACTTGGCCAACAAAGCAGGAAATTAAGGATTCTGCTTGGGCAGTTATAGTTAGTATGATTCTTTTGGGCGCTTTTGTAGGTGTTGTGGATTTTATTTTGTCTCGTGGGGTTGCATTGTTAATCCGTTAAAAATGATAACGAACCTTTAGGGAAGTTAATTGATGAGTAAATCTTGGTATGTTGTTCATACTCAAACAGGATTAGAGCAGAGAGTGAAGCATTATTTGTGGGAACGTGCTCGCTTGGCTGGTGATGAGACTATTTTTGAAAAAATTTTTGTTCCAACCGAAAATATATCCGAAGTTAAAGATGGGAAAAGAAAAGTTACTACTCGTAAATTTTTCCCTGGATATGTTTTGGTTTTAATGGAAATGAGTGATAAAAACTGGTTTATGGTTCGTCAGACACCGGGAGTTACTGGTTTTGTTAGTGCTTCTAAATATCCTGTTCGAGTTTCAGAAGAGGAAGTTTCTAGAATAATGCAGCAAACAGAAGAGACGAAAGATAAGCTTCAGCCAAAAGTTCTTTTTGAAAAAGATTAAAAAGTTAAAATTGTTGAGGGCCCCTTTCTTAGTTTTTCAGGTGTTATTGAAGAAGTTCAGCCCGAAAAAGGCAAACTTAAGGTTATGGTATCGATTTTTGGTCGCTCAACACCTGTGGAACTTGAATATTGGCAGGTAGAGAAAATATAGGAGACGATTCATGGCCGATAAACCTGTAAAAGGATATATTAAGCTTCAGGTGCCTTCTGGACAGGCAAACCCAGCTCCTCCAGTTGGTCCAGCTCTTGGGCAGCATGGTGTTAACATTATGGAGTTTTGCAAAGCTTTTAATGACGCAACTAAAGATAATGCAGGGATGATTGTTCCTGTTGTTATAACTGTTTATCAAGATAGAAGTTTTGATTTTGTTGTTAAATCGCCTCCTGCAGCTGTTTTGTTGAAAAAAGCTGTTGGTTTGGCAAAGGCGTCAGCTGTTCCTAACAGAGATAAAGTTGGAACAGTTACAAGGGCTCAGCTAGAGTCTATTGCCGAAACAAAAATGAAAGATTTGAATGTTCACACGTTGGACCAAGCTGTTAAAGTTATTATGGGAACAGCAAGAAGCATGGGAATAGAGGTGGAATTGTGAAAAAAGTAAGTAAGCGCTTAAAGAAAGCAAGAGAAATGTATGATTCATCTGTTTCTTATAGTCTTCGTGATGCTGTGTCTTTGATCAAAAAACTGCCATTGGCATCTTTTGATGAGACCCTTGACTTGGCTTTTAAACTTGGTGTTGACGCAAGGCATGCTGATCAAGTTGTAAGAGGGGTTGTTGTTTTACCACATGGTTTAGGACGTTCACAGCGTGTTTTAGTTTTTGCCAAAGGTGAGAAGGCTCAGGAGGCTCAAAAGGCTGGTGCGGATTATGTCGGAGACCAAGACCTTATAGCTAAAATAGAGTCGGGCTGGTTGGACTTTGATTCAGTTGTTGCTGTTCCAGAAATGATGAAAGATATAGCCAAAATAGGTCGTATCCTCGGAACTAAGGGTTTGATGCCTAATCCAAAGGTTGGAACTGTGACTCAAAATATTGATCAGACAGTTAAAGAATTAAAGGCTGGTCGATTAAGCTTTAGGGTTAATAAGGCGAATGATATACATGTTCCTGTTGGGAAAGTTTCCTTTACGGAAGATTGTATTGTTGAGAATGTTGAGGCATTGATTGATGCGGTTGTTAAGGCTAAGCCTTCTGCTGCTAAAGGACAATATCTTCGAAAGATAAGTCTTTCTTCCACAATGGGTTGTGGTATTAAATTGAATATTTGACGGTATGTTTTTGTAAGGAGATGACGATCGTGCCAGGATTTGTCAACGACGAAATAGTCAAGGTTTATCAGAAAAAACTAGAAGGGGCCACGGGTGTTGTTTTGACAGACCTTTGTGGTATGCCTGTTGCGACTAGTGATGAGGTTCGCTCTGGTTTTTTTAAAGCAGAAGGTTCTTTTTTTGTTGTTAAGAATCGGCTATTAAAAATTGTTTTAAAAAATAAGGGTTTTGAAGGTCTCGATGATGACTGTAAGGGAATGACGGGAGTTGTTGTTTTAAAGGATGAGCCTGTTGCCGTAGCTAAGGTGGTTCGAGACTTTGAAAAGAACATAGAGCAGTTTAAAATAAAAAAAGGATATTTAGATGGAAGTCTACTTGATGCTTCAGACGTGAGGGAATTAGCGAAAATTCCTTCGAGAGAAGTATTACTTTCCAGACTTTTGATGTGTTTGAATTCTCCCGTTTCGGGATTTGTAACTGTTTTGAGTGGCCTTTTAGGTAAAACAGTTAGAGTGTTTGATGCAATTAGAGAAGAAAAAGAAAAAAATGCGGAATAGCATTTTAGGAGGAAAAAATGTCCGAAGAAACAAATAATGAAATAAAATTAACTCCTGGGATGGAAACTGTTGTTGAGCAGGTTGAAAACATGACTGTCCTTGAGTTGTCTAATCTTGTTAAGGTTTTGGAAGAAAAATTTGGCGTTAGTGCCGCAGCACCTGTTGCTGTTGCAGCTGCACCAGGTGGAGGTTCCGAGGGTGGAGAAGCTGCAGCTGCAGAGAAAACATCTTTTGATGTTATTTTAACATCTTTTGGATCTGGAAAAATTGGAGTTATTAAAGAAGTTCGTGGTTTAACAGGCTTGGGGCTTAAAGAGGCTAAGGAACTCGTTGATGGTGTTCCTTCACCTTTAAAAGAAGGTGTTTCAAAAGAGGAAGCTGAAAAAATTAAAGCTGCAATGGAAGGCGCAGGCGCTGCTGTTGAAGTTAAATAAGCTTTCATAATATTTTGGTTTTAGAAAATCCGCTAGAGGAAGATTTCCCTCTATGCGGATTTCTACCTTTTTATTAATTTGTAAAAGCCTGTAGGAGATTTGAATGAGCATAGAAAAAGCTGAAAATATTCGTTCTTATGCGAAGTTGGTTGACAAAGTAAATATTCCATTTTTATTGCATACGCAAATGGCTTCTTATGACCATTTTCTTAAAAAAGGTATCAAAGAAGTTTTTAAAGAAGTATTTCCCATTGAAAGCTATGATGAAAACTTTGTTTTGCAATTTGTTAAATATCGCTTTGATGCTCCCAAATATGACATTGAGGAATGTCGTAGAAGAGGGTTAACATATGCCTCTGCTCTTAAGGTTCTTCTAAGTTTAAAATGCCAAGGTGATGATGTTCGAGAACAAGAAATATATCTTGGAGATATACCTCTTATAACAAATACAGGTGGATTTGTCATTAATGGTGCCGAGAGAGTTGTTGTTAGTCAGTTGCAACGTTCTCCAGGAGTGTTTTTTGAAAAAAAGACACAGCCTAATGAGAAAAGAGTTTTTTCTTCCAAAATTATACCTTATAGAGGTGCTTGGATAGAATTTGAATTTGATGAAAATGACACTCTTTACATTTATATTGATCGTCGTCGTAAAATGATTGGGACAACTTTTTTTAGAGCCTTAGGATATGCTACAGATAAAGATATTTTAGAGCTTTTTTACGAAACAGAAGTTATTGATATTTCAAAACTTACGGACTTGTCAAACCTTGTTGGTCGCCGTCTTTTAGAGCCTATTGCTGATCCTAATACTGGAGAAGTTTATATAGAGACATTGGAGCCTATTCGTTCTGAACAAGCCAAAGCTTTAGTTAAAGCAGGTATAAAAGAACTCTCTTTACTCTGTACAGATGGTGATTCTTCTATTATTACAACTTTGCAAAAAGATACAAAAAAGACAGTTGATGATGCGTTGATAGATATTTTTCGTCGCATGAGACCAGGTGACCCATCTACTGTTGAAAATTCAAAAGGATTGCTTCAGAGATTGTTTTTCGATCCGAAGAGATATGACTTGGCTAAAGTGGGTCGTTTTAAACTTAACAAGAAATTAGACTTAGATGTTCCTGAAACTCAGACAATTTTGAGAAAACAAGATATTGTTGAGGTTGTTAAGTATTTAATAAAGGTTAAAAATGGACAAGGAGCCTTTGATGATATAGATCATTTGGGAAATCGTCGTGTTATAACTGTTGGAGAACTTGTTCAGAATCAATTAAGAATTGGTCTTGTTAGATTAGAGCGTTCAGTTAGAGAAAGAATGTCTTTGCAAGATGCTGAAAGAATGCTTCCTCATAACCTTATTAATTCAAAAATGGTTTCTGCGACGGTTAAAGACTTTTTTCAAAGAAGCCAATTGTCTCAGTTTATGGATCAGGTTAATCCGCTTGCTGAATTGACACACAAGAGACGTTTGAGTGCCTTGGGACCTGGAGGTTTAAGTAGAGAGCGTGCAGGTTTTGAAGTGCGAGATGTTCATCATTCTCATTATGGGCGTATATGTCCTATTGAAACTCCTGAAGGACCTAATATTGGGCTTATTTCTTCTCTCGGTACTTATGCTAGGGTTGATCAATATGGTTTTATTGAGACACCTTACTTTAAAGTGGTTGATGGTCAAGTGACAAAAGAGTTGGAATACTTATCTGCAGATAGAGAAGATAAGTATGTTGTTGCGCAGGCGAGTACACCTATTGACGAAAATGGTTACTTTGTTGAAAAAGAAGTTTCTTGTCGATCTCTAGATAATTATCCTATTGTTCCTGCTAAAAAAGTTGACTATATGGATGTTTCGCCTAAACAGCTTGTTTCTCTTGGAACATCTTTGATTCCTTTTTTAGAGCATGATGATGCGAATAGAGCTTTGATGGGATCGAACATGCAACGACAAGCTGTTCCTCTTTTGGCAACAGATGAACCTTGTGTTGCGACAGGGATGGAAGCTAAAGCCGCTATCGACTCTGGTGCAGTTATTGTTGCTAAATATTCTGGTAAAGTTGTAAAAGTTGATGCCAGTGAGATTGTTGTTTCAACGAAAATGTGTGACTATGTCTATAATCTTAGAAAATTTCAGAGGTCTAATGCCGGTACATGTATAAATCAGAGACCATTGGTGAAGTTAGGGGATAAGGTCAAAAAAGGTGATGTTTTGGCTGATGGTCCTGCCACCGAGAATGGTCGTTTGGCTTTGGGTCGAAATATTCTAGTTGCCTTCATGTCTTGGGGTGGATATAACTTTGAAGATGCTATTTTGGTGAATGAAAATCTCGTAAAAAATGATGTCTATACCTCTGTCCATATCGAAGAGTTTTCTGTTGAAGCTAGAGATACGAAGCTTGGAGAAGAGGAAATAACCAGTGATATACCAAGTGTGAATGAGGATGCTTTACGTAATTTAGATAAAGATGGTGTTGTTCGTGTTGGTGCGGAAGTTTTCCCCGGAGACATGTTGGTTGGGAAGGTTACTCCTAAAACAGAGACGGAGTTAACCCCTGAAGAAAAACTACTGAGAGCTATCTTTGGAGAGAAAGCTAGTGAAGTTAGAGATGCTTCTTTAACTGTTCCTTCAGGTGTTGAAGGGATTGTTTTAAATACAAAAGTTTTTTCTAGAAAAGAGAAGGATCTTTCACCAGATCAGCGAGCAGAAGAAAAAGATGCTGCTGATCGGATTGCCAAAGAATATGATCAATCTATTGAAGAAGTTAAACAGTTTCTGCTTGATAGGTTGGAGGATCTTATTCTTGATCAAAAGCTTGCTGAAAACTTTTCTGATAAAGATAAAAATGTTTTGATTAAAGCGAATAAACCTTTGACTAAAAAAGATCTTGTACATTTTTTAGATTCAGATATTTCTGAGGTCGCTTTTAAAGATGATCAAAACTTGACAAGTAGTTTTCATATTTTGATGGCGATACAAAAGCAAAGATTGGAAGAACTCCGGACACAAAAAGAGAGAGAAGTTGGTCGATTTTTTAGAGGGGATGAATTGCCCCCAGGAGTTATAAAGGTTGTTAAAGTTTATGTTGCTTGTACAAGGCGTTTGTCTGTAGGTGATAAAATGGCTGGTCGACATGGGAATAAAGGTGTTGTTGCTAAAATTCTTCCAGAAGAAGAAATGCCATTTCTTTCAGATGGAACCCCTGTTGATATTATATTAAATCCCTTAGGTGTACCTTCTCGAATGAATTTAGGTCAAATCTTAGAAACACACTTAGGGTTTGCTGCTAAAAACTTAGGAGTCATCGCTCAAACTCCTATTTTTGACAGTGCCACTGAAGAAAATATTCGAGCTTTGTTGAGAGAGGCTAGGGATACTTTTCCTGATAAAGACTATATTGATGAAACAGGAAGCTCGTATCTTTATGATGGTAGAACCGGAGAGCGTTTTTCTCAAAAAGTTACTGTTGGGTATATGTATATGTTGAAATTGGCACACCTTGTGGATGATAAGATTCATGCTAGGTCTATTGGGCCCTACTCCTTGGTTACACAGCAACCTTTGGGTGGAAAGGCTCAATTTGGTGGTCAAAGATTTGGAGAAATGGAAGTGTGGGCTTTGGAAGCTTATGGTGCAGCATATGTTCTTCAAGAAATGTTAACTGTAAAAAGTGATGATGTTTTTGGGCGAGCTAAAATGTATGAATCTATTGTTAAAGGTGAAAATATTTTGAAATGTGGAACACCAGAATCATTCAATGTTCTTATAAAAGAATTGCAAAGTTTGGCTTTAGATGCTCGTGCGGCCCATCTGGAACAAGTGACCACTTTGGAAGAAAAAGGAGAGTCAAATGAGTAGCAAGAATGTTAATACTTTTGATTGTGTAACAATTGGTTTGGCGTCTCCTGAAAAGATCTTAGACTGGTCTTATGGGGAGGTAAAGAAAACAGAAACAATTAACTATAGGACATTTCGTACAGAAAGAGATGGCTTATTTTGTGAAAAAATCTTTGGTCCAAGCAAGGATTGGGAATGTTTCTGTGGAAAATATAAAAGAATTAAACACAAAGGTGTTGTTTGTAGTCGCTGTGAAGTTGAAGTGACTTTGTCAAAAGTTCGACGAGAGAGAATGGGACATATAAAACTTGTTTCTCCTGTTGTTCACGTCTGGTTTTTTAAGACACCTCCTAGCCGTTTAGGTACCTTATTGGAAATGTCTTTAAGGTCTTTGGAAAGAGTTATCTATTTTGAAGAAAGAATTGTTTTAGATCCAGGTGAAACTCCTTTGGAAGAAAAGCAATTGCTTTCAGAAGTAGAATATCAAGATTTTCGTAACAGATACGGGAATGCTTTTAAGGTTGGTATAGGTGCAGAAGCTATTGGAGAGCTTTTGAAGAAAGTTGATTTAGCTGCAATGTGCGTTAAATTGCGAGATGCTATTGAAAAAACAAACTCTAAGCAAGTTAAGATAAAAATTGCTAAGAGCTTAGAAGTCGTAGAGTCATTTAGAATGTCTAGTAATAAACCTGAGTGGATGTTGATGGATTTGGTTCCAGTTATTCCTCCTGACTTGAGACCATTGGTTCCCTTAGATGGTGGTCGTTTCGCTAGTTCAGATCTTAATGATCTTTACAGAAGAGTTATAAATCGTAATAACCGCTTGAAAAGATTGCTATATCTTAAAGCTCCTGAGGTTATTCTTAATAATGAAAAAAGAATGTTACAAGAAGCTGTTGATGCACTTTTTGATAATGGTAAACATGGTAGACCTGTTCTTGGAGCTGGAAATCGCCCATTAAAGTCCTTGAGTGATATGTTAAAAGGTAAGCAAGGTCGTTTCCGTCAAAACCTTTTAGGGAAGCGAGTTGACTATTCTGGAAGATCGGTTGTAGTTGTTGGCCCAGAGTTAAAACTAGATCAATGTGGGGTCCCAAAGAAAATGGCTTTGGAGCTTTTTGAACCTTTTATTATCCGTCGACTGCGAGAGAAAGGCTTTGTCCATACGATCAAATCAGCGCGAAAGATGCTTGATTGTGTTCATCCAGAAGTTTGGGATATTCTAGAAGAAGTTATTAAGGAGCACCCTGTTATGTTGAACAGAGCTCCGACACTTCACCGCTTGGGGATTCAGGCTTTTGAACCTGTTTTAGTCGAAGGGAAAGCTATTAAGGTTCACCCTCTTGTTTGTACAGCTTTTAATGCAGATTTTGATGGGGATCAAATGGCTATTCATGTGCCTCTATCTTTAGAAGCTCAAATGGAATGTCGTGTTCTGATGTTGTCAAAAAATAATATTTTTGCTCCTTCTAATGGACATCCCATAACAACTCCTACACAGGATATGGTTTTAGGTATTTATTATCTGACCAAGGATAGATCTGGTTTGATTGGAGAAGGTTTGAGCTTTCGTAATTCGAGTGAGGTTCTTTTAGCAAAAGAAGAGAAAGCTGTTGAATTACATACTAAAATCAAAATCCTGCATAAAGGAAAATTGCTTGATACTACGGTTGGACGGACCATCTTGCAGGACATTTTGCCAGAAGAAATGGACTTTATTGATCATACGGTTGATAAAAAAAGATTGAGTGGTTTGATCAATGACTGTTATAAGCGTTGTGGACATGATCGAACTGTTCAGCTTTTAGATGATTTGAAAGAAGTTGGTTTTGAGCAGGCAACATTAGCTGGTGTTTCTATATCTATTGAAAATATTAAGATACCGAATGAAAAGATTGATTATCTAGATGCTGCTCATAAAGAAACTCAAGGCTTAAGAGCTCAGTATCAGCAGGGTTTGATAACTAATGCTGAGAGGCATAATAAAGTTATCGATATTTGGACAGAAACGACTGAAAATGTTGCTAACACTATGTTCGAAACGATTAAAGAAGATAAACAAGAAGGTATTCCTCTGAACTCTGTTTATATAATGGCTGATTCAGGAGCTAGAGGTAGTAAGGCTCAGATTCGTCAGTTGGCTGGAATGAGAGGCTTGATGGCGAAACCTTCTGGAGAAATTATTGAGTTTCCAATAACATCGAACTTTCGTGAAGGTTTAACCGTTTTGGAATACTTTATTTCAACACACGGTGCACGAAAAGGTTTGGCAGATACAGCTCTTAAAACAGCCGACTCTGGTTATTTGACTCGTAGGCTTGTTGATGCTGCTCAAGATGTTATTGTTAAAGAACAGGACTGTAAAACTTTAAATGGGATTCTTATGGATGCTATCGTTGAAGGAGAGAATGTTGTTGTTCCTCTAAAAGATCGTATTGTTGGAAGGATAGCCCTAGATAATATTGTTGATGTTGTTTCTGATAAGAAAATCGTATCAGTTGGAGATATTATTACAGAAGAAATTGCCGATAAAATTGAAGAGATGGGGATAGAGCGTATTAAGATACGTTCAGTTCTTACGTGCGAAATGTATCATGGTATTTGTGCGAAGTGTTATGGGAAAGACTTGGCAAGAGGGTACTTGGTTGAACAGGGGACAGCCGTCGGAGTTATTGCGGCCCAGTCGATTGGAGAACCAGGGACACAGCTAACCATGCGTACTTTTCACATTGGAGGTGCTGCAAGTAGAATTGTTGAAGAGTCTGAAATCAAGTCAAATAAAAAGGGTTCTATAAAGTACCATAACCTTCGAACAGTAGTTAACAAAGATAAAAAAATAGTTGTTTTGAACCGGAATGCAGAAGTTACCATTTCTGATGATGAGAGTCGGGTTCTGCAACGTCATTTGATTCCTGCTGGTGCTTTTTTACACTTTTCAGAGGGCGACCAAATAGAAAGAGGTGATATTTTAGCAGAATGGGATTCTCATTCATTGCCGATGGTGACCGAGGTTGCTGGAAAAATTCGATTCGAAGATATTATTAAAGATGTTACTATGCATATGGAGAAAGATCCAGTTACAGGTGTTGTTGAAATCGTTATTCTTGAGCATCGAGAAGATTTATATCCTCAAATTTTTGTTGAAAGTGATGAAGGTGAATCTCTAGGGGTATATAGTATCCCTGCAGGAGCTCATATTTTAGTGAAGGATGGGGATATGGTTCAAGCTGGTGATATTTTGGCGAAAACAACAAGGCAGGCTTCCCGTACGCGAGATATTACTGGGGGGCTCCCTCGAGTTGCAGAGCTATTTGAGGCGCGGAAACCTAAAAATCCAGCTATTATAGCGGAGATTTCTGGAACTGTTGACTTTGCTGGATATGCTAAGGGTATGCGTAAGATCATAGTTAATGGTGAAACAGGAACACAAAAAGAATATCTTATTCCTTACAGTAAACACTTGTTAGTTTATAAAGGTGATCATATTCACGCGGGAGAGCCTTTGACAGATGGCCCTATTGCTCCTCACGATATTCTTAGGGTTAGAGGTGATAGAGCGTTACAAGACTACCTTGTTAATGAAATACAAGAGGTTTATCGTCTTCAGGGTGTTACCATTAATGATAAACATATTGAGGTGATTGTGCGTCAAATGTTAAAGAAAGTTCGTATAGAGGACTCAGGAGATACCTCTCTTCTTGTTGGAGCTCATGCTGATAAAATGAAGTTTAAACAAGAAAATGAGAAAGCTATTGAAGCTGGAAAAAGACCTGCTCGTGCTGAACAAATTTTACTGGGGATCACAAAAACTTCTTTGAATACTGAAAGTTTTATTTCTGCAGCTTCTTTTCAAGAAACAACAAAAGTCTTGACACGTGCTGCAGCTGCGGGACAAGTCGATCAATTGATTGGTTTGAAAGAGAATGTGATTATGGGACATTTGGTTCCAGCTGGAACAGGTTATAAAACGGTGGAAGTTCATCAATCTCTTTTTCCTTCTTCGGATAAGTTGAAGGAAGATAAAGAAAGTGATAAATTATCCTAAAAAAGTTTGACAATAAGAAAGGGGTATCATATGCCTACAATTAACCAACTGGTTCGCAAGGGAAGAAAAAGAACCTTTACTAAAAAGAAGTCACCAGCTTTGGAAGGGTGTGCCTTTAAAAGGGGAGTTTGTTTGCAAGTTAAAACAGCGACACCGAAAAAGCCTAACTCGGCATTGAGAAAAATAGCTAGGGTAAGAATCTCTAATGGAATGGAAGTTACAGCTTATATTCCAGGTGAAGGTCATAATTTGCAAGAACACTCAATTGTTTTATTGAAGGGTGGTCGTCGTTTGGATTTACCAGGTGTTAGATATATTGTTGTGAGGGGAGCTTTAGATACAGCCGGTGTGACGGATAGGAAGACGAGCCGTTCTTTGTATGGTTTGAAGAAACCCAAGTAAAAATTATTATAGGAGATTAGTCGTATATGTCTAGACGTAGAGCGGTTGTTAAGAGAGAGGTTTTACCTGATCCCAAGTTTTGTAGTAAAAAAGTTTCTAAGTTCATAAACATGATTATGTTAAACGGCAAAAAGAGTTTGGCCGAAAAAATTGTTTATGCGGCGTTGGATATTTTGGACGCTAAGGTTAAAGATGAAACACCATTGGAAGTTTTTGAAACTTCTTTGAAAAATGTTAGTCCTCAGTTGGAAGTGAAGTCTCGACGTGTAGGAGGGGCTACATATCAAGTGCCTTGTGAAGTTATTCCACATAGGTCTTTGGGTTTAGCTATGAGGTGGATCATTTCTCACTCTCGCTCACGTGCAGGTCAGAATATGCAAGAAAAATTAGCAGCAGAATTACTAGATGCCTATAATGGCACGGGTGCTTCTATTAAAAAGAAAGATGACACACATAAGATGGCAGAAGCCAACAAAGCTTTCGCGCATTTTCGCTGGTAATTTTAAAACGGATACCAAGATGGAGAAAATTTTATGAGTAGTGACTTAAAAAAAGTCAGAAACGTGGGTATTATGGCCCATATTGACGCCGGAAAGACAACCACAACCGAAAGAATTTTATATTACACAGGTCGTTCTCACAAGATTGGTGAGGTTCATGATGGTAACGCCACAATGGACTGGATGGAGCAAGAGCAAGAGAGAGGAATAACAATTACCTCTGCTGCGACAACTTGTTTTTGGGGAGATACTCGGATTAACATAATAGATACCCCTGGACACGTTGACTTTACGGTTGAAGTTGAGAGATCCTTGAGGGTTTTAGATGGATCTGTTGCTGTTTTTTGTGCTGTTGGTGGTGTTGAGCCTCAGTCAGAAACCGTTTGGAGACAAGCTGATCAGTATGGTGTTCCTAGGATAGCTTTTATCAATAAAATGGACCGTTCTGGAGCTGATTTTTTTAATGCGTTTAAAACAATTCGTGAACGTTTAGGAGCTAATCCTGTAGCTATTCAGCTTCCAATAGGTGCCGAGAATGATTTTCAAGGAGTGATTGACTTAGTCGAGCAACAAGAAATCATATATCAGGGGGATGATCTTGGTGCAACATTCGAAAAGAAAGATATTTCAGATGCTTATCTTGAGCAAGTCGAGAAGTATCGAGGGATAATGTTGGAATCTTTGGCGGAAGAAGATGAAGACTTTATGGAAAAGTTTTTGGAAGGAGAAGAGTTATCTACTGCTTATATAAAAGAAACTATACGAAAACTTACTTTGGCCAATAAGATTAATCCTGTTCTTTGTGGTAGTGCCTTTAAGAACAAAGGTGTTCAAATGTTGCTTGATGCGGTTGTTGATTTTTTACCTTCACCTATTGATATTCCTGCGATAAAAGGTGTTGATGCGATGGATGCAGAGATTGAGATTGAAAGAAAACCCGATCCTAAAGAATCTTTTTCTGCTTTGGCTTTTAAAATCATGACAGACCCTTATGTGGGACGTCTTATATTTATCCGTGTCTACTCAGGTGAATTGAAGTCAGGTTCTTATGTTTATAATTCTGTTTCAGGAACAAAAGAAAGAATCGGTCGTATTTTGGAAATGCATGCCAATAATCGTAATGAAATTGAAACAGTTTCTGCAGGAAATATTGCGGCGGTTGTTGGTTTGAAAAAGACCAAAACAGGAGACACTTTGTGTGATGAAGACTCTAAAGTGATTCTTGAATCTATGGACTTTCCTGAATCGGTTATTTCGATGGCTATTGAGCCTAAGACTAAGGCGGATAGGGATAAGCTTGCAGAGGCGATGCAGCGTTTAGCTGAAGAAGATCCTACGTTTAGAGTTTCTTCCGACCATGAAACAGGTCAGACGATTATTTCAGGTATGGGAGAGTTACACTTAGAGGTTATTAAAGATAGGATGTTTCGCGAATTTAAAGTTGAAGCGAATGTTGGTAAACCTCAAGTTGCTTACAAGGAAACTATAACAAGTAAAGTTGATATTGAAGGTAAGCATATACAGCAAAGTGGTGGACGAGGTCAATACGGGCACGTTAAAATGATTGTCGAGCCTCAGGAAAGCGGTAAAGGTTTTGAATTTGAAAATAAAATCGTTGGTGGATCTATCCCTAAAGAATATATTCCTGCTGTGGAAAAAGGTATAGTTGGTGCTATGGATAATGGGGTTTTAGCTGGTTATCCTGTCGTCGATGTTAAAGTGACTTTATATGATGGATCTTTTCACGATGTGGATTCTTCTGAAATGGCTTTTCAAATTGCTGGTTCTAAGGGATTTAAAGAGGCCTGTCGTAAAGCTAATCCTATTTTGCTGGAACCTATCATGAAAGTTGAAGTTGTAACTCCAGAAGAGTATATGGGAGATGTTATTGGAGACATGAACTCACGTAGAGGAAGAGTTGAATCTATGGAAGATAAAGGTGCTGCTAAATCTGTGAGAGCAGAAGTTCCTTTAGCGAGTATGTTTGGATATGCAACTTCATTAAGATCTTTGTCTTCTGGTAGAGCAAGTTTTTCAATGGAACCATACTGTTATCGTCAGGTGCCTAAAAACGTGCAAGAAGAAATAGTTTCTGCAGATTCTTGATTTTAAATTTGTACTTTTTGCCGCCATTAGTGCTGCTTTTTTTGGTACAATAAGAAGTTAAAAAAAATATTCAGATGAAAAACAGTTGACATTTAAAAAGTTTTTGATATAATTTTTTTTCTGTTTTTCTGTTTTTCGTTTGTGATCAATTTAAAGAAAGGAGCCAACTGTGGCAAAAGAAAAATTTGAACGTACTAAACCTCATGTGAATGTTGGGACTATAGGTCACGTTGATCACGGCAAGACAACTTTGACAGCAGCTTTAACAACTGTTTTAGGCAAAGAAGGTCTAGCGGAAACACGTTCCTTTGACTCTATAGATAATGCCCCAGAAGAACGAGAAAGAGGTATAACGATTGCTACAGCTCATGTTGAGTATGAAAGTTCCAATCGACATTATGCCCATGTAGACTGCCCAGGTCACGCTGATTATGTTAAAAATATGATCACAGGTGCAGCTCAGATGGATGGAGCGATTTTGGTTGTTTCAGCGGCTGACGGCCCAATGCCTCAAACAAGAGAGCATATATTATTGGCTGGACAGGTCGGTGTTCCTTATATCGTCGTTTTTATGAATAAAGTAGATCAAGTTGACGATCCTGAACTATTGGACTTGGTTGAGTTAGAAATTAGAGAACTTTTGAGTAAATATAATTTTCCTGGAGATGACATTCCTGTTGTTCGTGGAAGTGCTTTAGGAGCTTTAAATAATTTGACAGATGCTGAAGCTACTAAGCCTATTTTAGAGTTGGTTGCAGCTATTGATGAATATGTTCCAACACCAGTTAGAGATATTGATAAACCTTCTCTTGTTTCAATAGAAGATGTTTTCTCTATAAGTGGTAGAGGAACTGTTGCTACTGGTCGTATTGAACAAGGTGTTGTGAAAGTCGGTGACAGTGTTGAAATTGTTGGAATTAAAGAAGAAATTCAAAAAACAACAGTTACAGGTGTTGAGATGTTTCGCAAGGAAATGGACCAGGGAGAAGCAGGTGATAATGTAGGCCTACTGCTAAGAGGTATTGAGAAGGATGATATCGAAAGAGGACAGGTTATTGCTGCTCCTGGATCAATAACGCCTCATACCAAGTTTAAGGCAGAAGTTTATATTTTGAAAAAAGAAGAAGGTGGAAGACATACGCCTTTCTTTAAAGGGTATCGCCCACAGTTTTATTTTAGAACGACAGATATTACTGGACAGGTTATTTTGCCAGAAGGTGTTGAAATGGTTATGCCTGGGGATAATATAAGTATTGAAGTTCATATTATAAATCCCGTAGCGATGGAAAAAGAATTGCGCTTTGCTATTCGTGAAGGTGGACGAACAGTTGGGGCAGGGGTTATTTCGGAGATAATTGAGTAATGGCTGATAAAATTCGTATTCGCTTAAAAGGTTTTGATCATAAGTTGTTGGATCAATCTACTTCTGAAATTGTTGAGAGGGTTAAGACGAGTGGAGCAAAAATACTTGGCCCAGTTCCTCTTCCTGTGAAAAGGGAAAGATATTGTGTTTTAAGATCGCCTCACGTCCATAAAAAATCTCGTGAGATTTTTGAATTGAGGACGTACAAAAGATTACTTGATATTATAGCTCCAACATCTAAAACGATGGACTCTTTGATGAAATTAGATCTACCTGCTGGGGTAGATATTGAGATAAAAGTTTAAAAGAGAGGTTTCTTGAAAAATGATCGGTGTTTGTGGAAAAAAACTTGGAATGACTCGACTCTATAATGCTTTGGGTGAAGTTCTTCCTGTTACAGTTGTTGAGGCTCTTTCGGGAGTTGTTATTCGCAAGAAATTTATCGATAAAGATGGATATGACGCGGTACAGGTAGGTTATGGTGATAAAAAAAAGAGCAATTTGAATAAACCTGATAAAGGTTATTTCGCTAAGCAAAATTTAAAGCCAAAAGATCTTTTGAGAGAGTTTAAAGTTGACAACATTGATGAGTTTGAGGTTGGACAGGTTCTTGATACTAAAGATTTATTTTCTACTGGTTCTTTTGTAGATGTTACAGGAACGAGTAAGGGTAAAGGATTTGCAGGTGTTATAAAAAGGCACGGGTTCTCTCGTGGGCCAGAAACACATGGAAGTCGTCACCATAGAGAGCCTGGTTCGGTTGGGAGTACTGGTCCTTCTAGAGTTTTTAAAGGTAAGAAGTTGCCTGGAAGAAAAGGGAATAAAGCTGTTACGGTTCAAAATTTAAAAGTAGTTAAAGTTGATCCTCAAGCACAGTTGATTTATCTTGTGGGTGCTGTTCCTGGTAATCGTTTTGGCTGGGTAACTATAAAACCTGCGGTAAAAAAACAAAAAGATGTGGAGTAAATTTAAATGAGTGTTGTGACAGTCATAGATCAAAAGGGCGAAAAAGTTAAAGAGATAACATTTTCTCTTCTCGAAGGTGAAGTTCGGAAGTCTCTTGTTCATGAATGTATAAGATATTACCGCGCTGCACAAAGGCAGGGAAATGCTTGTACAAAAACTAGAGGTGAAGTCACAGGTAGTGGAGCAAAGCCTTGGAAACAAAAAGGATCAGGTCAGGCTCGTGCAGGGACAAAAAAAAGTCCTATATGGAGAGGTGGAGGGGTTGTTTTTGGACCTAAGCCTCGCTCTTATAGATTTGCCATGCCTAAGAAAAAGAGAAAACTAGCTCTTTTATCTCTGCTAAGATCTCGTTATCAAGAGGAATCTTTGCTTGTGATTGATGAATTAAAGTTTGAGTCGGTTGCTACGAAGAATGTTCAAGCAACATTGAACGACCTAAAACTTTCGTCACATGTTTTATTTGTTACATCTGGGAAAGACGAAAACTTTTTGAAAATGACATCCAACTTAGAGAATATTGGAGTTAAAGAGAGCGCCATTGTTAATGCTTTTGATGTGATCAAATATAAAAATATTGTTTGCACAGAAAAGGCTTTTCAAGATTTAGAAAATCGTTTGCAAAATAAGGAAGCAGTATAGTGAGTTCGTATCATGATCTTGTTTTATATCCACATTTAACAGAAAAATCGGCAAAAATGAGTGATGAGAATAAATATGCTTTTGTTGTTTCTATGGATGCGAATAAAATTGAAATAGCTAAGGCGATAGAAAGTATTTATAACGTTAAAGTTCTTAAGGTCAACACTTTGAAAATCAAATCTAAGAAAAAACGTGTCCGTTACTTTCTTGGTAAAACAGTAGAGAGAAAGAAAGCTATTGTAAAATTGGACAAGGGTTCTACCATAGACCTTATTTAGACTTTTGATTGAGTATGAGGAATAGTAAGAATGGGAATAAGAAATTATAAAGCGATTACGCCAGGGACACGTCATAGGTCTGTTTCAACTTTTGACGAAATAACAACCTCTTCTCCTGAAAAATCTCTTCTAAAACCTATAAAGAAAAAAGCAGGAAGAAATAATGATGGAAGAGTTACGGTAAGACGTAGAGGTGGTGGACACAAACGTCGCTATAGACAGATAGATTTTAAAAGAAATAAATATGATATTCCTGCTGTTGTTGAAAGTATTGAATATGATCCTAACCGTACGGCGAATATAGCTCTTTTGCTTTATAAAGATGGAGAGAGACGGTATATTTTAGCTACGGATGGTATGTCTGTTGGGGATACAGTGGTTTCAGGACCAGCTGTTGATTTTGCAGAAGGAAATAGTTTGCCTTTAAAGTCTATGCCTTTGGGTGTTATGGTTCATAATATTGAGTTAAAACCAGGAAAAGGTGGGTCGATGGTTCGCTCAGCTGGTGCTGCTGCGCAATTGATGTCCCAAGAAGGGGCTTATGTTTTACTTAAAATGCCTTCTTCTGAAATGAGACAAGTTTTAGGTGACTGTTATGGAACTATTGGTCAGGTTGGAAATAAAGACCATGGTAACATTTCCTTAGGAAAAGCTGGTGCTAGCCGTTGGAGAGGTCGTCGTCCTAAAGTTAGAGGTGTTGCTATGAACCCTGTTGATCACCCTCATGGTGGTGGGGAAGGTAGAACCAGTGGAGGCCGCCATCCAGTTTCTCCTACAGGGGTTAAAGCTAAAGGGTTTAAAACTCGAAAAAAGAAAAAAAAGAGTGATAAATTTATTGTTAAAAAACGTTAAAGTTAATTAGGAGATATGAAATGCCTCGTTCTTTAAAAAAAGGACCTTTTGTCGATGAGCATTTGTTAAAAAAAGTAAACGCTTTGGAAGAAAAGAAAGAAAAAAAGGTTGTTAAGACCTGGTCTCGTCGTTCAACTATTATTCCCAAGTTTATTGGCCATACTTTTGCTGTACACAATGGGAAGGTTTTTCATTCGGTTTTTGTTACAGAAAGCATGGTGGGACATAAGTTGGGTGAATTTTCTCCCACGCGGACTTTTCGTAAGCATAGTTCTAAAGGGAATAAATAGGAGATTCTTTGAGATGTTACATGTCGCTACAGCTAAGGCAAAACATTTAAAAATAACAGCAAGAAAGTTACGCTTGGTAGCTGACCTTATCAGAGGTCGTAGTGTTAATGAGGCTTTAAGATTGCTTTTTGTAAGCACTAAAAAAGCTTCAGATATTGTGGAAACAACCTTGAAAAATGCTGTTGTGAATGTTTCTCATACTGAAAAAGGTAAAAATTTAGATATTGATGATCTCTATGTTTCCGAAGTTTTGGTTGATGAAGGTGCCACAATGAAACGTTGGACACCCAGAGCTATGGGTAGGGCTTCTCGTATTTTAAAAAGGACAAGTCATATCAAAATTTCACTTGGATTTAAAGAAGGGCTAAAATAAGATGGGGCAAAAAACACACCCGGTGGGTTTTCGTTTAGGTATTTTTAAGACATGGCAATCGAGATGGTTTGCTCAAAAAAAAGAGTATGCCAAATATTTGCATCAAGATTTAAATCTAAGACAATTTATAAAAAAGAGACTTTCTTTTGCGGGGATATCTTCTGTTAAGTTTGAACGTGCAGGGGAAAAGCTTACTGTAAAAATCAATGCATCTCGTCCTGGAGTAGTGATAGGTCGTAAAGGTGTAGAAGTTGATAATTTAAAAGTTCAAATCGAGAAGATGACAAAATGTCGTGTTGTCATAGATATCAACGAGGTTAGAAACCCTGAAAAAGATGCACAATTAGTTGCAGAAAGCATAGCTTTGCAATTTGAAAAAAGGGCTTCTTTTCGTCGTGTGATGAAAAAAGCTATTTCGTCTGCTTTAGCAGCTGGAGTCGAAGGTATAAAACTTGAGGTTTCTGGTAGATTAGGTGGAGCTGAGATGGCTAGAAGAGAAGGTTATAAGGAAGGTAAAATCCCTTTGCATACTTTACGTGCTGATATTGATTATGGATTTGCACAAGCCTATACCACCTACGGTGTTATTGGAGTTAAAGTTTGGATATATAAAGGTGAAATTTTGAGATCATCTCCCCTTGAAGGGAAAGATAATCGTTCAAAGTAAGGAGATTGTTTTATGGCAATGATGCCAAAAAAAATAAAATATCGTAAATCTCATCGTGGTCGTATGCGAGGTTTGGCCACTTCTGGAGCGAAATTAAGTTTTGGCAGATTTGGATTGCAGACTTTAGAATGCGCTTGGATAACAGCTCGTCAAATTGAAGCAGCTCGTGTCGCAATTAACAGGCATGTTCGAAGAGGTGGAAAAATGTGGATAAGACTTTTTCCAGATAAGCCGATATCTAAAAAACCTGCGGAAACAAGAATGGGAAAAGGTAAGGGAGATACTGAGTTCTGGGTTGCTGTTGTAAAACCAGGACGTATCATGTTTGAACTTGATGGGGTTCCTGAGCAGTTGGCTCGAGAAGCCTTAAGACTGGCAGCTTATAAATTGCCTGTTAAATCAAAATTTGTTTCCCGTACATACTAATTAGTATCGGAAGAGGTGGTAAAAGTGAAAGTTTCTGAAATAAAAGAATTAAACTGCGAAGAGCTAAAACAAAAAGAGTCGGAGATCCGAGAAAATTTGTTTTATTTAAGAATGCAAAAAAGGCTGGGAAAATTAGACAAACCTTCGCAGCTTAAAATATTGCGGAAAGATTTAGCTCGAGTTAAAACAGTACATGAAAGTAAGCTTCGAGGAGAGCGTGGATTATGAAAGAATCTCATCGTAAAGAGCGTTTAGGGGTTGTTATTGGCGACAAAATGGATAAAACTATAGTCGTAAAGTCAACAAGACGCAAAAGACACCCTGTTTATGGCAAAGTTATTAATCAGTCTCGTCATTTTTATGTTCATGACGATCAAAATCAAGCTCGGGTTGGAGACAAAGTTAAGATTCTAGAAACACGTCCTTTAAGCAAATTGAAGAGATGGAGATTGATTGAAATTTTTGATAAGTCTGTAGGAAGTGAAACAAAATGATACAAGCGGAGAGTCGATTAAAGGTTGCCGATAACACAGGCGCCAAAGAGGTTTTGTGCATAAAGGTTTTGGGAGGATCTCGTCGTAGATATGCTCGTGTTGGAGATATCATAGTTGTGACGGTTAAGCATGCCGATCCAGGTGGATCTGTAAAGAAGGGGGACGTTTGTAAAGCTGTTGTTGTTAGGACAAGAAAATCTATTTGTCGTAAAGATGGCTCCTTTCTTCGTTTCGATGGGAATGCGGTTGTTATTATAGATGATCAAAAAAACCCAAAAGGTACAAGAATATTTGGACCAATTGCTCGTGAGTTAAGGGATTTAGACTTTGTAAAAATTGTTTCATTGGCTCCGGAGGTTATTTAAATTATGTCTGCTAAAACAAAAATGCGTATAAAAAAAAATGACAAGGTGATTGTTGTTACTGGTAAGGATAAAGGCAAAGTTGCGGAAGTTACAAAAGTTATCCCGCAAAAGAATAGAGTTATAGTTGCCGGTATCAATATGGTCTCTAAGCACCAACGTCCGAATGCTCAAAATCAAAAAGGTTCGATTATTCGAAAAGAGGCTTCTCTAGATTATTCCAACGTTATGATTTACTCTGAAAAAGAGAGTAAAGGAGTTCGCTTGGGGATAAAGGAGAAAAAGGACAAAAAAGTTGTGCGAGTATGTCGCAAAACAGGTGAAGAATTTTAAGGATAGCTATTTATCATGAATCGTTTATTTGAAAAATATAAAAATGAAGCAAAGCCTTTATTAATGAAAAAATTTTCCTTAAAAAATGTGATGCAGGTTCCTCGTTTTAATAAGATTGTTATTAATATGGGAGTTGGGATTGCTTCTCAGGATCCTAAGTACTTGGAACTTGCT
Organism: PVC group bacterium (ex Bugula neritina AB1); assembly: GCA_001730085.1. GTDB lineage: Bacteria. Next base: position 56,039 of record MDLB01000108.1, read on the forward strand.
TTGAAGGATTTAGAATTAATTGCTGGTCAAAGGCCTGTAGCTACCTTAGCTAAAAAAGCTGAAGCGAGTTTTAAAATCCGTGAAGGTATGAAGATAGGTGCGAAAGTAACTTTGCGAGACCAACGCATGTATGCTTTTTTTGACAAGTTGGTTAATGTTGCGATACCTAGGATTAGAGACTTTCGAGGCCTTAATCCTAATTCTTTTGATCAACAAGGGAATTATTCTATGGGTTTAAAAGAGCAAGTTATTTTTCCAGAAATAAATCCCGATGCGGTTAAACATTTTCAAGGAATGGACATCACCATAGGAATTCACTGTCATGCTGTTGAGCATGCACGTGAACTTTTAAAAATCATGGGTGTTCCTTTGAAAGATAAATAGAGAGGAAATTGATGTGGCCAAAGAATGTTTGATTCATAAGCAAAGGCGTCAGCCTAAATTTGCTGTTAGAGGATATACTCGTTGTCAACAGTGTGGACGTCCTAAAGGGGTTTATAAAAGATTTCACTTGTGTCGAATTTGTTTAAGAAAACTTGCTTTGCAAGGTGAAATTCCTGGATTGGTTAAAGCGAGTTTGTAAGTTGTTGGAGATAATTAAAGATGTCAATGAATGATCCTATTGCTGATATGTTGACCCGTTTACGGAATGCAAGTGTAGCTTCTCATAAAGAAACACTTATTCCGTGTTCTAAAATAAAACTAAGCATTGCTGAGATCCTCAAAGAGCATGGCTTTATAACAGATTTTTCTGTAGAAGAAGAAGGTGTTAAAAAAACTATTCGAGTTGTTTTGAAATATTCTGCAACTAGAGAGAGTGCTTTAAGGGGAATTGAAAGAGTTAGTTCCGGTAGCAGACGCGTCTATATTCCTGCTGATAAGGTCTTTCGTGTTCAAGGAGGTCTTGGTATTTCCATTTTGACCACCTCTAAGGGGGTGATAACAGATATAGAAGCTCGCAATCATGGTATTGGTGGAGAGCTTCTTTGTAAGGTTTGGTAGGAGTTTATAGAATATGTCTCGAATTGGAAAATTACCTATACCTATTCCCGCTTCTGTAAAGGTTAGTATTGGAGAGAAAGAAATTTCTGTTGAAGGAGCAAAAGGCAAATTAGTTTCTCCTTCTTTCGAAGGGATCTCTTGTCTTGAAAAAGAAGGTCAAATTGTTTTAACATGCGAAGAGACTTCAAAAGTTTTTCGTGCGAGACATGGTTTGGCTAGAGCTTTGATTGCCAATATGATTAAAGGTGTCTCGGAAGGTTTTACAAAAAAACTCGAGATCATAGGGGTAGGTTATCGTGTACAATTAAGTGGAAATGTTTTAAATTTTACGATTGGTAAATCGCACCCTGTTTTATTTACTGTTCCCAAAGAACTTTCTGTGACAGTTAGTGACCCTACACATTTTGAAATTTCTGGAGCTGATAAACAGTTGGTTGGACAAGTTGCTGCAGATATCCGTTCTCTTGCTACTCCTGAGCCATACAAAGGAAAAGGGATACGCTATGAAGGTGAATATGTGCGTAGAAAAGCTGGAAAGTCTGTAGGATAATAATTTTAAGATAATGAGGTATATTATTTATGAGTGGATTTAAATCTTCGGAAAAAAGACGTCAGTCGCGTCTGAGTAGAAAAGTGCGTTTGAGAAAAAAAATCAAGGGGACGGAGGAGCGGCCTCGTTTAGCCATTTTTCGTTCTTCAAAACATATTTATGCTCAGTTGATAGATGATACTTCTCACTCTGTTATATGTGCATCTTCCACTTGTGCTAAAGATTTTGAATCCGAAGGTTCTACAGGCAATGTTTTATCAGCGAAAAAAGTGGGCGAAACATTGGGAGAACGCGCGAAAGCTAAAGGCTTTCATAAAGTTGTTTTTGATAAAGGTGGTTTTCGTTATCATGGTAGAGTGAAAGCTTTGGCTGATGCTGCTCGTGAAGCTGGTTTAGAATTTTAAAGGAGAGTTTTTGTGAGACCGAATAAGCATAGTTCCTCTGACGAGGTTCAATTAGAGGAAAGAGTTGTTCAAGTTAATCGTGTTGTCAAAGTTGTGACAGGTGGAAGGCGTTTTAGTTTAAATGCTTTTTCTGTTGTTGGAGATGGCAAAGGTTCAGTTGGTTTTGGAGCTGGAAAGGGAAGTGAAGTTCCTGATGCTATTCGGAAGTCTATTAAGAATGCTAAAAAGCGTATGACTAAAATATTTTTTCAAGGAAATACTATTCCTTATGTTGTTGAGGCTGAGTTTTGTTCAGCACGTGTTATTTTGAAACCTGCGAAAGAAGGTACAGGTATTATTGCTGGTGCAGCGGTTCGTGCTGTGATGGAAGCTGTTGGTATTCATGATGTTGTAACAAAGTCCTTAGGTTCTTCTAATAAGGCAAACATTGTGAAGGCAACTTTGAAAGCTTTAAAAAGTTTGCTTGATGCCAAGGAAGTAGAAAGATTAAGAGGAGTTAAGATTTATGCAACTTCATGATTTGTCTCCAGCGAAAAACTCGCGTTTTTCTAGAAAACGTGTTGGAAGAGGCGATGGTTCTGGGCTTGGTAAAACAAGTGGTAGAGGCGAAAAAGGTCAGAATGCTCGTTCTGGTGGGGGAGTAAGACTTGGATTTGAAGGTGGACAGATGCCTTTGATTCGACGAGTTCCTAAGCGTGGGTTTGTTAATATTTTTGCTAAAGAGTATGTATTAGTTCATATCCGTGATTTGTCTTGTTTTGAGGAAGGTTCTAAAGTTCGCCTGAAAGACCTCGAAGCAAAGGGGCTTATTCCTTCTTTGAAGAAGCCTGTCAAATTGCTAGCGGATGGAGATCTTGCTGTTTCTTTGGATATTAAAGTTAATGCTTTTTCTGTTGCGGCCAAGGCAAAGATTGAAAAGGCAGGGGGAAAGTTGGGGTTAATTTAATTATGATACTTCGCGTGATTCAGGATATTTTTAAAATCAAAGAATTAAAGAATAAAATCTTTTTCACTTTGGCTCTTATATTCGTCTATAGGATAGGTGCTTTTGTTCCTACGCCTGGTGTAGATGGTCATGAGTTGAGTCGCTTTTTTGCGACTGTTTCAGGTGGAGGGAATAGTCTATTTGGTATTATGAATATGTTTTCTGGTGGAGCTATGCAAAAATGTACTATTTTTGCACTAGGGATCATGCCTTATATTAGTGCCTCTATTATTATTCAGCTTCTCTCGGTCGTTGTTCCCTATCTGGAACGCCTTTCTAAAGAAGGTGAGCTAGGTCGTCAGAAAATGGGTCAGTACACGCGATACGGTACGATTCTTTTGGGAGCGATGCAGTCTTTTTTTATTGCAATGTGGCTTGAAAATGGAGCAAACTTTCAAGACTTTGCAGTTGTTCCGCATCCTGGCTTTTTGTTTAAAATAAACGTTGTTCTTACATTGACAGCTGGGACTGCTTTTATTATGTGGTTAGGTGAGAAAATTTCTGAAAAAGGTATAGGGAATGGTATTTCTCTCATCATTGCTGCGGGGATCCTTTCGAGGGCACCATTTGCCTTTATGCAGATGTTCACCTTGCTTTCGCCTTTTTCTCCAGAAAGACGTCAGATTCAACCAATGGTTGGTTTGCTTATGTTGGTTGTTTTTCTTTTCATTGTTGTTGGGGTTGTTTTGATGACTCAAGGGCAGAGAAAAATTCCTGTTCAATATGCTAGGCGTGTTGTTGGAAGAAAAATGTATGGTGGTCAAAACACTTATTTGCCATTAAAAATTAACCAGGCAGGTGTGATTCCGATAATATTTGCTTCTTCTGTTTTAATGTTCCCTTCAACTATGGCTGGACTTTTGCCCGACTCTTTTTTTCAAAAAGTCGCAAATAGCTTGCAATATGGAGAACCTTTGTATATCCTTATAGAGGTTTTCTTTATTATCTTTTTTACCTTTTTTTATACAGCGATAACTTTTAATCCTATTGAAATTTCCGAGATGATGAAGCGTAATGGGGGTTTTATTCCTGGTATTAGACCTGGTAAGCCGACAGCTACGTATTTGGATAGCTTAATGATAAAGGTTACGACTGCTGGTGCTGTTTTCTTAGCTTTAATTGCTGTTATGCCTGGTATTGTATATGGATATGCGAAAATTCCTTTTGATGTGGCTAGTTTTTTTGGAGGGACAGGCCTCTTGATCATTGTGGGTGTTGTTTTAGACACAATGAAACAAATAGAGGGTAAACTTTTGATGCACAACTATGAAGGCTTTATGTCTAAAGGAAAGATAAAAGGTCGCAGTTAATTTATGAAGATTGTTTTTATAGGCCCTCCTGGAGTGGGGAAAGGTTCTCAAGCTAAAAGACTTTCCGCTGATACTTTAAGACCTCATATTTCAATGGGAGATATGCTTAGGCTCCAAAAAATGAAAAAGATCCAAGGAGGAAAATCCTTGGGATCTTTCATAGACTGTGGAGATCTTGTTCCTTGTGAGGTAGTGATTAAATTCCTCAAAGATAGGATTTTTAAAGAAGACTGTCGTAATGGGTATTACTTGGATGGTTTTCCTAGAACGTTAAAGCAGGCTAATGTTTTGGACTCTATTTTGGCTGAACAAGGTGATTTTTTAGACTTTGCTGTTGAGTTTTATATCCCAGGTACAGGGAATGATTTGTTTGAGCGGATTATGTCTAGGCTTTCTTGCTCTCAATGTTCGGAAACTTATAGTATGAAAAATCGCCCACCCTTAAGAGAGGGTTTTTGCGATCTTTGTGATGCTCCTTTGTTACGTAGAGAAGATGATACGTTGTCTTCTTTTAGAAAAAGAATGGATATTTTTAAAAAATGGGCGACACCTTTACTCGATTACTATAAAGAGAAGGGGATTTTGCTTAGGTTTAATGCATTAAACTCTATAGATGAGACATATGCAGACCTTTTGAAAGGGTTAGGGGTACAGAAAGAATAATGGCTTTAAATATTTATACAGACCAAGAAATAGAAAAAATAAGAAAGTCTTGTAAAATAACAGCTACTGCTTTAAATTTAGTAGAAGAAACTATAAGACCTGGTATGACTACACTTGATGTTGATAATATTGTAGAGACCTATATCCGTGATCATGGTGCTAAACCTGCTTTTAAGGGCTACCATGGATTCCCTGGAACGGTTTGTGCTTCTGTGAACGAAGAAATTGTTCATGGGATACCTTCTGATAGAGTTTTGAAAGAGGGAGATATTGTTGGTATTGATACAGGAGCTGTTTGGCAAGGATTTTATTCTGACTCTTGCAGAACATTTCCTGTGGGTGAAATCGCTAAAGAGGCACAGGATTTGCTTGCGGTGACGAAAGAGTCCTTAATGCTGGGTATTGAGCAATTTTATGAAGGCAATCATTTATACACTTTATCGAATACTGTTCAAAAATGTGTTGAAACATCTGGCTATTCAGTTGTTAAGGACTATGCAGGACACGGTATAGGTTATAATCTTCATGAAGAACCTGAGATACCTAATTTTGGATACCCTGGGATGGGATTAAAATTTAAAAAAGGTATGGTTGTTGCGATTGAGCCTATGGTTAATCTTGGAAAATCAAAAACAAAGGTTTTAAAAGATGGCTGGACGGTAGTTACAGAAGATGGACAGCTTTCAGCTCATTTTGAGCATACGGTTGCTTTGACAAAAAAAGGTGCAGAGATTTTAACACATGGCTAAAATGGAAAATTTAGAAGTAGAAGGTGTGATTGTTGAGCTGTTGCCCAATGCTAGATTTCGTGTTGAACTAGAAAATAAGTATTGTGTTTTAGCGCATGTTTCTGGGAAAATGAGGATGAATTTTATCCGAATTTTGGTTGGAGATAGGGTCACTTTAGAGATATCTCCTTATGACTTAACAAAAGGACGTATTATTTATCGTTATAAGTAGTAAGGTTTTTTGGATTTATCAATACTTTTCTTTTGAAGAGACTTTGAAAATTCATCGATTTTTTAAGTTGGAAGGTAGGAAAAAATGAAAGTAAGAGCTTCGGTAAAACCGATGTGTGAAAAATGTAAAATCATTAAGAGAAAGGGCGTTGTAAGGGTTATTTGTGATAATCCCAAACATAAACAACGTCAGGGATAGGAGGTCTAAAAGTGCCACGTATCGTAGGAGTCGATATTCCTAAAGAAAAACGTATAGAGATTTCTTTGACATATATCAAAGGTATCGGTCGGGTTTTGTCTAAGAACATTCTTGATGAGGCAGATGTTGATACAAATATACGTGCCAAAGAGTTGAATGAAGATCAAATTAGTCGGATCGCATCAGTTATACAGAATGGATACAAGGTAGAAGGGGAACTTCGAAGAATGGTTTCTCAAGATATCCGTCGACTTATAGAAAATGGTAGTTATCGAGGTATGAGACATAAAAGATCTTTACCTGTTCATGGTCAACGTACTCACACAAATGCGCGTACGAGAAAAGGACCAAAGAAGTCAGGCCAAGTAGGTCGTAAGAAGTGATTTTAAGTAAGAAAGTAGGGAAATATATTTTATGGCCACAGTAAAGAAAAAGAAAAAAGTTCTCAAAAATATTCCTTCTGGGATTGTTCATGTGAAGGCGACTTTTAATAACACTGTCATTACGATCACAGATCAAGGTGGCAATACTGTATCTTGGGCCACAGCTGGGGGTTCGGGATTTAAAGGTGCACGCAAATCTACGCCTTTTGCGGCACAGGTGGCTGCTGAAACTGCAGCTAAGAAAGCTATGGAACATGGCATGAAAGAGGTTGAAGTTCAAGTAAAAGGTCCTGGCTCTGGTCGGGAAGCTTCAATCCGAGCTGTCCAAGCTGCAGGATTAAATGTAACAGTGATTCGAGATGTTACGCCCATTCCTCACAACGGGTGTAGACCTTCTAAAAGGCGTCGGATCTGATTTATTTTGGGAGACTAAAAAACTATGGGTAGAGCAATTGGGCCTAAATGTAAACTTTGTCGTTCTTCGGGTGAAAAGCTTTTTCTAAAAGGAAGTCGCTGTCATTCGGATAAATGTGCTATGGAGAGAAGACCTTATTCTCCTGGTCAACATGGCCGTTCACGTGGTCGTAAGCTTTCAAACTATGGAGTTCAGCTTAAGGCGAAACAGAAAGCTAAAAAAATATATTGCGTTTTAGAAAAGCAATTTAGAAAATACTTTGATAAAGCAGATAGACAGCGAGGAGTTACGGGTACCAATTTGCTATGTCTTTTGGAACGACGTATGGATATGGTTGTTTATAGAATGGGATGTGCATTATCACGCCCCCATGCTCGTCAACTTGTGAGACATAATTTTTTTACAGTTAATGGGAAGAAGGTCACTATTCCTTCATACCAACTTAAAGTTGGTGATGTTGTTGAAGTGAACACTAAAGAGGCGAGACAAGCTCACGTACGTGCAAATCTTGAGTTGACCTCCTCATTTAAAGTTCCTGAATGGTTGTCTTTTGAAGAAGGTCAGTTGAAAGGTTCATTTGTCCGCTTCCCTGAACGGGATGAAATGGATCAGTCAATCGATGAGCAGCTGATCGTTGAGTTGTATTCGAAATAAATAAAGGGAGTTCCTCTATTATGGGTATTCGTTGGAAAGAGTTTGAAATTCCAAAAAACTTAATTGTTGATCGTGCGACTCTTACGCCTTCTTATGGAAAATTTATAGCTGAACCTTTGGAACGGGGTTTCGGGACCACATTTGGTAATTCTCTCCGTAGGATGTTGCTTTCTTCGATTGAAGGTGCGGCTGTTACTGCTATTCGCATAGAAGGTATCGAGCATCATTTTTCTTCTGTAGAAGGTGTTTTAGAAGATGTGCCTCAAATAATTTTAAATATTCGAGGATTGGTTCTAAAAATGGAGGATGCTTCTAAAAAAGTTATCACACTTGATGTTGATAAAGAAGGTCCTGTTACCGCTGGAGATATTAAAACGGGCGCTGGGATTGAAGTTATCAATCCTGACCATTACCTTTTCACTTTAAGTAGTTCTCGGAAGATTTACATTGAGTTGACAGTTTCTAGAGGAAGAGGATTTGTGACAGCTGAGGAAAATAGAGAAGAAGGTTTTCCTATTGGGGTTATACCAATTGATGTTGTTTTTTCTCCCATTGAGAGAGTTCAATTTAATGTTCAAGATACACGTGTTGTTCAAGTCACAGATTATGATAAGTTGATTCTGGAAATTTTTACCAATGGGAGTATTTCTCCTGTAGATGCTTTGAATCATGCTGCGGCTATTTGGAGAAAGTACTTGGGCGTTTTTCAAGAGGTTCCAGAAGAAGAGGAATATACTCAACAAGTTGCTAAGTTAGAGACAACTTCAGATCTTTCCTTAAAGTTAGAAAGAGATATTTCAGATTTAGAGCTTTCTGTAAGATCTGTTAATTGTTTGAAAGATGCGGGTATTGAAACTATTCAAGATTTGGTGGTTAAATCTGAAGCTGAAATGTTAAAATACCGTAACTTTGGAAAGAGATCTTTGACTGAAATTTTAGAGGTTCTTGAAAATATGGGCCTTTCGCTAAACATGAAAGTTACTCAGTCAATGGAGTCAGAAGCCGAATAAAGGCTGGAGAAAAAAATAGAATATAGATTATTCGGAAGGTTTTGTTTATTATGCGAGCACGTCGAAAATATAAAAAGTTGGGTCGGACATCTGCCCACCGTCTATCAATGTTATCGAACTTAGTGATGAGTTTGTATGAGCATGAGAGTCTTCAAACGACTATTGATCGGGCGAAGGAAGCATCTCGTTTGGCAGATAAACTTGTTACTCTTGGGAGAAAAGGGCAAGTTCATCATAGAAGATTAGCTGCGAAAGTTTTGTGGCGAAAAGAAATCGTTTCTAAGCTTTTTGATGATATCTCTAAAAGAAACTTAGAACGTCCTAGTGGTCATACTAGGATCATTCGACTACCTGCACGTCGAGGAGATGCGGCTTCTATGGTTATTTGGCAATTGGTAGACAGGCCTACTCCAAAAACAGAAGTTGTTGATGCTACTCCTAAAGAAGAGAGTGTTCAAAAGTCACCTGAAAAAGATACAGAAGTTGTTGAAGTATCTTCTTCAGATGAGTAAAGCTTTTTTGTCTTGAGTCAAGCTATTCTATTGGTGGCACATGGGAGTCGTTTATCGAGTTGGGCTGAATCCTTTAACTATATACACCGTGAGATTCTAGAACTTTCTTCTAAAGATAATGTTTTTTTGTGTTTTCTTCAGATGATGTCTCCTAGTTTACCTGAGGCTTTACAGAATTTATATCAAAAAGGGTTTCGCGATGTCTTGTTGTGGCCTCTTTTTTTAGGGGTTGGTATGCATGTCAAAAATGATATAGTAGAAGAACTTCAAAGCTTTTTAGAAGATCATCCTGATTTGAACTATAAGATATTGCCTTCTTTGGCTGAGGATAAAGAGTGTTTGGACCTCTTAGTTAAAAGGGGTTTATTTTTTTTGCAAGATCATTAGTTTGTTGGAGATCTTTAAATGGTAAACCTAAAGTGGCTTCGTGCTAATCCTGACGAATTTCAAAAGATATTAGATGCTCGTAAAAGTGATTTTGATTTACAAAGTTTTTTAAGTTTGGATCGAGAACGACGTGATCTTTTGTTATCAGTCGAAACTTTAAAAAGTAAAAAAAATCTTGTCTCTTCCCAAATCGGTAAAGATAAATCTTTGAAAAATAATGTTGATTCCTTGATGAGTGAGATGAAAGACTTAGCTCAAAAAATCAAGAGTATGGATCAGAAGGCGAAGGAAATAGATTTAAAAGTTAAGCAATTAGCTTACAAGATACCTAATCGATTACATCCGACAGTTCCTTTTGGGATGAGTGAAAAAGAAAACGTTTTTGTTAAAGACTGGTATCCTTCTTCTGAAAAAAGTGATTTAGATCTTTTTAAGTCTCATGAAGAGATAGGCGCTCGTTTTGATATGTTCGACTTAGTTCGTGGAGCCAAATTGACGGGTTCCGGCTTCGTTTTATATCGTTCTTGGGGTGCACGTTTGATCAGAGCCTTGATCAACTTTATGTTGGACTTACATATTAATAAACATGGGTATGAGGAAGTTCTTCCACCAGTTCTTGTGAACACTGCAACAGCTACAGGAACAGGACAGTTGCCACATATGTCAGAAGATATGTATGGGATAGATGATGGATCTTTATATCTCATTCCTACAGCAGAAGTTCCTGTTACTAATATTTATGCCAAAGAAATTTTAGAAGAAAAGGATCTTCCTAAAACATTTGTTGCTTATACCCCTTGCTTTCGTCGAGAAGCAGGTGCTTATGGGAAAAATTCCAAAGGTATCACTCGCTTACATCAGTTTGATAAAGTTGAGATGGTTAGAGTTGTTCATCCGGATACTTCCTATGATCACTTGGAAGGTTTACGTGAAAATGCTGAGAAAGTTTTAAAAGAGCTTGAATTGCCTTATCGTGTTGTCGAACTATGTTCATCGGATTTAAGTTTTGGTGCGACGAAATGTTATGATTTAGAAGTTTGGGCGCCTGGTTTGAATGATTTTTTAGAGGTTTCTTCGTGTAGTAATTTTGAAGACTTTCAAGCACGTAGAATGTCTTTGAAGTTTAGATCGGAAAAAGATGCCTCTTTAGAGCTTGTGCACACACTGAATGGATCTGGTCTTGCTTTGCCTCGTACCTTGATAGCTATATTAGAAAACTATCAAAATAAAGATGGATCCTTAACGGTTCCTCGTGTTTTACAAAAATATCTTGGTACAGATCTTATTAAGTGAAAGTAATAAACTTATTTTGAAGGCAGAGTCTATCTGTAAGACTTAAAAGCAATAAGTTACCTCAAAACTTTTCCCCTATTAAAAGAATCTATTTTTTTAATATTTTCTTGTAGCACGGACAACTTTTTAAGTGATCGTTTACCATTCCTATAGCTTGCATATAAGCATATATGATTTTAGGTCCAATGAATTTCATGTGACGCTTTTTTAAGGCCTTAGATACTTTCACACTTATTGAGGATAAAGAGGGGATGTCTTTGTATGTTTTCCATTCATTATGGATAGTTTTATTGTCAATAAAGCTCCATAAATATTTATTGAACGATCCGAATTTTTTTTGAATACTTAAAAAAACCAAAGCATTATGCCGAACAGAATCTATTTTTAAACGGTTGCGGATAATATTTTTGTTTGAATATAAACTTTTGATTTCAAAGTTACTCATTTGAGAAACTTTCAATATATCGAAGTCATGAAAAGCCTGTTTATAAGAGTTTCGTTTTTTTAAAATGGTTTCCCAGCTTAAACCTGCTTGAGCACCTTCTAATATTAATGCCTCAAAAAGTTTCTGATCTTCATGCACAGGAAAACCCCATTCATTATCGTGATAATAGGCGTAGGTGTTTGAAATAGGTTTTTTACCAAAGCAAGGGATGATTTTTTTATTATCCATTAGTTCCCTTATTAAAAGTGTATTTAAAATGTTTGACAAGATTGATTGAAAAAATTTTTACTACTGTTATTGTTTAGAGAGAGATTAACTCCATTTATAATAGGAGCTTTTTCCTAAATGACAAAACTTTTTAAAAGAGCCCTAAAAAAAATATGAGCGATTTTGCATGGGAGGCAACATATCTTTGCTTGCACATAACCTCTTGAATATGATACCTTTAAGGGGAGGGGATTTCTATAAAAAAATAATCCCTTTATGTGCTATATTCAATGGAGGATAAATATAATGAAATGTGACTTTATGGGGCTCTTACGATTCCCATTTGAAGATAAACGTTGGTTTTCCAAAATTTTAATCGCTGCACTTCTCGCGATGATTCCTGTTTTAAACTTTGTGACTGTTGGTTACCTTATGCTTGTTTTTCAGTCGGGGATTAGAAAAGAGGAGCGATATTTGCCAGAATGGTCTATTGCTGGAACGGAAGAACTTAATAGAGCTAATAGTATGGTGAACCTCTTTATTTTGGGAGTTATCGGTACTTTAAGCTTTTTAGTTTATGTTATTCCTATTATGGCTTTAACTTTTATTTCATTTATGATAGCTGGTTTGGGTGATTTTTTGAATTACCTTGGAGGAGCGCTCGTTGTACTAGGATATATCTTAGGTATCGGTGTGGCTATTTGTTGTCCTTTTGTTATAGGAACATATCTAGAAACTGGAGAAATAAGAGAGATTCTATATGTTAAAAACATTTGGAATAAATTTTACGAAGTCAAAAAAGAGGCTCTTACTTTATACGCTGCTGTTTTGAGTCTTTCTATGCTTTCTATGCTCATGAATGCTTATTTTCCTCCATTTTTTATGGTTTTAACTGTCCCCTTGACGATTTTGCTGGCGATTGTTCTTTTTAGAGGGTTTGGTGAGATTTATCCCAGTAAGGTTCAAGAAATCTCAGAAGAGCCTTCTTCCTTAAACGCTATGGCGGACCTTGAAATGGAAGAAGCACAAAAAGAAGAGGATACTTCATCAGAGGAGTATTCTTCGGTAGAAAATTCTGAAGAAGCAGAACATGTTGAGGCTGAAGTTCATTCAGCAGAAGGCGCTGGAGAAGAAGAACCCGTTGAAGCGGAAGTTCATTCAGCAGACGAATCTGGGGAGATAGAAGCATCTAAAGATGAAGTGACTTCGGAGGAGAGCTTAGATCCTGAAACAAAGCCTGATGAAGAGAACGCTTCTGAAGACAAAGAAAAGGCAGAATCTTCAGAGGAATCCGAGAAAGAATAAAAAGCCGGTTGGGTTTTTTATGAAAAAACTTTAGTAAGAGTAACTTTCTTTTTATTGAACCTTTTTTTGCGTATAATCTTATGATTCATTTATGTCTAGTTCTTTTTAAAGAGTGTGGGATAAAAGCTTTTAAGATTATACACGTGGGTTTTTGAATTACTGCTGAAAATATCTTCCAAATGTATGAAAGTATATTTTATAGCACAAAACAGGTGGTCAAAAAAAACTCTTTCTTTGCTAGAAGGTTTATGTTGTGCTTTTTAAAAAGATTTAGCGTTTCTCTTACAAGTTTTTTTGATAGCTTTATCATTATCCCTGGTTTTTATTTCACAAAAAATATTTCTTGAAAGCCATTTTCTTATTTCTAGTTATTTAGCTATTTCAAGGGCTAAACTTATTAAAGTTATATTAAAGATCTTTCTGGATAAGCTTAGGGAAGAAGAAAATCATCTTTTTAAACATCTTTAAAGATATATGAAATGCTGTTGTTTTTTGCATTGAGCAATGCTTTTTTTAGATGGTGTATTATTTTCTTTTTAAAAACAGAGACTCTTTGACTGTATAAACTTTGCTAAATAGATTAAAATCTATTCTGCTTTGAAAAAATATCTACAAAGAGATAACATTTATTATAAAATTTATTCGAAATAAAGAATAGACGGGCTTTTTTATACTTTTAAGGTGCTTTAGAATAAGTTCACGTTTTAAATTCGACAAAAATAATGGCTGCTTCTCTTTTCTTAATGAATACTTTATAGTTTGCATAAGAGGTGTGATATTTTTATAGAAGCATACTCTATTAAATATTTTAATCAAAAAACGTGAAATTTGTGTTAAAATGCTTTCTTCAAAATAATCATAGTGGAGAGGTGACTGAGTGGCCGAAAGTGGCACCCTGCTAAGGTGTTGTTCTGGTAACGGAACCGTGGGTTCGAATCCCACCCTCTCCGCCATTTTTTATTTCTCGAAAAGTTTTTGCTAGATTTTCTTAGTTTGCGAAAGCGCCGCTAAACCCCCTTATTCATGGGCTTTAGCGCGTTTTAGTCTTGTAAAACATGCGTACCTAGAGAATCCTAAAATTACCCCAAAATCTCACTTTTTGTTCTCCAATGCTCCGTTACATGCGAACGTGGGTGCCGAAGGTATGCATCTATCAAACCCTTGATTTTATTGGGTTTTTGTAATTTTGGCACTTTGAGGTTCGTTTTTGGAAGGTGGGTGGCGGAGTACTCTTCGTTAGAGAAATCTCTTGAGTTTAGATGTCGCTGAAATTTCTTTTCTACCGGCTTGGTGTTGATTTTAATACTGCCGTGTACCGAGTTAGGACAACAGATAAAACAGACTATTTCCTAAAGCTACGATCTGGAGATTTTTGTGAGCCCAGCATATTGGTTCCACATCACCTAAAACAAATTGGGCTGTAAAATATTATCCGACCTATTGCAACCAAAACAGACGAATGTTGGACGAATTTAGATACCTTTAAGGTGGCTTTGTATCCTTATATTAATGGGCGTAATGGTGTGGATACTAAAATATCAGAACAACAATGGCAGCAACTTGGGGAAGCAGTTAAAAAATTACATTCCGCTGATATTCCTGAATCTATTATTAGCAATCTGCCAAAAGAAATTTTCTCATTGAAGTGTTGTCAAACGGTGAGATTATTCCTTGATCGTACCCAAAATGAAGTTTTTGATGAAGCTGTAGCTGCAAAGTTGCCTGCATTATTGAAATCTAAAAATAAAATCATCTTGGAGTTGATAAAACGAACAGAAGAACTTGGCTCCATACTGCAAAATCGATCCCTTCAACATGTATTATGTCATGCTGACATGTACGGCTGGAATTTGTTGATTGAGCAAAACAACCATTTGTATCTCATTGCCTGGGATACTCTGATCTTAGCAGCAAAGGAGCGAGATTTAATGTTTATTGGTGCAGGTATTTGGGATAGTGGCTATACACCAACTGAAGAAGAATCATTGTTTTATAAAGGCTATGGGCAAGCCAATATAAATCAAGACGTACTTTGTTACTATCGTTTTAATCACATATTACAAGATATTTCTGAATATTGTGAATACATCTTCTTATCTGATGAAGGCGGTGATGATCGGATGCAGTTTCTTGGACACACTACAACCTAATTTCTTGCCAAACGGCACGATAGAAAGAGCATACCATGCTGACAAAATGAGGAATGTTTCATGAAGTTATATTTTATAGGTGGCGATAGTGGTAGCGGCAAGACAGCGATTATGCCAGAACTACAAAAAATATTAGTCAGTGAAATAAAGGCCTACGGTTTTGATGGTATTGGAGTACCTGAAGGTGCTGATAAAAAATAGCGCCAAGAATCTACCGAGAAGTGGCTGCAACAATTACTTGCAGATGGCAAAGATGCTTGTTTGCTTGGTCAAATTGTTTTAGGTTAAATTGTGGAAAAATTTACTATAAAATTGAAGCTGATATTTTAAAATCTGGTATTTGCTATTCCCAGACCCAAGATAGTCAAAAGCAAGTGGGTGAGTGGTGCTTAAAAATTCTCTTTGATTATTTTTGCTATAGTGGAATCAATCAATTTACAACTTGCAGTACTGACACCGGCATCTTTTGCAAAATTAGACCATTTAGATACAGATGACTTTACCTTATCACGTTAATGATTTTTATGATTTAATATCATCAATCTTACAAACAAAAATAACTGCTAGCTTGCCATTGATGTCTCAGGGGGGTGATTTCTTAAATGCCGTTAGGGTTCTTTCAGAGTCTAATAAACGTTGGAATCATACTTTGACCTTAGAAAAAATATTGAATCAGAAGTATACAATAGAAAAAATTTCTGCGTTTTTTGATATAAGAACTCTTAATAGTGTCGAAGAAGATTTGATGGTATTTTTGATATCATATTTAGTTATTTGAATGTTGGCCAAACATTCAAAATTAATGACGCTACTATCCAAAGCGAATGGATATTTCCTCAACATGCAAAGCCAGGACTTGTGCTATTGCGTGACAGATCTTACAGGTATATGTTTTTCCCTCAGGATTTTTATTTTTTAAATACTATTAATATTTATTGATTAAATTATCTTATTTTTATTCCAAAAAAAATAATTAAATTAGAACTTAATGTTTTTATTCTTTTTAAAATTACAATATTTAGAATTGAAATTAAAAAAGTAGATTGAGATGATTTTTTTTTCTTTTCAATTTTTATTAAAAAAGGTACTTTAAAGTATATTGTATTTTTTGACCATTCTCCCTCTTTATAGATATCAGCTAAAACAACATCTTGAGATAGTTGCACACTACTATAAAGATTATTTTCTTCGATAATTTTATGTACAGAAGGCTTTGCCATCTCTGTATATAAAATATCAAATGCAAAATCAGAGGCAAATGCATCTCTTTTCATTAAAGCAATTTGTGCTATATAAAAAGGAATAAGAGTATCATCTTTTAATTTAAAAAGGTCTAAATGTTCTGGAAATATTTCTATTAAACTTTTAATGTTTTTAATTTGGATTATAAATTGATTTAAGATTTGTTTAGATTCTGTTTTATTTCTAATAATATTAGCTTGAGTGCCTCGACTTTCGTTAAAATCATGTTTTCGAAATCTAATTAGTTTCTTATCTAAAACTTTGACATTATAAGTAAAAAAGAGTCGTACCCACATATCAAAGTCAGGTAAGGAACGAAGGGCTGGATTATAAAACCCTACTTTTTCGTAACATGATTTACGTATTAATATTGTAGGATGGCAGATACAGTTCCCTTTATTAAAAAAGAAGTTCATCCACTCAGCACGAGTATTTGGTTTTAAAGAGTTAGAAAATTCATTTTTTAATGTTTTAATAGGCAGACTATTCGAATCAATAAATGTTGGTAAAGCAAAGACAGCGCCTAGTTCTTTATTACTATCCAACATAAGGACTTGTTGTTGAAGTTTGTCCAGTTCCCAGATATCGTCAGAGGAAATCAGAGAAAGGTAACTTGAAGAAGACATTTTGTAGCATTCATGTGTAGCAGCAACCGCTCCTTTATTTTTTTGAAAGACTTTATACTTAATGCGATCGTCACTTTTTGCGTATTTTTTTATTATTTCAGAGGAGCCGTCATTTGAAGCATCATCGACGATTATAAGCTCGAGGTCTTTAAATGTTTGATTTAAAACAGATTCAATAGCTTCTTCAATCCAAAGAGGGTGTTTATATGACGCCATCATAACAGATACTTTGGGTTTTTTATCTGCTTTTTTTTTAAAATCAATATTCATAATTAATATGCTTTACAAGTAGGTTTTAGGTTCAAAAAAGTATTTTATAATAAATCATTTTATTTCCTTTATTATCTCACATATTTGTTTGATTTTTTCACAATCCCTTTTTGCTAGATCTCCATAAAAAGGTAAGCATAAGACTTGGTTAGCAAGAGTATTTGCAATTGTTAAATTATCTCTATTTGCTGATGGAAGGTTTTTATAATATGAAAAGTTACTACATAGTGGATAGAAATACTTTCTGGAATAAACATTATATTCTAATAGTTTTTCATATAGTGCATCTCTTTTTCCCTCACATAAAATTGGGAAATATTGCATAGAGTTACTAACATCTTTTGGAAAATCAGGGACTTTTATAAAGTCAAGATTCTTTAATTCATTTTTATATTTTTCCGAAATGAGTTTACGTTTTTTTTGTTCAGGCTCTACTAATGGAAGAGTTTCTATTCCCCATGCGGCTTGGAATTCATTTAACTTACCATTAATTCCAATGCTATTTATTAAGTCTTTTGTTTTAATGCCTTCTTTTATTTTTTCAATATTATCGAATTTTTTAATGCCAAAGTTTCTTAACTCATGTATTTTGTCAGATAAAAAATCGTTATTGTATACAAGAGCACCCCCTTCTATTGAATTAAATAACTTGGTTGAGTGAAAAGATAGCATTGTTATATCACCCCAAGTACAAATAGACTTCCTTTTCAACTTTGTTGTAAATGCATGTGCACCATCATATATGACTTTTAATTTATGTTTTTTTGCTATCTTGTTAATTTCCTCTACATTACATGGAAACCCATAGACATGAACAGGTAGTATGGCAGAAGTATGAGGTGTAATTGCTTTTTCGATGGCTTGGGGTGACAAGGTCATAGTTTTGGGGTCAATATCAGCAAAAACAGGATTTAGTCCATTCCAAACAATAGCATGAGGTGTAGCTGCAAATGTAAATGGTGTTGTGATAACTTCTGAGCTTTTAGGTAAATCAAGAGCTTTCAATGCCGTTATTAATGCCAAAGTTCCATTATTAAAAACAGAGATATTAGGGGTTCCCAGGTATTCAGAGAGTTTTTTTTCAAATAGGGAGTGCTGAGGTCCCATATTTGTAAACCATCCAGAATCTATTATATTTTCAAATGATTTAAGAATATTCTTTTTTTTTGGAGAAAGAGGCTTAGTAATAAATATAGGGGAGGTGAATTTAGTAGGCATTTTCGGAGTTCCAAGTTTTTAAAAATTTTTTTTCTAGGTTTAGCAAATCTTTTGAACGTGCTTTTATTTTTTTTGCAGGAGATCCATTGTAAACTGTCCAAGGCTCGGTTTTTTTTCTTACAAGAGATTTTGCTCCAACAGTAGATCCTTCTGCCATGATAACCCCTGGTAATATGACGGTATCAGTTCCAACTAAGGTATATTTTTTTAAAATTATTTTTTTTGATGAAACATTTCTATATTCATCATAGATCACAGGACTAGTCAGCCATTGCCCGGAGAAGTTGTCACTTATTGCAAAAACAGAACAACGTGGTGATAGTCCAGAAAAATCTTCTACTTCAATACCCGCATCTCCCGCAAACATATAAACTCCCGATGCGATATGAATATGTGAGCCTAACTTAATCTTTCCAGACAAGATACAAAAGTCATCGATACGAACATTATCACCAATTTCAATATTTGATACGTTATACATTTTTGCGTTACGAGATATTAGAACCTTTCTTCCAAAAGATTTAAGGTTTAATTTTTGTAATTCTTCTCTTGTATAAAAACTAGTCTCTGTCATTTTTGCTCCTAGTTAAATTAATAGTGCTTTTTCATATAAACCAAAAAGGTAAAAGAAAATTTTTGAAATAGCAAGTAAAAAATAATCTAACATGAATATAGTAAGTTGAAATTTTCTATATTGGGCTTAATTAAAGATAGAATTTTTCTATTAAATCATGTCAGTCTTTTGTTTCCCGAAATTGTATTTGCTGAATTTTTCAGGTCAATTTTTTTTAGAAGGGGTATTTTTTTATTTAAAAGTTCTTTGCTCTTTGAAAGCCTAGTATCTTTAAATGTTTTTTCACTTATAGTTTTTCTTTTTTCAAAAACCTGTAGACATATTAGTTTGAGAAGAGTACCTTTAAATATAGTTGCCTTTTTCTTCGTAAACTCTAATAAAAAAGGGATGCGTATTTTTTTTAATGTCCCGTTTTTATAAGTGTCATATATTTTTTAAAATCTATTGCTATTGGCGTATTTTTCTTCTAGTAAAAAAGCTTTATGTCCATCGATTGCGAGTCTATTTTTTTCAACTAAGATAGTATTTTTGCTATGCCATCTATAATAAAATAAAGGGGTTAGGATATATTTGTACTGTTATCCGTAGATCCATCGTTAACGATGATCAATTCTATATGTTTGTAGCTTTGAGATATTATTGAATCGATAGATCTATCAATATAATTTTCATGATTATAAGCTGGAAGAACGATCGAAATTAAATCTTGTTCTTTTGTTAAATCAATTTCCATTGGGTTATAAGCTTTACTATTTGACAGATATTGCTTTCCTCAAGCGAAAGAATCATTATCTATTATATATATGATTATGACCGATAGAAAGAGCAAATTTTTTTATTGGCTAATACTAAGTTATATTTCGTTAAAACGAGTAGGGTTTATTAGGTGATTTTTTAGGTAAAAAAATATTTGAATCCATAATTCGTATGTTATTCATCTCAAAAAAAATTCTTATTCTTGACGTAAACTATATTAGCAGATATAGTTTAGCTGTTTAAAACCTATGAATAGTATCAATGTTTTTATCATTTTTTTATGAGAATCTTTTTGCAAAAGTGTTGAAATGTAAAGACTTTATAGGAGGAATAGACTTCTGTTGGTCTTTATTTACCCTTTATTTAGGGTAGGAAGTGATATTCTTAAAGGTCTGTACCAAATATAATTATTTATGGGTGATTTAGTGTATCATTTGATTAAAAAATTTTGAAGAAGGTAAAATTTTGAAAAATAGATGGCACCTCTTGTTTTGGATTTGCTTTGTTTTTAGTTGCATCGCCTTTTTAAACTTTTATTAAGTTGAAAATGAAAGTTATTCTAATATGATTATCAGTTTTATTTTTTTCTTATCTATATTTATTTGTATTGGTGTTTTATCGACACTAGCTAACAAGCATACGAATCAGGACTACTTTTTAGCAAGTCAGGGTGTGAAACCATGGCTTGTAGCCTTATCTGCGGTTGCCACTAATAATAGTGGGTTTATGTTTATAGGGATGATAGGTTGCACCTATACTCAAGGCCTTTCCTCTATTTGGTTAATGGTGGGGTTGATTGGGGGTGACTTTATAGCGTCTTTTTTTATACATAAAAAATTAAGAGTTAAAGCTCAAAATGAAAGAGTTTTAAGCTTTGCTGGTGTTATTAGTAAGTGGGGGAACTTTAACTATACTAAACTAAGAGCTTATTTGGGAACAGTGACCATTGTTTTTCTTGGCACCTATGCTGCAGGGCAGTTAAATGCAGGGAGTAAAGCTTTGCATGTTCTATTTGGCTGGGATTATAAGCTAGGTGCAATCATTGGGGCGATAATATTGCTGTTGTATTGTTTTTCTGGTGGTATTCGTGCCTCAATTTGGACAGATGCAGCACAGTCCTTTGTTATGATATTTGCGATGGGATTACTTTGCATTGTTTCAATTATCAAAATTGGAGGAGTTTCGGAGCTTATTTTTAAACTCCAAAACATTTCA
Organism: PVC group bacterium (ex Bugula neritina AB1); assembly: GCA_001730085.1. GTDB lineage: Bacteria. The sequence continues at coordinate 76,773 of MDLB01000108.1, forward strand.
GATGACTATACCTGTCTTTTTACACAAAATTTACATATTGGCTCAGTTACGGGGCCTTTTCTATTTATTTTGGGTTGGATTCTTGCTGGAATTGGGGTGATTGGGCAACCTCAAATTATGGTTAGGTTCATGGCTATGGATCGTCCTGATAATATGTTCAAGGTTAGGGTCTACTACTACAGTCTTTTTACATTATTTAGTATTTTAACGATTATGGTTGGGGCAATGGCTAGGATTTTACTGCCTGATATTGATCATTTTGATGCCGAATTGGCATTGCCAAAACTTGCGGATGCCCTTCTTCCCGAAGTTTTGATCGGATTAGTTTTAGCAGGCCTTTTTGCTGCAACTATGTCAACGGCTGACTCTCAAGTTCTTAGCTGTAGTGCTGCGGTTACATCTGATTTTACAGGCAAAAAAAAGCCTTCCTATTTAATAACCAAGTTATCAACTGTTTTTGTGACATTTATCGCCTTGATGATTGCTCTTTATGGGAGCAAAAGTGTTTTTAGTTTGATGTTAGTTTCTTGGTCGGCATTAGGAGCGTCATTTGCACCTCTTTTGATCATATATGCGTTTAACGGTAGACCTTCTGAAAGATTATCGATAGCGATTGCTTCTTTAGGGACATTAGGGGTTGTTATTTGGAAACTTCTTGGGTGGGAGAACTACTTCTATGAAATAGCTCCCGGAATGATACTCGGCTTTTGTGTGTTTTTCTGCTCGAAACTTTTTGTAAAAAAGGAAAGAGTCATCAATTAAAGAGCTATTCTATTATTCTTATTTCTTATAGACTTCCTGTGAAAACTTTTTATAAAAAATAATGATTGCGAAAATAAAATGATAGCTTTTTAATTATTCGGTAATAGTGGTACACTCAGCGAGGTTCCTCGTTTATTCCTTGTAATTGCTAATAGCTTTAATTCTTCCAATGAACGACTCAATCATAAGTCCGTAAGTACTCGGTATGTATAATTACGCTGAGGTTTTTTTAGACAAGGCTAAAGATCTGATATTTAATAATGGAAAGTCTTGATTGATTTTAGTAGAGTAAAGATAGTTTATATATATATTTATGCTAGTCAAAATGCAAATATTTATATTTTTTTAAAATTTATTAGCGAGTTGTGTCTGAGTTGGCGAAGTTATGGTAGCGGATATTTTTTGTTCAAGTTGGGTTAGAAGAGAAAGACCAGTAGAGCTTAAAGATTTTTTATGTTAAAATGTGAAGGCTGGGTTCTCTGTAGAAATCTAAAGATGTCTTGATCAAGGATTTTTGTGAGACTGAATAGCTCTACCATAAAGATTTTTGGATATATTCTTGAAACATTTTTTGATTTTAAAGGATTTTTCAAAATGAAGAGCTGTTCCTTTAGCCCGAATGCTTTTTCTTTTTCGAAGCAAAAAGTATTTCAATATGATAAATCTAGATAAATATGTTCCAAACATCTTTTCTAGATCTATTTGATTTACTAAAGAATAAACCTCTGCACAATCTCAAATATCTCTTAAATTTAGAATAAGCGCAAATTAAGGGGGGTGTGTGAGATTGTCCAGAGGTTTTAAATCATGAATAATGCACCGCGATATCGCGGAGAAGGGATTTTTTATGTCAATAAAAATTGGAATTAATGGATTTGGAAGAATAGGTCGAAATGTTTTTCGTGCTATTGAAAAAGATGAAACCATTGAGGTTGTAGCAATAAATGACCTTGTTGATCCTAAGACTATCGCTCACCTTTTGAAATATGACTCTGTTTTTGGAAGATTTGATGGTGTTGTTGAAGCTTCTGCAGATGGGATCGTTGTTAATGGTCGTGAGATCAAAATAACAGCTGAAAGAGATCCTGAAAATATACCTTGGAAGGGTGCCAATGTTGATATTGTTTTAGAGTCAACAGGTATTTTTGCAACAAGAGAATTGATGGCAAAGCACTTAAAAGCAGGTGCTAAAAAAGTTTTATTATCGGTTCCTCCCAAAGATGATATCGATGCGATAATCGTTAAAGGTGTGAATGATGAAACTTTAAAGCCGGAAGATCAACTCGTTTCTAACGCTTCTTGTACAACAAACTGTCTTGCACCTCTTGCGAAAGTTTTGCATAAAGAGTTTGGTATTAAAAAAGGTTTGATGACAACTGTGCATTCATATACAAATGATCAAAGAATGTTGGACTTGCCACATTCAGACTTGAGACGTGCACGTGCAGCGGCTTTGAACATGATTCCTACAACAACAGGTGCAGCGAAAGCTGTTGGAAAAGTTTTACCAGAACTAGCTGGTAAACTTCACGGGATGGCGATCCGCGTTCCTACCCCAGATGGTTCAGTTGTTGACTTGGTTGCTGAGTTGGGAAAAACTGTTTCAGTTGAAGATATTAATGCGGCTATTAAGTCCTATGCCGAAGGGTCTATGAAAGGTGTTTTAAAATATACTGAAGACCCAATCGTTTCTTCGGATATCATAGGTGATCCTTCCTCGAGTGTTTTCGACGCTTTATCGACAATGGTTATGGACGGAACCATGGTGAAAGTTGTTTCTTGGTATGATAACGAATGGGGTTACTCTAACCGTTGTGTTGACCTTTTTAAGTTGATGGCTCAAGGTCTTTAATCAAGACTTTCGAAAAATCAAGAACATTATATAGAGACCGTTGTATACTTTTTCTAATGAATAGTAGAAAGAGTTTTGCAACGGTCTTCTTTAGTCTTTTATTCAATAGATTTATGAAGGGAGTTTTTAAGTGGATCGTTTATCGATTGAAGATGTGAATTGGACTGGCAAAAAGGCGCTTGTTCGTGTTGATTTTAATGTTCCTTTGGATTCTTCTGGGAATATCACAGATGATAAACGTATTCAGTCGGCATTGCCGTCTCTTCGTTATCTTTTGGAAAAAGGCGCATCTCTTGTTTTGATGAGTCATTTGGGTCGTCCTAAAGGACAGCGGGTTGCAGAACTTAGCTTAAAGCCTGTTAGAGATAGGTTATCTGAATGTTTAGGCGGAGAAGTTGTGATGGCTCCTGACTGTGTTGGTTCTGAGGTCGAAGCTTTGGCTGAAAAACTTGGGGCTGGAGATGTTCTTTTGTTAGAAAACTTACGTTTTCACAAAGAGGAAACTCAAAATGATGTTGAGTTTGCTAAAAAGCTTGCGGCTTTGGGTGACGTTTATGTTAATGATGCTTTTGGAGCTGCTCACAGAGCCCATGCGTCAACACATGCTGTGACAGAGTTTTTTGATCAATCTGTCATGGGATTATTGATGAAAAAAGAGCTTGAATATTTTTCTATGGCGCTATCTAATCCGACCAGGCCTTTTTTGGCGATCTTGGGGGGCGCGAAAGTTTCCGATAAAATTTTAGTGATTGAAAATCTTTTGAATAAGGTCGATACTCTCATTATTGGAGGAGGGATGGCTTATACCTTTTTTCTGGCTCAGGGTATTAAAGTTGGAAAATCCATTGTTGAGAAAGATAAAGTTGACCTTGCTTTGGATATTATCCAAAAAGCGAAAGATAAAGGTGTTGAGTTACTTTTACCTTTGGATCATGTTATTGCGGATGACTTCTCAGCTTCAGCAAATATCGAAACTACAGAGGTTCCTGGGGTTAAAGATGGTTGGGAATCTTTGGACATAGGTCCAAAATCTGTGAAGGCTTTTTCAAAAGCAGTTGAAGAGTCTGGGACCCTTGTTTGGAATGGCCCACTGGGCGTTTTTGAAATGGCACCTTTTAGCTTTGGAACACTTGGTGTTGCTAAAGCGGTTGCTTCTTCGAAGGCTACAACGATTATTGGGGGCGGAGATACCGCTGCAGCTGTTGCAAAATTTGGCTATTCAGATTCTATGTCCCATGTTTCTACAGGAGGAGGAGCTTCATTAGAATTCATGGAAGGAAAGACGCTTCCTGGGGTTGCTGCTCTGACTTTAAAAGATACAAAATGATTAGAGAAAGGTGAATCATGAGAAAAAATATTATTGCTGGTAACTGGAAAATGAACAAAACCCGTGAAGAGTCTGAGTCTTTTGTTTCTGACTTTATTGAAGGGTTATCAAAGATTTCTATTGATTGTGAGGTTGTTGTTTGTCCTCCAGCTATTTTTATAGACCAAGTTGTTCAAGGGTTGAAAAATGCTAATGCTTCTGTTGGTGCTCAAGATATGTGGCACACAGCCCCAGGAGCCTGGACAGGAGAAATTTCCGGAGAAATGTTAAGCTCTTCGGGTGTTTCTTATGTTATTTTAGGGCACTCGGAACGTAGAGAACATTTTGGTGAAGACAATGACTTGGTGAGTCAAAAAGTTCACAAAGCATTGAGTGTAGGCTTAAAACCTATTGTTTGTGTGGGAGAAACTTTAGAAGAAAGAGAAGGTCAAGACTTTCAAACTCTTTTGAAAGAGCGTGTTTTTGGCTCTTTAAAAGGTGTTTCTGTGGAAGATGCTGAAAATATTGTGATAGCTTATGAGCCTATTTGGGCTATTGGAACGGGACTTACAGCTACTCCTGAGCAAGCGCAAGAAGTACATTCTTGGATACGTGATTTTTTAACATCTTTATATGGAGCTTCTGTAGCTCAAAAAATTTCTATCCTTTATGGAGGAAGTGTTAAACCTTCTAATGCTGCGGAACTTATCAAAAAAGAAGATATTGATGGAGCCTTGGTTGGAGGCGCAAGTTTGAAAGCTGCTGACTTTGTTTCGATCATTCAATCAGCATAGTTAATTTATTGCGAAATGCCTCTTAAAAACGGAGAGGCATTTTGCAATCATATCATAGCCCAATATCTCATAGATCATTTCTCAATGATTTAAATTTTCTTTAAGTGATTCATAGATGGTTTTGTTGAAAGATATTTTAAATGCTTTTCAGACCTCCCCACGTTTTCGATTGTTTAAAAGTTCCAACATTGCTGTCGAGTAAAGTAACGTTTTTCTTAATATTTTCTTAAAAAGTACCTTTCAAATAAAGAGATACATTTTCAAAATAATGCAGAAGCGTTCGTTTAAAAAATTTGACATTATTGAAAAAATCCCAGCCTTATTAAGGGTATATTTATTAAAAAGTAATCAATTGACTTTAATTTTTTCAATGGATAATATAAGGGTGATTGGGACAGAAGCCTTGTGGCGTTAAATCGTGAGGGATATATCCTTAGAAAAATATTTAGAGGGGTGAAGGTTCTTTAGGTTTGACGTCATCAAACCATCTATAAATGGCTGGAAGAACAAGAAGAGAAACAAAGGTCGAAGTTATAAGCCCACCCACGACAACGGTTGCTAATGGTCTTTGGATCTCTGAGCCTGCTCCTGATGAAAATAAAAGGGATATTAAACCTAAGGAAGTTGTTAAGGTTGTCATTATTACTGGTCGAAAAACAATATTAGCACCATCTAAACAAGCATTTTTTATGTCTTTACCTTCTCGACGTAAGTTTTTGATAGTGGTTAACAAGACCATTGCATCTTGCAAGGCAACCCCAAAAAGAGCGATAAAGCCAACAGATGAGGGAACGGATAAGTTTTGCCCTGATAGCTTTAATGCAATAATACCTCCTGTCATTGCCAAAGGAATAATAAAAAGGATCAAAGCCACATTTTTTATAGAGTTGAAATGAATAAACAAGATCAAAAAAACGATAAGAAGAGTTATCGGTATGATTAAAGAAAGCCTTTTGTTTGCGGCTTGTTGCAGCTCAAATTGACCGCCCCAATCCAAAATATAACCCGGAGGCAAAGTTAACTGTTTCTTAAGTGTTTTTTGACACTCTGCAACAAAAGATCCAATGTCGCGCTCTCTAACATTGCATTGAACGGTTATGAATCTTTGCCCATTTTCTCGAGAGATTTGACGAGCACCAATCACTTTTTCAATATGGACAAATTGAGATAAGGGAACTTTGCTACCTTCGGGGGTATCGACTAAAATGTTTTTGATTTTTTCTACGGTATTTCGTTTGTCTTCTTCAAAGCGTACATAGATTCCAAAACGACGAACTCCTTCCAATATTTCTCCTGCTGAAACTCCTCCAACACTCATCTTGATCAAAGACTGAACATCTGAAATGCTCACACCGTAACGCGCTAGGGCTTTGCGGTTGAGGGTTATTTGTACTTGTGGGTTCCCTGAAACTTGATCCTTTTGAACATCGGCGGCACCGCGAACTTTCTTTATAACTTTTTCAATTTTTTGACTCTTTTCTTGAAGAATATCCATATCTGGTCCAAAGAGTTTGATCGCGATTTGAGCCTTTGTTCCTGTTATCATCTCATCTAAAGCCACAGCGATAGGCTGGGTGAAGTTGAATTTGACTCCTGGGAAGTTTTCAAAATATTCGCTCATCATTGAATAGAGTTTGTCGTGCTTTTTTGTTCTTTGCCATTCGGAAACAGGTTTGAAGGAGATGAAAGATTCCGCAGAGTTTACAGGATCGGCATGAGCCCCAACTTCTCCTCGGCCTACCCGTGTGACAACTTTTTCAACTTCAGGAAAGCGTTCTAATAGGCGTTTTTCAAAAACAAGAGTCATTTTTTTAGATTCTTCTAAAGATATAGAAGGAGCCATTGTTAGACGAACAAGAAGGTCTCCCTCTTCTAGGCGAGGGACAAACTCTGAGCCGAGCTGAAAAAAGATGAACCCTCCAAATAGCAACATTGCTGCAGATGCAAACAAAACCTTGTATCTTTTTAAAAGACAGGCTTCCAATAGAAAAGTGTATTTTGCTCTGATGTTTTTAAAAATATCAGAGTTTTTGGATTTGTTGTGTTTTTTTAAAAATGCTGAGGGAGACATAACAATGCTGGAAAAGACAGGCGCCATGAACAAGGAGTAAACCAAGGATCCAAACATCGCTAAAATAACAGTGAAAGCTAAAGGTTTAAACATTTTCCCTTCAACACCTTGCAATGTTAATAAAGGTAAGAAAACAACCATAACAATCATGATCGCAAAGGAAATGGGACGAATAACCTCTAAAACAGCTTTGGGGATTAAGTCTTTGCTAGAGGGGTTTTTCAAGTTTTCTGAGTAAAATCTTTCTACATTTTCAATGATTATTATTGTTCCATCCACCATCATCCCTATGGCTATAACAATGCCCCCTAAAGACATCAAGTTAGCAGAGATATTAAAAAATTTCATCAAAATAAAAGCTAAACAAATTGAAAAAGGCAGGCAAAGTACAACCACAAAACTTGGTCGGAAGCCTCCCATAAAAATAAAAATGATCATGGCTACCAAAAAGATGCTATTGCGAAGAGCGGATCGGACAGTTTTTGAACAACGACTCACTAAGTTTGCTTGGTCATAATAAGGTACAGCTTTGACCCCTGCAGGTAATGTTTCGTTAATCGCATCAAATTTTTCTTTTACCCGGTGGATCACATCAAGGGTATTGGTTCCTACAAGCTTTAAAACCATCCCTACAACAACTTCTCCTTTACCATCTTTTGTTGCAAGACCTCGCCTTATTTCTCCTCCGATTTGAAGGTTTGCAACATCTTTTAGGTAAATAGGTTGACCATCAATAGCTTTTAGAGCGATATTCTCTAAGTCCGAGATATCACGGGCAAGCCCGATTGATCGAACAACATACTCTTCGGAGTTATTTATGATAAATTGGGCTCCGATATTCTCATTATTGGATTTTAGTTTCTCAACAACTTCGAGCAAAGAGATATCATACTTTAAAAGATCTATAGGTCTCACGTTGACTTGAAACTGCTTAATAAGTCCTCCAATAGATAAGACTTCTGTGACTCCCGTGACAGATTCTAGCTGATACTTGATGAGCCAGTCTTGGATTTCTCGTAGTTCTTCACTTCCGTACTTACCGGACTCATCGGTGACTACATAAAAAAGGATTTGTCCTAAACCTGTTGCAATCGGGCCCATTTCGGGGGTCCCGAACCTTTCTGGGATAGAATCTTTGGCGGAAGCTAGTTTTTCGCTAACGCGTTGTCTTGCAAAGTAGATGTCTGTTCCATCTTTAAAATAAATATTCACAACGGATAACCCAAAGTTAGAAACAGAGCGGACCTCTTTTAGAGACGGTAATCCTTTCATAGCCATTTCGATAGGGTAGGTGACGTATTTTTCAACCTCCTCAGGAGCTAGGCCTTCAGTTTCTACAAAAACTTGAACAAGTGAAGGGGTGACATCTGGGAATGCGTCGACCGCAAGCCTTTTGAATTGATACATGCCAAAAATAACGGTGAAAAAGGAGAAAAAAACGATAAGCCATCGCACATTTATCAATGTTTTTATAAAAGCCAACAAAGGTTAAGTTCCTTTCAGGTTTAAAAATTAATGAACATGTCCATCATCAAAAGCCGCTTTGGCTAGCTCTGCTTTTAGAGTAAAACTTCCTTTTGTGACATAGGTGTCTCCATGAGAAAGCCCCTCTAGTATTTCTACAAAAGTTTCATTTTCATGACCTAACTTGACTGAAGTTGGGAAAAAGGCTCGGTCTCTAGAGACAAAAACCTGCCACTTTCCATCTATAAACTGAAGAGACTCTTTAGGAATCTTTATATCGACAGGTACCTTCTCTACAAGCAGTTGTCCTTTGACAAACATCCCTGGTAAAAAAAGATGGTCTGGGTTTGGTAATGAAACTCTTGCTTCAGCGGTACGAGTTTTTTCGTCAATTATCGAGCTAATATAGAAAACAGGTAAAGAAAGCGTTTCTTTTTTTGAAGCGGACTTTATTTTTATATAAGATTTTTTGCTAATCAAGGGGAGTGTTTTAGGGTAAACCCTGAACTTAATCCACAGAGTATCAATACTGCCGATAGTGAAAGCGACAGCTGAAGTGTCTCGAAACTCGCCGATAGTTATATGTCTTTTTAACACGATTCCATCCAGCAAAGATTTTAGATCATAGGCAGTCAAACTGTTATTCCCCTCCAAAGTAGCCAAAGTTTCGCCCTTATTAACCTGGTCGCCTTCGGACTTTAGAACGTCAATAACAAGCCCTTCGAAACGAGGAATGATATGAGCTTCTTTGTTAGCGTTGAGGCTTACTTCTCCGGTTAACTCGATATATTTCGATATTTCACCTGACTTAGCCGTGGATAGATGTATACCAAAGTCTTTGAGGTCTTCGGAAGTTAGGGTCACTTTGTCCACATGAGAGTGATCGTGAGCGTCCTTGTGAGAGCTATTGTGATCATGGTCGCTACTTGTATGGTCATGAGAGTCGTGAGAATCATCATGATCTTGGTGTTCTTTTATGTCGAGAGAGTGAGAGTGTTTTTCAGCAGATTCATTATGGTCATTATCTGTGTGTTTTTTAGAAAAGATATTGACCTTGTCTCTCTTATGAGGAGACTTTGTATGATCGTGATCTTCATGAGCTTCGACTTCCTCATCGTGATGATCTTTGCTGTCGTTGGTCTTGGAGTAAACGGCATGAGGTTCGTGGATTTTATGTTTGTCTGTATCTTTTTCTCTGCAAACGAGGCCATGCTTTTGGATTTTTTCACTAGAGTGAATGGATTCTAAAGAAAGTGCCCAAAGAAGGACGAAGAGAATTCCTAAGTGATGTTGAATTTTTAAAAAGTTCATTTATCACTCCTTTTCTTTTGATTTTTTTGAACCATAGACATAGGGATCTTTGCCCACATAAAGCATTAAATTATTATATTTTTTGATGTATTGTGCTGCAAAAGATATGATTTTTTCTTGGACATCAAAACTTTTCTTTTCAGCAGATAAAACTTCAAAATAAGAGAAGGCACCCTGATGATAACCTTTGTGAGTTAAATGTAAAGCACGTAGATTTAAAGGGATAATTTTTTCTTTCATGATATTGATTTTACGAAGCAATAACTTTAGGTGTTGATACTGCTCTAGAAAAGAAACTTCTATGCGTTTATTGTTCATTTCAAAATCAAGGGAGTTTGCTTTTTTTTCTATTTTAGCAAGTTTTATGGCATTTTGGTTCTGGTCAAAAAGAGGAAGAGGGATAGATAAAGAGGCAACCCATGTGTTTTGGTCGGACTCTTGTAAAAAGCGGGTGCCAATTTTTAAATCAACAGTCGGTAAAACTTTCCTTTTTTCCAAGTCAAAAGTTATTGAAGCTTTTTTTATATCGTATTTCATCTTTATGATTTCGATATTATTGTCCAGTGAATTTTTGAGATCGTCGATTGATGGCAAAGGAGGGATGTTTTCTAATGTGCCGTAGACGGATCCCAAAATTTTTGCATCATGGTTCCAAAATCTTTCTAGTTTATGCTTCTTGATTTTTAAGTTTTCTTGTGCCTCAAGGATATTGATTTTTCCTTCGGCCAAAAGAGCTTGGATGCTCAAAAGCTCAACTTCGGAGCATCTCCCTGCCTTCATTTTTTTTGTAGCAACTGCAAGCATTTCTTCAAGGAGAACGCTCCTTTTTTTCGCTAAGTTTAAATCTGACTGCATTTTCAAAATGAGTGCAAAGGTATTGCTAGCTTTAGATAAAGTTTCTCTTTGGGTGTGATCAAATATTTTTTCATGATAAATTTTGTCTAAACGCCCAATCTTTTTAGAAAAATGCCCCTGTTGCGAAAAATCTATACTCTTAGAGAAGCTCCATGTTGATTCTAGATCTTCTTTGTTTGCCGTATCTTTAGATCCACCCCAGTTATCCCAATCAATATCAACGGTAGGGTTTCTCCATAAGCTTTTTTGTTTGTATGAAACTTGTGATTTATTCATATTGATTTTAGAGAGTTTGATATCGATGTTATTTTCTAAAATTAGAGGAATAATATCTTCAAAAGAAAGAGGGTTGCTTTTATGTGCTTCCAAAAAGGATGTGTTTAAGGTGCTAATGAATAAGATGGCCAATAAGGTGATTTTTAACAACATAAATACAAATCCTTATTATCAGGAGTTTCCCAAAATTATAGATTTTTTTGAAAAACTCTTCGGTTATCTACAAGTAATCCAAAGTTTTTTTAAAATAATTTCTTGTGCCTTTATAACCTTTTTGACTATGAGAAATGCCTTATATTTTATCTAAATATAGGAGTGATTTCTGAAAAAAACAAGACGATTGAAAGGTTATTTTAAAGACAACAGCTATTTTAAAATTAAAAAAGCACAATAAAGATTATTTAAAAATCTTAGAATTTTTATTTTTGCTTGATCAAGATCTTGAATATAAACTATAAGATCTTGAAAAAAAATTTTATAAGCAGAATAAATCCCTCGACAGGGAGCATTGTACTCTTGAATATCCTTTAAAGCAAGTGGATGATTTTTGGCTTTAGCGATTGAGAGAAAAAAGCATTGATAATTAATGACTGACTTGAAAATTTTCTCCTAATTTTTTTTGAAGAGATGTTCAAGTTTCTTTTTGAGTTGAGAAGATCTCTTTCTTTAGGGTGAGAATTTTAATCAGAGTATTTATATGTTTTGCAAAAATTAAAAATCATTTAAAGATCGTAATTTAAATATAAATCGACAAGACTAAGGTAATTTTATGTAATTTTGTGTTAAAAATATACATTCAAAACTATGTCTTACAAAAATAGTGCAGCTTGAAGAAGCTTACATGGTTAATGAGACTTTTTTTTTTTAACATTTTCAGATTTTTAACGATAAGGGACTTTTGAAATAGCCTTTGATTTTATGTGTGAATATGTAAATTTTTTTCAAATAAACCTAATAAATCTTTTATAAGAATCCAAAGATCTCTGTCTTTTGTATTTTGAAAAATTTAAAAAGACGACCCGCAGAGATCATTTTATTAAACTTTAGCTAGCAAAGAATATTTTTCTATGGTAGAATATCCACTCTTTATGGCGTTTGAGATAAGAAACTTTTTCTTAGTTTTTTGTCTTTGCCCTTATACGGGGGCGTAGCTCAATTTGGTTAGAGTGCTTGACTGTCGATCAAGATGTTGCGGGTTCGAGTCCCGTCGCTCCCGCCATAAAATTTAAATTTATTATCAATAATTCCTAATAAGGGACTTGCCCTTCCTTTTATTTTCAAAAAGTTTAAGTTTTGATACCATACTTATTTTTATTTTAAGAAAATACATTTAGATTTTTCTAAGGTTTTTTATATTTATTTGAAATGAAAACTTTTTTCTATTTTTTTCACCTACGTCTTTTTGATGAGGGAGAGGTTGATTTAAGAATTTCTATATGTTTAGTCAAAATTTTTTTTGTGTCTTTTTATCTGTTTCCTAATTAATATTTAGACACTTTAAAATCAGTGTGTATTTTTTATACGTATAAACTTAGAGCCTCGCAAAGCTGCTTATATGTTTTTTTGATATTTTTTAATTCAAAATATTGTACCTTTTGGTACTAATATAAAATTTATTTTTTTAAAAGTTTCATTTTAGACTTTGGATGCTTTTGTAATGCTATACGTTAAGTCAAGCACAACTTCTTGAATAAAGGTCCTTTTGTTTACATAAATTATCGAACGCATTAGGAGTAAAATAATTTATTACAGAATGAGGGTAGTCCTCATTATATTTTTTAATAGCTCGTATAACCTCCGAAGAGGCAGAAAAACCATTGTCCCATTCATT